>NZ_AUHR01000002.1 GCF_000423285.1 Laribacter hongkongensis DSM 14985
GTGGAAGCGCAGTAATGCGTTAAGCTAACCGATACTAATTACCCGTGAGGCTTGATCCTATAAGTTGAAGCATTCAGTGAATGCGACGATCGATCTGACCTGTCACTTCTTTGACCGTTTGATGAGGCGGCGTGTTGCGAAAGCAGCACGACGGCTCGACAGTTTATGCCTGGTGGCCATAGCGAGTGGGTCCCACCCCTTCCCATCCCGAACAGGACCGTGAAACCACTTAGCGCCGATGATAGTACGGATACCCGTGCGAAAGTAGGACACCGCCAGGCTCCCCATCAAGGCCCCCAGCACACGCTGGGGGCCTTTGCTTTTTAGGGGGGGGTGGTATATTTTTGATTTTTGTTGATCAATTGTGTGTTTTTGCTATTGTGTTTTTATTTAGAATAAATCTTAGTCAATATTTTATGTGAATAGGAATCATTGTTATGTTACAAGACCAGAATAACCTTGCTTGGATTGATATGGAAATGACGGGTTTGAATCCGGATACTGATCGTATTCTGGAGGTCGCCATGGTCATTACTGATGGTAATTTGAATATCATTGCTGAGTCTCCTGTCTTGGTCGTTAATCAGTCTGCAAGTATTCTGGACTCTATGGATGACTGGAACAAATCTACGCATGGCCGTAGTGGCTTGATTGAGAAGGTACTACAGTCAACCCAGAATGAAAATTCGGTTTCTCAACAAGTACTTTCGTTCATGAAGGAATATATTCCTGTTAAAACCTCTCCTATGTGTGGTAATTCTATCTGTCAAGACCGGCGTTTTATGGCTCGCTGGATGCCTGATCTGGAAGAGTATTTCCATTATCGCAATCTCGATGTGTCTACTCTTAAAGAATTATGTAAAAGATGGAAGCCTGAACTTTCAAAGGGTTTTAAAAAGAGCGGGAAACATGAGGCGCTGGCAGATATTCACGAGTCTATTGATGAACTAAAATACTATCGGGATTATTTTATTAAGCTATAAGATTTGGTGGAAACATGAGATTTCAATCGATTAATGAAATTAATCTGACTTCTGTATGGGCTCAGCTTCATTTGCATCAGAGATCTACAAGGCATGTGGAGATGCGGGATTTATTTGAGGCTGAATCTGACAGATTTTTGAATTTTTCGATTGATTTAAACGGTTTTTTGTTGGATTTTTCAAAAAACAGAATTACTGGCCGCTCATTGGATCTTTTGGTTGAGCTTTCAAAAGTGGCAGGTCTGAGTGACTGGGTTGAAGCGGCACGTCTAGGAGAGCAGATCAATACCAGTGAGCATCGTGCCGTCATGCACTTTGCTTTAAGGGCAAGTGTAGATGATGTTTATTCTGTTGATGGGCAAAATGTTGTGCCTGTTGTCCACCGGGAACTTCGTCGATGCTTTGATTTTTCTGAAAAAATCCGTCAAAAAATATGGTGTGGTTTTAATGGCTCTCCCATTCGGGATGTTGTCAATATTGGTATAGGAGGTTCTGATCTAGGGCCTCGGCTGGCAGTGCAGGCTTTGCATCCATATGCTCTGTCTGATATCCGTGTGCATTTTGTTTCCAACCTTGATGGGGCAGATCTTGCTCAGACCTTGGAGGGTCTTGATCAGGCTACTACCTTGTTTATCGTTTCATCAAAATCTTTTTCTACGCCAGAAACACTTGATAATGCATATGCAGCTAAAGCGTGGTTCTTGCAAAAAGCACAAGGTTCTGATGTCTCAAAACATTTTGTAGCCATTTCAAGCAATGTTGAGGCTGTCAAGGATTTTGGGATCGCTCCTGAGCAGATGTTCCGGTTTTGGGATTGGGTAGGAGGGCGCTATTCCGTCTGGTCTGCCATTGGCCTGTCTGTCATGATTGCTATCGGAGAGAGGCACTTCAGGGCCTTTCTTGATGGCGCACGGGAAATGGACCAGCATTTTTTTACTGCTCCGCATGAAAAAAACATTCCAGTGGTGATGGCTTTATTGGGAGTCTGGTACAACACTTTTTACGGTGCCCATACCCATGCCATCATGCCTTACGCTCATGGCCTTGCAAGACTACCTGCTTATTTGCAGCAACTTGATATGGAATCAAACGGGAAACGGGTAGGGCGATTTGGTGAAATGCTGGACTTTGATACCGGTCCTGTTGTATGGGGAGAGGTCGGTGTCAATAGCCAGCACGCATTTTTTCAGTTGCTGCATCAAGGAACGCGACTGGTGCCTTGCGACTTTATCTTGCCTTTGCGTAGTCATTACGCTATTGGACAACATCACCAACAGCTCGTGGCAAACTGCTTGGCGCAAACGGAAGCCCTGATGCGGGGCAAGACGGATACCGAGGTATTGGAAGAATTGCAGGCAGCCGGTGTGACCGGAGAATTGCTTGATGCCTTGTTGCCACAAAAAGTATTTCCCGGCAATCAGCCATCCAATACGATTGTTATCGACGAACTTTCTCCTCATTTTTTGGGAATGCTTCTGGCCGCTTATGAACACAAGGTATTTGTTCAGGGCGTGATCTGGGGTATCAACTCGTTTGATCAATGGGGGGTTGAATACGGCAAGCAACTGGCCAAGCGCATCGCGCCCGAGCTGGCTTCAACAAAACCACCCAAGCATGACAGTTCAACGAATGCCCTGATTGAACGCTATCGCACGCGAGGATGCAGGTCATGACCGATCATTTGCTGGCCTTGTCGTCTGACCTTGGTCGCTTTTTGCTCCAGTACGGTCAGTCACTGGCGACGGCCGAATCCTGTACCGGAGGCTTGATCTCGGCCACCCTGACCGAAGTTGCCGGTTCAAGTCACTGGTTTGGATGGGGAGTAGTCAGTTATGCCAATGCTGCCAAGATGCAGCTGCTGGCCGTGCAGCCCGAAACCTTGTATGACCATGGGGCCGTGAGCGAGGCCGTTGTGCGGCAAATGGCAACTGGGGTGCAAAGGTTGTCCGGAGCAGACTGGAGCATTGCTGTCAGTGGTGTGGCAGGTCCGGGAGGCAGCAGTGCGGCCAAGCCGGTCGGAACGGTCTGGTTTGCCATTGCAGGCCCGGATCTGCGTGTGGAAGCCTTTGTACATCACTTCAGTGGTGATCGTGCCGGAATTCGCTGGCAAACCGTTGAAACAGCCTTGTCTGCCCTGATTGCTCGTGTGGCAGGGCAAACCAGCCAAGCATAACCATGGTGCTCCGGTTGTTGCAGCCAGTTGCGCAGCTAAAGGGAGCGCTGTTTGCACCCGTATCTTGCATGAGCAGGCACAATGGGTGATGAAATCGGTTCGACATGCTGATCGTCGAATTGTGTCGCAAGCACGTTTTTTCGGAAACTGGTTATTATTTCTTATATGGCCGACGTCTCCCCGTTCTCAGTAGCAGAGCGCTTTAGAGTCCGAGCTTAATTTACCTGATTTCTTAGCGAGTGATTTGGCGTAGGCCGTCGGCGTCAAACCGCCAAGCGCTTTCTTGGGTCTTTCGTTGTTGTATTCCCTCCGCCAGGCTTCAATGACGACCTGTGCATGGCGCAGGCTGGTAAACCAGTGTTCGTTCAGGCACTCATCCCGGAAGCGCCCGTTAAACGATTCGATGCAGGCGTTCTGATTGGGCTTGCCGGGCTCGATGAGGAAGAGCTGAACACTACGAGCATGCACCCAGGTGAGCATGGTACGACTGCAGAACTCCTTGCCGTTATCTGTCCTGGTCGCTTTGGGCAAGCCGCGTGTTGTCGCCAACTGGTCAAGGACACGCGTCAGATGCATGCCACTCATTGCGCGCTCCGGCACGATCGCGACTGCCTCGTGCGTGGCATCATCGACGACGGTCAGACTCTTGATGACGCGGCCTTCCGCCGTCCGGTCGAACGCAAAGTCCATCGACCAGACCTGATTGGCCGCCAAAGGGCAAGCCAGTGGGTGACGAGCTGCTACCGGCACCTTCTTGCGCCGGCGAATTTGCAGACCCGCCTCGGCATAAAGCCGATCCACTCGCTTGTGATTGACCCGTATGCCTTCCTGCCGCAGCTTCAAACAGATCATGCCAGCCCCGTAACGACGGTGACGTTGCGCGAGCGCGATGATCTTCGCTTTCAAGGCCGCATTGCGGTCGGTGGCGGGCTGGTAACGGAATGAACCGGGGCTCATACCAGCCAGACGCAGCGATCGACGCTCACCACTTTTTTCGCAGCGCCTCTTTGGCAATCTCGTTCTCGAGCATCGTCTCGGCCAGGAGCTTCTTCAGCCGCACATTCTCGCTCTCCAGCTCTTTGAGTCGCTTGGCCTCCGAGACGTTCATGCCACCAAACTTGCTGCGTCAAAGGTAATAGTTGGCTTCCGAGGAAGCGTGTTGCTGCACAGTTCGGCTCCGGGCATGCCTGCTTCTGCTTCGCGCAGAAACCCGATGATCTGTTCTTCGGTGAAACGTTTCTTCATGTCCAATCTCCATGTCATGGTGGATTGGACTCTAACTTCATGTGCTCCTCAATACCGGGGGCGTCGCAGCGACAAAAGTGGTGAGTGAACCCTCACCGCAGAAGTTGCTGTGCTATCTGATAAATAAGGGATTCCGTAAGCGTCGCTTGCTATGAACCTCCCTTGATTCTGTCTCTCACTCTACCGACCGCAAGGCTGCCTTGAAGACGCAAATCATCGTGTTTGCACAACGCCCATACGGTTTATGTCCAAGCGAAATCGGGTGAATCGTTCAGATTCACCCGATTTCATTTTACCTGCACTTTTTGTTCAGTCTATTGTGGCCGGTACGCGTACCCAGCCTTCCATCAGGATGCGGGCGCTGCGGCTCATCACGGCCTTGGTGACACTCCACTGGCCGTTCTGGCAGACGGCACTGGCACCGACGCGCAAGGTGCCCGACGGGTGGCCGAAGCGTACCGCGTCCTTCTCGCCGCCGCCGGCGGCAAGATTCACCAGCGTGCCGGGCACTGCAGCGGCGGTACCAATGGCGACGGCGCAGGTGCCCATCATCGCGTGATGGAGCTTGCCCATCGACAGCGCGCGCACCAGCAGGTCGATTTCACCGGCATCGATGGTTTTGCCGCTGGACGCGGTGTAGCTCGCCGGCGGCGCGACAAAGGCGATTTTCGGCGTGTGCTGGCGGGTGGCGGCTTCTTCCGGCGTCTTGATCAGGCCCATGCGCAAGGCACCGGCAACGCGGATCTTCTCGAAGCGTGCCAGCTGCTCGGGGTCGCTGTTGATTGCTTCGCGCAGTTCGGTGCCGGTGTAACCGATGTCGGCCGCGTTGACGAACACGGTCGGGATACCGGAGCTGATCATGGTTGCCGGGAAGCAGCCGACACCCGGTACTTCCAGCAGGTCGACCAGATTGCCGGTGGGGAACATCGAACCGCCGGCATCACCGTCATCCGACGGATCCATGAATTCAAGCACGATTTCGGCGGCGGGGAAGGTGACACCATCCAACTCAAAATCACCGGTTTCCTGTACCTGGCCATTGGTGACCGGGACGTGGGCGATGATGGTTTTGCCGATGTTCGCCTGCCAGATGCGCACGACGGCGATGCCGTTGTCGGGGATGCGCAGCGGGTCGACCAGACCGGCGTGAATGGCAAAGGCACCGGCAGCGGTGGAGAGGTTGCCGCAGTTGCCCGACCAGTCGACACACGGCTTGTCGATCGACACCTGGCCGTACAGGTAGTCCACGTCATGCTCGGGGACGCTGCTCCTGCTGAGGATCACACACTTGCTGGTGCTGGAAGTGGCGCCACCCATGCCGTCGATGTGTGCGGCATACGGGTCGGGGCTGCCGATCACGCGCATGAACAGCGCGTCACGGGCCGCACCCGGTTGCTGGCATGCCGGCGGCAGGTCCTGCAGGCGGAAGAACACGCCCTTGCTGGTGCCGCCGCGCATGTAGGTGGCGGGAATCCGGATCTGGGGTTGTTGGCTCATGGCTGGGTTTCCTGGGTGGGAGGGCCGGCGGGTGCGAAACCGGGCTGTGTAGTGCCCGGCTCCGCACCAGCGCGGCCTGTCCGTTTAGGCGGGTTCCGTTTCGCGCGAAGCGTTGGACTCGAGGAAGTCCTGCGCGAAGCGCTGCAACACACCGCCCGCCTGGTAGACACGCACTTCGGCGGCGGTATCCAGACGGCAGGTGACCGGTACTTCGGTGGTTTCGCCGTTCTGGCGGTGGATCACCAGCGTCAGTGTGCAACGTGGCGACAGCTTGCCCTGGATGTCATAGGTCTCGGTGCCGTCCAGTCCCAGCGTCAGGCGGGTAGTGCCCGGCTGGAATTCCACCGGCAGCACGCCCATGCCGATCAGATTGGTGCGGTGGATGCGCTCGAAGCCCTCGGCGACGATCACTTCCACCCCGGCCAGACGCACGCCCTTGGCTGCCCAGTCGCGGCTTGAACCCTGGCCGTAGTCGGCGCCGGCAACGATGATCAGCGGCTGTTTGCGCGCCATATAGGTTTCGATGGCCTCCCACATCCGCATCACCTTGCCTTCCGGTTCGACGCGGGCGAGCGAGCCCTTTTTCACCGCACCGTCGACAATGGCCATTTCGTTGACTAGCTGCGGGTTGGCGAAGGTGGCGCGCATGGCGGTGAGGTGGTCGCCACGGTGGGTGGCGTACGAGTTGAAGTCCTCTTCCGGCAGGCCCATCTTGGCGAGGTATTCGCCGGCGGCGGAACTGGCCAGAATGGCGTTGGACGGCGACAGGTGGTCGGTGGTGATGTTGTCCGGCAGGATGGCCAGCGGACGCATGCCCTTGAGCGTGCGCGGGCTGGCGGCCAGCGCGCCCATGCCTTCGGTGTCCCAGTACGGCGGGCGGCGGATATAGGTCGACATCGGGCGCCAGGCGTAAAGCGGGCTTTCGGCCTGCTCGGCTTTGCCCAGGTCGAACATCGGGATGTAGATCTGCTTGAACTGCTCCGGCTTCACGCAGGACGCGACCAGCTCGTCGATTTCCTCATCCGACGGCCACAAATCTTTCAGGCGGATTTCCTTGCCGTCGACCACGCCCAGCACGTCCTGTTCGATGTCAAAGCGCATGGTGCCGGCGATGGCGTAGGCGACCACCAGCGGTGGCGAGGCCAGGAAGGCCTGCTTGGCGTAGGGGTGGATGCGCCCGTCGAAGTTGCGGTTGCCCGACAGCACGGCGGTGGCGTAGAGGTCGCGCTCGATGATTTCCTGCTGGATTGCGGGGTCGAGCGCGCCGGACATGCCGTTACAGGTGGTGCAGGCGTAGGCGACGATGCCAAAGCCCATCTTTTCCAACTCCGGTAGCAGGCCGGCCTCTTCCAGGTACAGCCGGGCGACTTTCGAGCCCGGTGCGAACGAGCTTTTCACCCACGGCTTACGGGTCAGCCCCAGTGTGTTGGCCTTTTTGGCCAACAGGCCGGCGGCGATCACGTTGCGCGGGTTGGACGTGTTGGTGCAGCTGGTGATGGCAGCGATGATCACCGCGCCGTCCGGCAGCAGGCCTTGCGCTTCTTCATCGCGTGCGGCGGTGAGCCTGGTTTCGTCGGCGATGCCACGTTCTTGCAAAGCGGAAGTGGGCAGGCGTTTGTGCGGGTTGGACGGGCCGGCCATATTGCGCACGACGGTAGACAAATCAAACGTCAGCACGCGCTCGTACTGGGCGCTTTGCAGCGCGTCGGTCCACAGGCCGGTGGTCTTGGCGTAGGTTTCCACCAGCGCGACCTGTTCCGGCTCGCGGCCGGTGAGCTTGAGGTAATCGATGGTCTGCTGGTCGATGTAGAACATCGCCGCGGTGGCGCCGTACTCCGGACACATATTGGAGATGGTGGCGCGGTCGCCGATCGACAGGCTGTCCGCGCCTTCGCCGAAGAATTCGACGTAGGCACCGACCACGCGCTCCTTGCGCAGGAACTCGGTGAGTGCCAGCACGATGTCGGTGGCGGTGATGCCGGGTTGGCGCTGGCCGGTCAGCCTGACGCCGACGATGTCGGGCAGGCGCATCATCGACGGGTGGCCGAGCATCACGGTTTCCGCTTCCAGCCCGCCAACGCCGATGGCGATTACCCCCAGTGCATCAACGTGCGGGGTGTGGCTGTCGGTGCCGACACAGGTGTCGGGGAAGGCCACGCCGTCGCGCGCCTGGATCACCGGGCTCATTTTTTCCAGGTTGATCTGGTGCATGATGCCGTTGCCGGCCGGGATCACGTCCACGTTCTTGAACGCGGTCTTGGTCCACTCGATGAAGTGGAAACGGTCTTCGTTACGGCGGTCTTCGATCGCGCGGTTTTTCTCGAAGGCCTCCGGGTCGAAGCCGCCGCATTCGACGGCCAGCGAATGGTCGACGATCAGCTGGGTCGGCACCACCGGATTGACCAGCGACGGGTCGCCGCCCTGGTCGGCGATGGCGTCGCGCAGGCCGGCCAGATCGACCAGTGCGGTCTGGCCGAGAATGTCGTGGCAGACCACGCGGGCCGGGTACCACGGGAAGTCCAGATCACGTTTGCGCTCGATCAGCTGCCTGAGCGAGTCGGTGAGGCTGGCCGGGTCGCAGCGACGGACCAGTTGTTCAGCCAGCACGCGCGAGGTGTAGGGCAGGGTGGCGTAGGCGCCGGGCTGGATCGCCTCGACGGCGGCACGGGTATCAAAGTAATCGAGCCCGGTGCCGGGCAGGGCTTTGCGGAATTGTGTATTCATGGCGGATGACGGGGCAGTAGGGGCGACAAAGGGGAGCCGTCCCGCATGCAGCAGGACGCTCCCCCTCTCCGGTGTGGATCAGCGTTCGTCGATCGGCACGAACGTCAGGTTTTCCGGGCCGGTGTAGTTGGCCGACGGGCGGATGATCTTGCCGTCCTCGCGCTGTTCGATCACGTGGGCGGCCCAGCCGGTGGTGCGGGCGATGACGAACAGCGGGGTGAACATGGCAGTCGGTACACCCATCATGTGGTAGGACACGGCGCTGAACCAGTCGAGGTTCGGGAACATTTTCTTGATGTCCCACATGACCGACTCCAGACGCTCGGCGATGTTGAACATCTTCATGTCGCCGGCTTCGATCGACAGGTCACGTGCCACTTCCTTGATCACCTTGTTGCGCGGATCGCCGATGGTGTAGACCGGATGGCCAAAGCCGATGACGACTTCTTTTTTCTCGACGCGGGCCTTGATGTCGGCTTCGGCTTCATCCGGGCTTTCGTAGCGCTTTTGCACTTCGAAGGCGACCTCGTTGGCACCGCCGTGCTTCGGGCCGCGCAGGGCGCCGATGGCACCGGTAATGGCCGAGTACATGTCCGATCCCGTGCCGGCAATGACGCGGCCGGTGAAGGTGGATGCGTTGAATTCGTGCTCGGCGTACAGCACCAGCGAGGTGTGCATGGCGCGCACCCACAGGTCGGACGGCTTTTCACCGTGCAGGAGGTGCAGGAAATGGCCGCCGACGGAGTCGTCGTCGGTTTCCACCTCGATGCGGCGGCCGTTGGTGCTGAAGTGGTACCAGTAGAGCAGGGCGGAGCCGAGCGAAGCGATCAGGCGGTCGGCGATGTCACGGGCGCCTGGTGCGTTGTGGTCGTCTTTTTCCGGCAGGGTGCAGCCCAGTACCGAAACGGCGGTCCGCATCACGTCCATCGGGTGGCTGGCCGCCGGCAGGGCTTCGAGAGCCGATTTCACGCTGGCCGGCAGGCCGCGCAGCGACTTGAGTTTTTTCTTGTAGCCGGCGAGCTCGGCGTGGCTGGGCAGCTTGCCGTGTACCAGCAGGTAGGCAATTTCCTCGAATTCGCAGGTGGTGGCGAGATCGAGGATGTCATAGCCGCGGTAGTGCAGGTCGTTACCGGTGCGGCCGACGGTGCACAGGGCGGTGTTGCCGGCGGCAACACCGGAGAGGGCGACCGATTTCTTGGCCTTGGGAAGAACTTGCAGGGTTTCGCTCATGTTGACCTCCAGCTCCTGAAATGCATTGCAGTGAATGTGGGTTTTATTGGGGCTTGTAGAAAACGGCGAGCCAGACCGTGTCCTGGCCGGGGGCGGTGGCCGCCACCCGGTGGCGTTCGTGTGCAGGTATGGTGACCGCATCGCCGGGCCGCAGTTCCAGTACACGGGCCGGTTCATCGAATTCCAGCCGGGCGGTGCCCGACAGCAGCAGCACCCATTCGTGTTCGTCCTGGTCGTACCAGAATCCTTCGGGTGAGGCATGGCCGCGCGACACGATCCGTTCGACCCGGAAGCGGCCGCGGCCGCCCAGCAGGGTTTCCATCCATTCCTGCGGCAGCTCGGCCGGAATGCCGGTGAAAAGGTTGCGCGGCATGGGCGGGCCTCAGGCCTTCTGTTCGCGGAACAGGGCGTCGAGCTTCTGCTCGTAGCCGTGGTAGCCAAGGTGATCGTAGAGTTCCATGCGGGTCTGCATGGTGTCGAGCACGCCCTGCTGGGTACCGTTGCCGAGGATGGCGCCGTATACGCCGAGGGCGGCCTTGCTCATGGCACGGAAGGCCGACAGCGGGTAGAGGATCAGGCTGACATCGGCACTGGCCAGCTGGTCACGGGTGTAGAGCGGGGTGGAGCCGAATTCGGTGATGTTGGCCAGCACCGGTACGCCGACGGCTTCGGCAAACTGTTTGTACATCGACAGCTCGGTCATGGCTTCCGGGAAGATCATGTCGGCACCGGCTTCGACGCAGGCCCGGGCGCGGTCGATGGCGGCTTCGAGGCCTTCCACGGCCAGGGCGTCAGTGCGGGCCATGATGACGAAGCTGGCATCGCGGCGGGCATCAACGGCGGCCTTGACGCGGTCGACCATTTCTTCCTGGCTGACGATGGCCTTGTTCGGACGGTGGCCGCAGCGCTTTTGCTGCACCTGGTCTTCGATGTGGACGGCGGCCACCCCGGCGCGCTCGAGGGCGCGGATGGCGCGGGCGATGTTGAAGGCGCCGCCCCAGCCGGTGTCGATGTCGACCAGCAGCGGCACGTCGGTCACGTCAGTGATGCGGCGGGCGTCGACCAGCACGTCTTCCAGCGTGGTGATGCCGAGGTCGGGAATGCCGCACGAGCTGGCTGCCACGCCGCCACCCGACAGGTAAAGCGCCTTGGCGCCGCTGTGCTCGGCGAGCTTGGCGGCGTAGGCGTTGATGGCGCCCAGTACTTGCAGCGGCTTTTCGTTGGCGACCGCGTCGCGGAAGCGTTGACCGGCTGTCGTCATGCGTTTTCTCCTCCATCCCGGGTTGAATTTTTCTACCGAGCAATTGCTTGGTTGATTGGGTGATTCTAGCGAGTGCTTGGTTCGCTCGTAAACCATCTGATGAGATTCGGCCGGAAAATGAAACAATATGCTGCAAGAGTATTTCGTTTTCGTGTTATGTCGCAGGTAGCATATTGAAATTGGTGAATTATTTTACTTTTGCGCATCTGGCTAATCGGTTTCGATACAATCAGGGCTTCCGCAGTTTTTTATCCATTTCGAGAGGATTTCCCTATGCAAAGCCGTCTGTTGGCCGTGGTGGCACTGGCCGCCATGCCGTTGGTTTCCCATGCCGGAGGGCTG
Organism: Laribacter hongkongensis DSM 14985; assembly: GCF_000423285.1. Taxonomy (NCBI): domain Bacteria; kingdom Pseudomonadati; phylum Pseudomonadota; class Betaproteobacteria; order Neisseriales; family Aquaspirillaceae; genus Laribacter; species Laribacter hongkongensis. Next base: position 11,456 of record NZ_AUHR01000002.1, read on the forward strand.
GGGGTGCAGGTTGGCGAGAACTACCAGTCGCTGTCGTACGCCAGCAGTGGTGCCGGTCTGGGCCTGTCGGCCGACTATCTGCACCGTGACAGCCGTGATGACCAGACCCTGTCGCTGGGCGCCGGTTTTTCGCTGCCGCTGGGCCCGGTCATGCTGACGGCCGGTGCGAAGCTGAGCTATCTGGATGTGGCCGGCCGCAATGAATGGGCCGTGCCGGTAGGCGGCCGGATCGGCATGTCGCTGGGACAAAGCTTTGGCGTGTATGCCCAAGGCTATGCTGCCAGCAACGGCATGGCCAGCGGCAATATCCACCAGTACCAGGATGGTGAAATCGGTGCCAGCTTTACGCCGTTCAAGCCGCTGACCGTGTCGGCCGGCTATCGCTACAGCGACGTGGAGCTGGCCGGTGGCAGCTGGAAGCGCAAGCTGGCCGACGGGCCGTTTGTCGGTGCCGCACTGAGCTTCTGAGCCGCAACGGCACTCCATGTACGACAGGCCGCACATGCGGCCTGTCTGCTTGTCCGGACGGCTGTTCCGGCGGTCTGCCCTGACACAGGGTTACGGCGTGCGCCGGAGCCAGCGGGTGGCGTCGGTCAGGCCGTCCAGCGTCAGCGGGCACATGCGCTCCTGCATCAGCTGGCGCAGCATGCCGACCGACTGGACGTACGGCCAGTGCGCCTGCGGCAGCGGATTGAGCCAGACGGCATGGCGGAAATGCGCCAGCAGGCGCTGCATCCACACTTCACCGCTTTCTTCGTTCATGTGCTCGACGCTGCCGCCGGGGTAGACGATTTCGTACGGGCTCATGCTGGCGTCGCCGACAAGGATCAGCCGGTAGTCGGGGCCAAACGTGTGCAGGACATCCAGCGTGGCCGTACGGGAATCATGACGGCGGGCGTTGTCCTTCCACAGCGACTCGTAGACGCAGTTGTGGAAGTAGAAAAACTCCAGATGCTTGAATTCGGCCCTGGCCGCAGCAAACAGGGCGGCCACTTCGCGGATGTGGTCATCCATCGAGCCGCCGATGTCCAGAAGCAGCAGCAGTTTGGTGGATTCGCGCAGCTCCGGGCGGAAAACCAGATCCAGCAGGCCGCCGTGGCGGGCAGTGCTGCTGAGCGTGGCGTCCAGGTCCAGCCGGTCGCTGGCACCCTGGCGGGCAAACGCCCGCAGCCGGCGCAGGGCAACCTGCATGTTGCGCGGGCTTAGCTCTGCTCCTGCGTCTAGGTTGCGGAATTCACGCTTGTCCCACACCTTGACGGCGCGCCGGTGGCGCGAGCCGTCCTGGCCGATGCGGACACCGGCCGGATTGTAGCCATAGGCGCCGAACGGGCTGGTGCCGCCGGTGCCGATCCATTTGCTGCCGCCCTGATGCCGTTCGTGCTGCTCGGCCAGCCGTTCCTTGAGCGTGCGCATCAGTTCATCCCAGCCCATGCCCTGAAGGGCGGCCTTTTCTTCGGCGCTCAGGTGCTTTTCGACCAGCTTGCGCAGCCAGTCTTCGGGAATCTGGCGTTGCAGGTCTTCCAGTCCGTCACTGACGCCGTTGAAGTGGGCAGCAAAAACGCGGTCAAAGCGGTCGTAGTGCTTTTCATCCTTGACGAGGATGGTGCGTGACAGGGCGTAGAAGGTTTCCAGACTGCCAAACGCCAGCCGGGCGCGCAAGGCACCCAGCAAAGCCAGGAATTCCGTGGTGCTGACCGGGATGTTGGCCGCACGCAACGCGTAAAAGAAATCGAGCAACATGATGAAACAATCGTTTGAAATTGTCGGCAGGGCGTGAAAAACTGGAGCTGTCACTCTAAACCGGCGTGCTTTGACGCCAGACTGCCAACATGACCGAGATGCTCCAGGAAAACCAGCATAGCATGGACGTTCTCCCTGACGATGCGCTTGCCCTGAACCGGCTGGGCCGGCTGTTCCAGTTGCACCGCCAGGCCGTTGCCGGCGAGCCCTTTCCGGATTACGCCACCCGGCTGCGCTGGCTGGCCGCCGTGCATGCCATGCTGGTGGAGGCGGCGCCCCGCTGGGCTGAGGCCGTCAGCCGGGACTTCGGTCACCGCTCGCCGGTGGAAACGCAGCTGCTGGAACTGTTTCCCGCAATCGAAGCGGTACGGCACGCCAAAAAGCAGCTGGCGCGCTGGATGAAGCCGCGCCGCTGCCATACCGGCATCTGGTTCCAGCCCGGCCGCAGCCGGGTCCTGCCGCAGCCCAAGGGCGGGGTCGGCGTGATCGTGCCGTGGAACTACCCGGTCTATCTGGCGATCGGCCCGCTGGTGTCGGCACTGGCCGCCGGCAACCGGGTACTGATCAAGACCAGCGAACTGACACCGGCCACCGGTGCCCTGCTGCGCGAAATGTGCGAGCAGTATCTGGGCGACAGCATCGCAGCGGTGGTCGAGGGCGGTCCGGAGGTGGCCCGCCGTTTTTCCGCCATGCCGTTCGATCACCTGCTGTTTACCGGTTCGACAGCGGTCGGCCGGCTGGTCATGGCCGCGGCCAGCACCCACCTGACGCCGGTGACGCTGGAGCTGGGCGGCAAGTCGCCGGTGCTGGTAGCACCGGGCCAGCCGCTTAAGCACGTGGCCGAGCGCATCATTGCCGGCAAGCTCGTCAATGCCGGACAGACCTGCATCGCACCGGACTACGTACTGGTGCCGCGCCACGAATGCGAGGCACTGGTGAACGAACTGCGGGCAGCCGCTGTGCGTGCCTATCCGGTCATCCACGACAACCCGGATTACAGCGCCATCATCAGCGAGCGCCACCGCCAGCGCCTGCAAGGACTGCTGGACGAGGCCGGGCGTCAGGGCGCGCGCATCGTGCCGCTGTCGGCCGAGACCGGCTGCCGTGGCGGCAAGCTGGCGCCGGCCCTGGTGCTGGATGCGCCGGCCGGTTCGGCCATCATGCAGGAAGAAATCTTCGGGCCGTTGCTGCCTGTCGTGACGTACGACAGCCTGGATGCCGCGGTCCGCTACATTGCCGAGCGGCCGCATCCGCTGGCGCTGTACCTGTTTGACCATGACAACCGCCGCATCGGGCAGATCCTGGCGGCAACCCGTTCCGGCGGCGTCACCCTCAACGACACCCTGCTGCACATTGCCCAGGACGACCTGCCGTTCGGCGGCATCGGCCCTTCGGGCATGGGGGCCTATCACGGCCAGACCGGCTTTGACACGTTCAGCCACCTGCGGGCCGTGTTTGCCCAGAGCCGCTGGGGTACCAGCTGGATGGCCGGCGCACCGTACGGCAAGCGGGTACAGGCCTTGCTGCGCCTGATGGTGCGCTGACGATGACCGTCGTGACCCGGCGCCAGTTGCTCAAAGCCGGCGCAGCAGGCGGCGCGGCCCTGGTGCTGGCCGGCTGGTGGGCGCAGTCGTCTGCAGGCAGGCCCGCCGTCTGCGCACCCGGCGAATCCTGCCTGAGTCCGACTGGCCGGACTGTCGTGCTGGCCCTGGCGCCGGCGCTGGTCGGCCGCTGGCCGGCAGATGATCCGGAAGCCGGACAGACGCTACTGGCTGGGCTGGATACCGCCATTTCCAGCCTGCCCACACCCATGCAGCAGGAAATCGGAGAGCTCTTTGCCTTCCTGTCCTTTCCCCCGGTGCGCTGGCTGTACCTGCGGCTGCCGGCATGGGACCGGGTACGGCCGGATGCGGCGGCACGGGCGCTGGCCCGCCTGCAAGGCAGTCCGCTACCGCTGGTGCGGTCAGTGTATTGCGGCCTGCACAAGCTGGTGCTGGCTGCGTGGTACGGCAACCCGGCCCACTGGGCCGCAACCGGATACGAAGGACCGCCGGCTGTGGTGCTGGCGGCCCGGCAAGGTGAATGAAAAAAGATGATTGCAGATCCGGTACGTGAAGGGCTGGCCCGTGGCTGGCGGGTGACGGATGCCGCGCGCTTGCAGGAGGATGCCGTCTGGCGTGCTGACGTGGTGATTGCCGGCAGCGGGGCGGGCGGGGCGATTGCCGCCCATGTCCTGAGTTCGGCCGGGCTGGAGGTGATCGTGCTGGAAGAGGGCGGGCTGTATTCGTCGTCCGATTTCACCCTGCGCGAAGCCGAGGCGTATCCGGCGCTGTACCAGGATGCCGCCGCGCGCCAGACCCGCGATCACGCCATCACCATCCTGCAAGGGCGGGCGGTGGGCGGTTCGACGCTGGTGAACTGGACGACCTCGTTCCGCACGCCCGAAACCACACTGGCCTACTGGCATGACCGGCTCGGGCTGCCGCTGGACCCGGCCGGCATGGTGCCGTGGTTCGAGCGGGCCGAGGCGCTGGTGGGGGTCAGCGACTGGCTGGCCGACCCCAATCCCAACAATGCCGTGCTGGCCCGTGGCTGTGAGGCACTGGGCATCCCGCATGCACGCATCCGCCGCAACGTGCGGGGCTGCTGGAACCTTGGTTATTGCGGCATGGGCTGTCCGACCAATGCCAAGCAGTCGATGTTGCTGACCGCTTTGCCGGCGGCGCTGGAGCGCGGTGCGCGCCTGGTGCACCGGGCCCGGGTGGAGGCCGTGGAATGGCAAGGGCGGCGCGCCAGTGGCGTGCGGGTGGCAGCCCTCGGCCCGGATGGCGTGACGCCCACCGGCCGTACCTTGCACATCCGGGCCGACCAGGTGGTGCTGGCCGGTGGTGCCATCAATACGCCGGCACTTTTGCTCAAGAGCCGGGTGCCGGATGCCGGTGGCCGCATCGGGCGTGCTACCTGCCTGCATCCGACCCTGGTATCCGGTGCCGTGTTTGCCACACCGGTGCGACCGTTCGAGGGCGCACCCCAAAGCGTTTATTCGGATCACTTCCTGCATCTTGATCCGGTCGACGGCCGGCCGGGCTTCAAGCTGGAAGCTCCGCCGGTTCATCCCCTGCTGGCTGCCGTGACCCTGACCGGTTTCGGCGACCGCCATGCCGGGCTGATGGCGGACCTGCCCAGGCTCAACGTCCTGATTGCCCTTGTTCGGGACGGGTTTCATCCGGATCTGGCTGGCGGCACGGTCAGCGTCAAGGCCGGCCGGCCGCAGCTGGACTACCCACTGACGCCGGTATTCTGGCAGGCCGCCCGGCGGGCCTTGCTGGCGATGGCTGACATCCAGTTTGCTGCGGGTGCCCGGCAGGTGTTGCCGCTGGACGAACGGCTGGCGCCGCTGGAGAGCATGACAGCATGCCGCAAGGCGCTGGACGGCCTGGATTTGCGGGCTCTCAGTACCCGGGTGGTGAGCGCGCACGTCATGGGCGGATGCGCCATGGGCACCGGACCGCGGCAGGGGGCGGTGAATCCGGACGGGCGGCTGTGGGGGCTGGATAACGTGACGGTGTGCGACGGCTCGCTGTTTCCGACCAGCATCGGGGCCAATCCGCAGGTCAGCGTGTACGCCCAGGCATGGCGGGTGGCTGACGGGCTGGCGCGTTCGCTGGGAAAAACACCGTCGGTGTAGGACAGGGTTGCAGACAAAAACAAGCCGGCTGAGGAAGGCCGGCGGGGTGGATGGGGGTCAGCGTTCGCTGTGTCGGACTTCGCCGATCCGGAACGGCTGGCTGGCCGTTTGCCGCGGCCGGCGGTTGCTGGCATCGACCCGGCGGAACTCGCGCTCCAGCGAGGTGCGCGGACGGTGGTTGATGCTGGCGTACAGGTCCAGGATCTTCATTGCGTTGTTCATGTGGTGTTCCTCGCAGAGATTGTTCGTTGTTGTGATTGACGCTCTGGGCGTATCAAACAGTCTAGAACATGCCAGCCGGAGGTGACAGTTTGATCAACGCAACATGACAAGTCCGTGACATCCCCTAGGTTCGCAGCACGCCGGCGATGCGTCCGGCGGCTTCCGCCAGTCGCCGGCAGTCGGTGGTGTAGGCAATCCGCACGTACCGTTCCGGCTCATGACTGCCGAAGTCGCGTCCCGGCGTAATGGCGACATGCGCCTGCGCCAGCAGGCGTTCACAGAAGGCAAAACTGTCGTCGGTCAGCGCCGATACGTCGGCGTACAGATAGAAAGCGCCGTCCGGTTCGGTGGCAAAGGCAAAGCCCAGCGGGGCCAGCAAGGACATCAGCGTGTCGCGCCGGCGCCGGAATTCAGCCCGCCGCTGTTCCAGCACGGTCAGGGTCTCCGGCCGGAATGCCGCCAGTGCGGCGTACTGTGCCAGCGTGGGGGGCGCCAGAAAGACGTTCTGGGCCAGGCGCTCCACCGCTTCGGCCAGTGCCGGCGGCATCACCAGCCAGCCCAGCCGCCAGCCGGTCATCTGGAAGTATTTGGAGAAGCTGTTGATCACCACGATGTCGTCCCCCAACGCCAGGGCCGTGGGGGCATCCACACCGTAGGTCAGGCCGTGGTAAATCTCGTCCACGATCAGCGTGCCGCCATGCCGGCGGACGGCCTCATGCAGCTCGGCCAGGGCCGGCGGCGTGATCAGGGTGCCGGTCGGGTTGGAGGGCGAAGCGATCATGGCGGCAACCGTGTCCGCCCGCCAGTGCGCGTCGACATGCTGCGCCGACAGCTGGTAACGGGTGCCGGCATCCACGGCAATGCCGACCGGCTCGGCGCCCGTCAGGCTGACCAGATGCCGGTTGCACGGATAGGTCGGGTCGGGCAACAACACCGAGCGGCCGGATTCGCACAGGGCAGACAGGGCCAGCAGCAGTGCTCCGCTGGCTCCGGGCGTGACGGCGATGCGGGAGGCCTCCACCGTCACGCCGTAATGGCTGGCATACCAGCCGGCGATGGCCTCGCGCAATTCCGGCAGGCCCAGGGCCGGCGTGTAAAAAGTGCGCTGTGCGGCCATGGCAGCGGCAGCGGCCTGCTGGACAGGTTCCGGAGTGGGAAAGTCCGGTTCGCCGATTTCAAGATGGATGACGTCATGACCGGCCGCTTCGAGGGCGCGGGCCCGCTCAAGGATGGCCATGACATGAAACGGGGCAATATGGTCCAGACGACGGGAAAGTTGCATGGAATTCACCTGGCTGGCGGAAAACGGACCCGGCAAGCGGCCAGGCAACGGATCGAGCCTAATGGGATCGACCCCTTGACGCAACCGGCAGGCTGCTGCATTCGCAGGTTGCCGCCCGGACGGGTTTTGGCCGAGAATCGTCAAGGCTTCTGCAAGGAACTTAACGTGAACGTCATAGGTTTTGCCGGCTACTCCGGCAGTGGCAAGACCACGCTGCTGGAGCGCGTGGTCAGCCGATTGACCGCACGCGGGATCAGGGTGGCCGTGATCAAGCACACGCACCACGATGCCGATTTCGACACGCCCGGCCGTGACAGCTGGCGGCACCGTGAAGCCGGTGCGGCAGCCGTCATGCTGGTGACACCCCGGCAGCGCATGCTGATCGAACAGGTGCCGGAGGCCAACGACGCACCGCTCTCGGGCCATCTGGCCCGGCTGGCTCCGTGTGACCTGGTGATCGTTGAAGGATTCAAGCACGAAGCCATCGACAAGATCGAAGTCGTCAATTCGGCGCTCGACCGGCCGCGGCTGGCACCGGACGACGCGCGGGTAGTGGCCGTGGTGGCCGACCAGCCAGCCGGTCTGGCAGACGCTTTGCCCCGTTTTCATCGCGATGACGTCGACAGCGTCGTCGCCTTTCTCTGCGAAAGGTATCTCTCTTGACTACTCCTGCCCTGCTTCCGTTCGACGATGCCCGCACCTGGTTGCTTGACCGGGCCCGCCGGCTGACCGAAACCGAGGTGCTGCCGCTGGTGCGTGCCCGCGGGCGGATACTGGCGCGTGACGTGGTGTCGCGTCTGGCCGTGCCGCCGCAGGACAACAGCGCCATGGACGGCTTTGCCCTGCGGGTCGCCGACTGGGCCGAGGGCAAGACGCTGCCCGTCAGCCAGCGCGTACCGGCCGGCACCCAGCCGCAACCGCTGCAACCGGGTACCGCCGCCCGCATTTTCACCGGGGCCCCGGTTCCCGCCGGTGCCGACTGCGTGGTGATGCAGGAGCAGTGCCGGCAGGAGGGCGATTGCGTGCTGGTGGCCAGCGCCCCCAGGGCCGGACAGAACATCCGCCGCGCCGGCGAGGACATTGCCGCCGGCACGGTGGTGGTGGCAGCCGGCAGCCGGCTCAAGCCGGCCGACATCGGGCTGATCGCTTCGGTCGGCCAGCCGGAAGTCGAAGTGCTGCGCCCGCTGCGCGTGGCGGTGTTCTTTACCGGCGACGAGCTGACCGAACCGGGCGAAACCCTGTTCCCCGGCCGTATCTACAACTCCAACCGATACTGGCTGCGCGGCATCCTGACGCAGATGGGCTGCGAAGTCCGCGATCTGGCCACCATCCCCGACAGCCTCGCCGCCACCCGTCTGGCGCTGGCAGATGCTGCCGGGTCGGCCGACGTGGTGATGACCTGCGGCGGGGTGTCGGTCGGGGAAGAAGACCATGTCAAAACCGCCGTCGAACGCGAAGGCCGGCTGGATTTGTGGCGGCTGGCGATCAAGCCGGGCAAGCCGTTTGCCTTCGGGGCCATTGGCGAGGCCGATTTCATCGGGCTGCCGGGCAACCCGGTTTCCGGATTCGTGACGCTGGCGACGCTGGTGGCGCCGTTCCTGCGTGAGCGCATGGGGCTGGACGGCCGGGCACCGATGCTGTCCGTGCAGCTGCCGGCCCGCTTTGACTGGCAGCAGCCGGACAGCAAGCGTACCGAATTCCTGCGCGCCCGCCTGAGCCATGAAGAAGGGCGGTTTGCCGTCGAAATCTATCCGCAGCAGGGGTCCGGCGTGCTGACCTCCTGCGCGTGGGCCGACGGTCTGGTCCGGCTGGCTCCCGGACAGTCCGTGAAAGCCGGAGATCCGGTCGACTACCTGCCGCTGTCGAACCTGATCAGTGGCTGAACCGTGATGGTTGCACCGGTACAAACCTCCCCGCAGCGGGAGGTTTTTTATCGGTGCAATCCACGAAAGACTGGTACTTTTAACCTGGTGTTAAGTGAAAAAAGTCACTTTGTGGCAGGTAAAACGCTTTTGACAAGCTACTTTCTTCTCTTGGACATGCATGGAACATAACTTTCCCCTGATTTCGACGATTGCGGCCGGCTTTGGCCTGGCTCTGGTATTCGGCTTTCTGGCTGAACGGTTCCGTATACCGGCGCTGGTGGGATACCTGTTTGCCGGCATCGTGATTGCACCGACCACACCGGGGTTTGTCGGTGACGTGCATCTGGCCGCGCAATTGTCCGAAATCGGCGTCATGTTGCTGATGTTCGGGGTCGGGTTGCACTTTTCGCTGGACGACCTGCTGTCCGTCAAGCGCATTGCCATCCCCGGGGCCGTGGTGCAGATGGGCGTGGCCACCGTGCTGGGAGCCCTGCTGGCCAGCTGGTGGGGCTGGAGCCTGGGCGCGGCACTGGTGTTTGGCGTATCGCTCTCGTGTGCCAGTACCGTGGTGTTGCTGAAGGCGCTGGAGGCGCGCGGCATTCTGGCGTCCATGAACGGGCGCATTGCCGTGGGCTGGCTGGTGATGGAAGACCTAGCCACGGTGCTGGTGCTGGTGCTGCTGCCGCCCTTGGCCGGCCTGCTGGGCGGCGGCGAGGCGGCGGCTCCGGGCGGCTCGCTGTGGTGGACCATCGGCAAGACCCTGTTGCAGGTGTCGCTGTTCATCGGGCTGATGCTGCTGGTGGGGCGGCGCATCCTGCCGTGGCTGATCTGGCAGGTGGCCCGCACCGGCTCGCGCGAGCTGTTCACCCTGTCGGTGATTACCGCCGCCATCGGTATCGCCTACGGGGCGGCCGAACTATTTGGCGTGTCGTTTGCGCTGGGGGCATTCTTTGCCGGCATGGTGCTGCGCGAATCCCGCCTGAGCCACCGGGCTGCCAGCGAGTCACTGCCTTTGCGCGATGCCTTTGCCGTGCTGTTCTTCGTGGCTGTCGGCATGCTGTTCGAGCCTTCCATCCTGATCAAGATGCCGCTGCACGTGCTGGGCGTGGTGGCCATCATCATCCTGTGCAAGTCGCTGGCCGCTGCCGTGCTGGTGGTGGCGTTCCGCTATCCCTTGCGTACGGCGCTGACCATTTCGGCCAGCCTCGCGCAGATCGGCGAGTTTTCCTTCATCTTGGCGGGGCTGGGGCTCAGCCTCGGCCTGCTGCCGCCGGAAGGGCAAAGCCTGATCGTGGCCGGTGCCCTGATCTCGATTGCCCTCAATCCGGTGGTGTTTGCATCGGTGCCGCCGCTGAGCCGCTGGCTGCTGGCCCGCTCGGCGCTGGCGCGGCGGCTGGACGCGCGCCCTGACCCGTATGCCGAGCTGCCGCACGATACCGAGCACCATTACCTGCAAGGGCAGGTGGTACTGGTGGGCTACGGCCGCATTGGCGAGGCGCTGGCAGCCAGCATGCTGGCGCGGCAGATTCCGTTCGTGGTGGTCGAGCAGAACCGCGAGCGGGTGGACCGGCTGCGCGAGCGCGGCATCAAGGCGGTTTGCGGAGATGCTGCCGAGCCGGACGTGCTGGTGCAGGCGCACATCATGCATGCCGCCATGCTGGTGGTTGCCAGCGACAATCCGGCCGCAGTGCCGGCGATGGTGGATACGGCGCTGACGCTGAATCCGGACATCGACCTGCTGTTGCAGGCCGCCAGTGAGGCCGACTGGCAAGAGCTGCAACAGCAGTGCAATGCGACGGTGATCTTTGGTGAAGACACCCTGACCCAGGCCATGCAGACGCATGTAGAGGCTTTTTTTGCCCGGCGCGAAACGCATGAAGATGCTGTCGCCAGCCCGCAATAAGGAAACGGCTCCGGGCATTGCGGCCAGACACAAGAGGCGGCTGGTGCCGCGAAGGCCCGGATGACCGCTTTGCCGGCTCATGCAGAAAGCCGGCCCAAGGTGTTGGGCCGGCTTCTGCTCCAGCTTCGCGCATGCAGCAGGACGCTGCTGCGGCCGGTGCTGCATGTCCCGGGAGACCGGTCTGTCAGGCAATCCTGCTTTTGACCCTGTGCCATGTCTGGTTCGCCCGGGGTTTTCCGGACGATGCGGGTGCGTGGCGGATCATGGCCCCGGCTGTGGCCACTCCTGCTTGTTTGCCGGTCAGTATCTGTCGTGCAGAACGGGTGGCCACCTTGGATGGCCGGAGCGGCCCCGGGGCCGGTTGGCCTCAGCCATCTGGCGCAACGGGCCGTCAGGTTCCGGGTGGCTCAGTGGTCGCGCAGGAACACCAGCGTCGTGCCGTTGCTGGCAGCCGGGTTGAAGCGGTAGCCCTCGACATCAAAGGCACGCAGGTCGTCCGGTGATTCGATGCGCTGCTCGGCCATCCAGCGCACCATCAGGCCGCGGGCCCGCTTGGCCCAGAAGCTCACGATCTTGTAGGGACCGCCGGCCTTGCTGTCGCGGAAGACCGGTGTCCATACCGTGGCGGCCAGCTGCGCGGGTTTGACCGACCGGAAATATTCGTCGCTGGCAAGGTTGACCAGCACCTGGCTGCCGTCCTGTTGCAGGCGGGCATTCAGCTCGGTGGTGATGCGCTCTCCCCAGAAAGCGTACAGGTCCTTGCCGCGCGGGTTGGCCAGCCTGGTTCCCATTTCCAGCCGGTAGGGCAGCATCAGGTCCAGCGGACGCAGCAGTCCGTAGAGGCCGGAGAGGATGTTCAGGCGCGGTTGCAGCCAGTCAAGGCCGGTCCGGTCCAGCGAGGCGGCGTCCAGTCCTTCGTAGACGTCGCCGTTGAAGGCAAAGACAGCCTGCCGTGCCTGCGGTGCACTGTAGTTGGCGTGCCATTCGGCGAAGCGGGCCACGTTGAGGGCGGCAATCTTGTCGCTGACCTGCATCAGCCCAGCGATATCCTGCGGTGCCATCTGGCGCAGGATGTCGGCCAGCCGGGCTGATTCGTCCAGCATCGGCGGACGGGTGGCCGGCAGGCCGGACGGCAGGGGAGATTCAAAATCAAGGGATTTGGCAGGAGAAACCACCATCAGCATACGGGACAGGCTCCGGGCAAGGATTGGGGAAAGGGACGTTGTCTGATTCAGCCGGCCTGCTGTTCAAGCCAGTCGGCACGCTTGTGCAGCTTGTCCTGCCACGATTGCGTCAGGGCCGGAACGGCTGCGGCCCGCAATCTGGCCGGTTCGGGACGGTGCTCGGCCATCAGGGCCATCAGTTGCAACAGGGTCGGCCAGTCGGCGTGCACGGTTTCATGGCAGACCGGGCTGTCGGCACGGATGACGGCCGGATGCAGCACGCGGCAGTACCAGCCGGTCAGGTACTGGCGGGCAATGTGTTCGGCCACGCCTTTTTCGCCGGTACGGCTGTCGATTTTCCAGCACGGGCTGCGCGGCTGGCTGACTTCCAGCACGGCATCGCCGATGACCAGGCGGTCACCCAGCCGCAGCCGGTCTTCGCACAGCCCGGCCAGCGACACGTTTTCACCCAGAAAGCCGCTGCCCAGCACGGCAGCAGCGGCCGGAAACGCCTGGGCCAGCACCGCGTAATGTTCGACCGGATAGAGGTGGACGGCCTTGTCCACGCCACCGTGCACGGTCAGGTCTGCCTGCTGGTCTTCCTGCGGGCCGGTTGCGGTCAGCGTCAGCCGGTCCACCGGGTGCTTGACGATGGAGGACAGGCGGCTGCCACCGCCCAAAGGTGCCGGCTGGCCGGCGAACAGGCCCAGGATGTACGGGGTCATGAAGTGTGATCCGGTGCGGGTGAAAACGGGGTTGGGCTAGGATATCTGCCGTTTGGCGGCTTCGATGGCGCACAGGCGGGCGGCGTCAATCCGGTAGGGGATGGTGGACTTGTCCGGCGTTTGCCGGGCAATGTCGCCTGCGTTGACCGACTGCGCGGCATCAAGGTAGCGGCGGGCAATGGCAATCTGCGGATAGGCGTCCTGCTCGTGGCCGGGACGGCCGTGGGCATCGCAGCGGCAGACCGCCAGCAGGTCGTCAAACCGGGCCGGCCGGCGCAGGGCATCGCACTCGCGCAGCAGCCGCAGCACGGTGTCCGGACGCAGTTCGCGGATGCGGTGGATGTGCGAGTGAAAACGCACGGTCAGCAGCGCCAGGTCGCGGCATTCCGCCGGTACGCGCAGGCGCTCGCACAGGGCCCGGGTCGGCGCTTCGCCACGCCCTTCGTGTCCGCTGTGGCGCGGTAGCAGTTCGGCCGGTGTCAGGGCTTTGCCAAGGTCATGGCACAGGGCGGCAAAGCGCGCCGCCAGCCCCAGTCCGTCCCGGGCCGACTGGTCCAGCACCAGCATGGCATGCACGCCGGTATCCACTTCGGGGTGGTAGTCCGCACGCTGTGGCACGCCCCACAGGGCATCGACTTCGGGCAGGATGCGCGCCAGTGCACCGCAGTCGCGCAGGACGGTGAAAAAGCGCGATGGCTGTGCTTCCATCAGTCCCTTGGACAGTTCCTGCCAGACCCGTTCCGGCACCAGATGGTCCACTTCGCCGTCATCGACCATGAAACGCATCAGGTTTTGCGTGTCTTCGGCGACGGTGAAGCCGAAGCGGGCAGCAAAGCGGGCAATGCGCAGGATGCGTACCGGGTCTTCGACAAAGGCTTCGCCCACATGGCGCAGGATGCCGGCTGCCAGGTCCTGTCGGCCGTTGAACGGGTCGACCAGCTCACCGTTTTCGTCCTCGGCCATGGCGTTGATGGTGAGGTCGCGCCGGGCCAGATCGGCTTCCAGCGTCACGTCCGGCGCGGCATGAAACGAAAAGCCGTGATAGCCGCGCGCGGTCTTGCGCTCGGTGCGCGCCAGTGCGTATTCCTCGTGCGTGTCCGGATGCAGGAACACCGGAAAATCACGCCCGACCGGGCGAAAGCCCCGGCGGCGCATGGATTCCGGTGTTTCGCCTGTCACGACCCAGTCGCGGTCGCGCACCGGCAGGCCCAAAAGACGGTCACGCACCGCCCCGCCAACGATATAGGTCTTCATGCGGCTAGTGTAACCGAGCCGGCAGGTCACTTCATCCGGACCACGATGTCAAAGTGCGCGCTGGTGAATTGCAGGATGAGCTGGGTCAGCCCCTCCCAGAAGATCTGCACGCCCAGGCACATCAGGATGAAGGCCGACAGCCGCAGGAACACCATGGTGCCGTTGGGGCCGAGCAGCCTGAGCAGGCGGTCGGCGTAGCGGTAGCTCCAGTACAGCGAGTAGGCAATCAGGCTGACGGCGACAAAGCTGGCCAGCGGCAGCAGGGTGAAGCTTTCCAGTCCCTTGCCCTGCATGCTGGCGCCGACAGTGATCGCTACCGTGATCGAGCCGGGACCGACCGTGATCGGAAAGGTGATCGGGTAAAAGGCACGCTGGGACAGGGCGTTCTGGTCCAGCTGGTGGGGCTCGGCCTGTTCTTCGGGACTGGGGCCGTGCTTGTCGGCCAGCATTTCCCACGCAGCAATGGCGACCAGGATGCCGCCGCCCACCTGCACGAAGGGCAGGGTGATGTCGAAGATGCGCAGGACATAACTGCCGATGAACATGCTCGGCAGCAACAGCATGAAACTGTAGATCCCGACCTTGCGGGCGAGGATGGCGCGTTCTTCGGGCGTGTTGTGGACGGTCAGGGACAGAAAGAGGGGCGCGTGGCCGGGAGGATTCAGGATCGGGAACAGGGCGGCGATGACAAAGAGCACCTTGCTGGCAAAAAAGATCAGGGTGTCGGCCATGGTGTTACGGGTTTCCTTGTTGTTATCAAGTAAACACAGTAGCCCGCGCGCCGCATTGCCGCCACCGCCCGGCCCGGCAACGGCTGAAACCGGTAAAAATCCGGCGTGGTGCCGGAATTATCCGGTGGCCAGTGCCGGATATTCTGCCGTGTCGGCCGTGCCGAACGCCGCCAGCATGGCGAGGTAGACCCGCTCGGTCGTATCCGGATCGGCACCGACCGACAGGGACAGTGCCCGCGCCCGGCTGATGGCCGGAGCCAGCCGTTGCCGGTCGGCCAGTGCCGCCGGCTCCGTATTGAAGCGGCTGGTCTGCCGGACATAGGCACCGCGCTCCGCCAGCAGGGTGACGATCTGGCGGTCGATGGCGTCAAGGTGCCGGCACAGGTTGTCGAGCGATTGGCAGGCAGTGATGGCGGTCATGAAAATCTCCTCGCGGGGACGGTCCCTGGCCGTGGGTCATGTGCTGAGCATAGACGCTGTCCCGCCGCTTTGCCTCAGGCTGCCTGCCCGAAGAACAGGTAGGCCACCGCCACCGCCGCCACGAATCCCGCCAGATCGGCAAACAGGCCGCAGCCGGCGGCATAGCGGGTATGGCGGATGTTCACCGCGCCAAAGTACACCGCCAGCACGTAGAACGTGGTTTCGCTCGACCCTTGGATGATCGACACCAGCCGGCCGACAAAACTGTCGGCGCCGTGGGTCTGCATGGTGTCCAGCATCACCGCCCGCGCGCCGCTGCCCGACAGTGATTTCATGATGCCGTTGGGCAGGGCGTCGACCCAGCGGGCATCAAAGCCCCAGCCCGCCACCAGGCTGCGCAGGCCGCCGATCAGCAGTTCCAGTGCGCCGCTGGTGCGGAACAGCGCAATCGCCACCAGCATCGCCACCAGATAGGGAATGATGCCGACTGCTACCTGGAACCCTTCCTTGGCGCCTTCGATGAAGCTGTCGTACACATTGATGCCGCGCCGGATGGCTGCCAGCAGAAAACCGGCCACCACGGCCAGCAGCAGGCCGTTGCTCCAGAGCTGCGACTGCGCCTGCATTGCCTCCGGCGACAGGCCGGCAAACCACCACGCCAGCCCGCCCACCACGGCCGCCAGCCCGCCAAGATAGGCCAGCACCACCGGGTCCCAGATCCGCAGGCGCTGCATCGCCGCCACCAGCGCCACGCCCGACACGGTGGCGATGTAGCTGGCGAGGATCAGCGGGATGAACACGTCCGAAGGATCGGCCGCACCCATCTGCGCCCGGTAGGCCATGATGGTGACGGGAAACAGCGTCACCGCTGCCGTGTTGATGACCAGAAACAGGATCTGCGCGTCAGTGGCGGTGTCCGGCTCGGGATTGAGCGTCTGCAACTCGCGCATGGCCTTGAGCCCCAGCGGCGTGGCGGCGTTGTCCAGCCCCAGCATGTTGGCGGCGATGTTCATGGTCATGCTGCCCAGCGCCGGATGGCCGGCCGGCACACCGGGAAACAGGCGGCGGAACAGCGGGGCCAGCCCGCGCGCCATCAGGTTGATCAGGCCGGCGCGCTCGCCCACTTTCATGATGCCGAGCCACAGCGTCATCACCCCGGTCAGGCCCAGCGCGATTTCAAACGCGGTTTTCGAGGTGTCGAACAGTGATTTGACCATCTGGGCCGGCAGGTCGGTGGCCCCGAACAGCACGACCTGCAACAGCGTGGTGAAGATCGCGACCAGAATGAATCCGGCCCAGATGACGTTCAGCAACATGGCAGTGCGACCAGCAATGAAAGCCCTGCATGATAGGGATACCGTTCGTCGCTGACCATGCCGGGAATCCGGAGCGGTCCCTCATGCTGTTTTCCGCTTCCGCTTCCGCTTCCGCTTCCGCTTCCGCTTCCGCTTCCGCTTCCGCTTCCGCTTCCGCTTCCGCTTCCGCTTCCGCTTCCGCTTCCGCTTCCGCTTCCGCTTCAGGCTTGTGATGTCTGGCTCTGCCTTGCGCGGATCTGCGTGACCGGCTCGCCGCCGATGCCCCAGTTGTCCGTCTCGACCTCGTCGATGATCACGAAGGTGGTTGCCCGGTTCTTGCCCAGCACCGTGGTGACCAGATCGGTCACGCCTTCGATCAGCCGGGCTTTCTGTTCTTGCGTGGCACCTTCGCGGGTCAGGCGGATGTTGATGAATGGCATGGTGTTCTTTCTTTCGGGTCAGGTGGTCAGGAGGGTGAAAAGGCTAGCGCGACCGGATGGCTGCCCGGCCAAAGAGTGCCGGCAAGCGGTAGCCGGTAGCGGCAGGGATGAACAGCAGTGCAGGCAGCAAGGCCAGTGCGGCCACCAGGCTTGGCAGGGCAAAGCTGCCGCTGGTCTGGCGCAGTACGCCCGCCAGCAGCGGCCCCAATAACTGGCCGACGCCATAGGCCGCAGTGACGGCGGCTACCGGTTGCCAGCCCACCCGTACCGGCAGCCGGCTGGCCAGCGGCAGGACCAGGGCCGGCGTACCGGCAAATCCCAGTCCGAGACAGGCTGCTGCCAGAACCAGCAGGGCCGGCCCGGAGGCGAAGGCGGGCAGAGCGGTGGCCGTGACCTGCAAGGCAAGGTTCAGTGCCAGTGCCGGTGCATCGCCCAGCCGGCGGGCCAGTCCGGCCCACAGGAGCGGCGCGGGCATGGCGGCCGCACCAGCCACCAGCCACAGCAGGCCGGTGTCTGCATCAGGCCCCAGCGTGTCGCGGGCCAGAGTGGGCAGGTAGGTGGCGACGATGATGTAGCCCAGTCCGGCAAGGCCGTACAGCGCAGTCAGGGCGCCCAGGCTGGTGTCCGGGCGAGGCGATGCTGTCGCGGCGGGCCGGACGGCAGGACGTGCGCGCCGGGGCGGCTGCCAGACCAGACCGGCCAGCAGGGCGGCAAGGGTTGTGGCCAGCCAGCCGCTGTGAAGGCTGTCGGGCCACAGATGGGTCAGTCCGCCGGCGGCAACCATGCCGCAGCCGATGCCGGCATAGATCAGGCCGCGGGTCCGGGTACCGGCCCGTGGCAGCAGGAGGGCAGCAAGGCAGACCATGACCATGGCGCTGGCGATGCCCGATACGCCGCGGGCCAGTACCCAGAGCCAGACCGGCAACGGACAGGCCAGCAGTGCCAGTCCGGCCACGTTGAGTACCAGTCCGGTCCGCAGTCCGGCCATGAGCTGCCGGGGGCCGTGCAAGGCACGCCGCGCCAGCCACAGGCTGCCTGCGAGGTAGCCAAGATAGTTGGCAAAAGCCAGCCCTGAGGCATCCGGCAGGCTGATCCGCCCCTCGGCCAGCATCAGCGGTAACTGGGGTGTGTAGAAAAAGCGCCCGAGCCCCATGGCGGCAGCCAGGGTCAGCAGCCCGTACGGGCCGGCAGGCAGGCGGAACCGTCCTGGCATGAATTGCTCCTTCTGGTGACTGGTACAGGGTCACTTTAGGCGTGATGCATTTTCAATAAAAACGATTTAAATTGATTGAATCGATCTCCAGGAGTGATGAGTCATGGACCTTGCCAGCCTGCGGCTGTTCCGCATCGTGGCCGAGACCGGCAGTGTCACGGCCGCCGCCGGGCAGCTGTGCTGCGTGCAGTCCAACGTGTCAGCCCGCCTGCGGCAGCTGGAAGACGATCTGGGTATTGAGCTGTTCCGCCGCGACCGGCGGCGGCTGTTCATCACGCCGGCGGGCGAAATCCTGCTGGGCTACGCCCGCCGGCTGCAAAGCCTGGCAGACGAAGCCCGCGCGGCGGTGCGCGGCGACGAGCCGGGCGGCACATTGCGGCTGGGATCGATGGAAACCACGGCGGCCATCCGCCTGCCGCAGGTCTTGCCGGCCTTTCACCGGCGCCATCCGGCCGTGCAGCTGGTGCTCGACACACTGCCGACCCGCCAGGCCGTCAGTGCCGTGCTGGAATACCGGCTGGATGCGGCATTTGTCTGCGGGCCGGTGACCGAGCCCGGGCTGGAGGGCTGTCCGGTCTGGTGCGAGGCTCCGTGCCTGATTGCCGAGGCCGGCCTGTCGCTGGCCGAGGCGACCGTGGCACCGGTGCTGCTGACCTTTGGTGCTGGCTGTGCCTACCGCGACCGGCTGGAGGACTGGTGCCGTGTCCGCGGCATCGTGCCGGCAACCGTGCTGGAGTTCCGGTCGTTCCAGGCCATCCTGGGCTGCGTGGCGGCCGGCATGGGCATCGCCTTGTTGCCGCGTTCGGTACTGGATGATCCGGCCAGTGCCCACCTGGGGCTGGCGGTGCATGATCTGCCGGCAGAAGCTGCACCGATGCAGACCTGGCTGGTCTGGCGGCGTGGCTGGCAATCGCCGGCCTTGCGGGCGCTGTGTGCCAGCCTGCCCGCAGATGGTGCGGCCAGTGCGGCATGCTAGACTGCGCGCCGTTTGAACCACGCAGATTCCGCCCCTCTATGAGCGTTTCACGAATCTGGCGCCTTGTGCTGGCCAGCTGGCTGGTCCTGATGCTGGCCGCCTGTTCCCCCACCCGCCTGCATGCCCTGTGGGGTGCGACCGAAGCACGCTGGCACGGCTTCGAGCCGGCCGAACTGGCCTTGCCGGATGGCCGGCTGGCCTACCGCGAGGGGGGTAGCGGGCCGGCCGTGCTGCTGATCCACGGCTTTGGTGCCAATGGTCTGGCAAGCTGGAAAGCACCGATGCTGGACCTGGTCCGCGATCACCGCGTGCTGGTGCCGGACCTGCTCTGGTTCGGTGATTCGGTGTCGGGCCGCACGCCTTCGCTGGACGCGCAGGCCGATGCCTTGCAGGCCCTGCTGGCCGCCCGGGGCATCCGGCAGGTCGAGCTGGTGGGCATCTCCTATGGCGGATTTGTGGCCGTCGAGCTGGCGCGGCGCCTGCCGCAGGTGGTCAGCCGGCTGGTGATCGTCAATTCGCCCGGTCCGGTCTACACGCCGGCCGACTTGCAGGCCCTGCTGCAACGGGCAGATGCGGCTTCGCCGGCCGCCCTGTTTGTGCCGCAGGACACGGCCGGCATGCGCCGGCTGGTGCGGATGGTGTCGAGCAAGACCGACGATGTGCCGGACTGGATTCTGGACGACGTGCGTGAAACCTATCTGGCCGGGCGCGAGCCGGCGCTTTACCGCCTGATGGACGACCTGCTGGTCAACATGGACGGCTATCTTCCCCGCTATACCGGAATGAGCTGGCCGGATACGCGGCTGGTGTGGAGCGAGGGCGATCGCGTCTTTCCGCTGGCGATCGGCGAGCGGCTGGCGCAACGGCTGGGGGTGCCGCTGATCAGGGTACCGGCTGCCGGGCACAACCTGCCGGTGGACCGGCCGGAACAGGCCGTGACCGCCCTGCGCAAGGCGCTGGGCGACAATCTGCAAGGATCTTGACCATGGTGACGACCGTATTGGCTTTTCTGCTCGCCCTGGGGGTGCTGGTCACGTTTCACGAGTTCGGCCATTACTGGGTGGCGCGCCGCATGGGCGTCAAGGTGTTGCGCTTTTCCATCGGTTTTGGCCCGGCCATCGTCAAATGGCAGCGGGGCGAGACCGAGTGGGCCATTGCGCCGGTACCGCTGGGCGGTTATGTGCGCATGCTCGACAGCCGTGAGGGCGAGGTGGCGCCGACCGAGATGCACCGGGCGTTTGACCAGCAGACGGTGTGGCGGCGGGTGGCCATCGTGGCGGCCGGTCCGGTAGCCAACCTGCTGCTGGCAGTGGTGCTGGTGTGGGTGACGTTGCTGAACGGTACCGAAGGCTTGCGCCCTGGGGTGGGCAGCGTGGTGCCGGGCAGTCCGGCCGCCGTAGCCGGCCTGCGGGCGGGGCAGGAGGTGGAAAGCATCAACGGCCAGCCGGTGCACGACTGGCAGGAGTTGCGGCTGGCTCTGGTCGAAGCGCTGACCGACCGTGGCGAACCGCTGGTCATCAAGGTGAGTGACGGCGGCGTGACGCGTACCTTGCAGGTGCCGGCCGGCCGGATCGACGGTGGCAGCCTTGAGCGTGGCATGGCCGGGTTCGGGGTGTCGCCGGCGCGGCCGACGACGGAGGCGGGATTCGTGTTGCCCGGGAGTGCTGCCGAGCAGGCCGGCATCCAGGTCGGTGACCGGCTGGTGGCGCTGGACGGCATGGCGCTGGATGGCGACTGGGAAAAAATGGTGGCGGCCGTGCAGGCCAGCCAGGGCCGGCCGTTACAGGTGACATTGCAGCGCCGCGACGGCGGTCGCGAGTCAGTGACCCTGACGCCGCGGCAGGATGCAGCATCCGGTGAATGGAAGATCGGGCTGGCCTCACAGCCTGATCGCGACTGGATGCAATCTTTGCGCTATGTGCGTCATGTCGGGCCGGTTGATGCAATCGGGATGGCGGTGGCGCAGACGTGGCAGACCTCGGCGCTGACGCTGAAAATGATGGGACGCATGCTGACCGGGGCCGTTTCGCCCAGCAACATCAGCGGGCCGATCACCATGGCCGATTTCGCCGGCAAGAGCGCCCGGGCGGGCTGGGAATCGTTTGTCGATTACATGGCGCTGATCAGCATCAGTCTGGGCATCCTCAATCTCTTGCCCATCCCTCTGCTGGATGGCGGGCATTTGCTGTATTATGCGGCCGAAATCATTCGTGGCCGCCCCTTGTCCATGCAGGTGCAGGACATCGGTCGACGCATCGGGCTGGCAGCCTTGCTGCTCCTGATGTCATTTGCCCTTTTCAACGACATTACCCGTCTTTTTGCGGGATAACCGCCACTCTATGAAATTGACAAACCTTGCCGCGGCCATCATCGGCTTGGCCGCGCTGCCGTCCCTGGCAGCTACGCCCTTTGTGGTCCGTGATATCCGCGTCGAGGGCTTGCAGCGCACTGAACCCGGCACCGTGTTCAACTACCTGCCGCTCAAGGTTGGCGACACCTTCACCGACACCCGTGCGCAGGACGCCATCAAGGCGCTGTTTGCCACCGGGTTTTTCGACGACGTGCGCATCGAATCCGAAAGCGACGTGGTGATCGTGTCCGTGGACGAACGTCCCGTGGTGGCACAGCTCTCCATTACCGGTGCCAAGGAATTCGACAAGGACCAACTCAAGAAGGCGCTGAAGGAAAACGGCTTTGCAGAAAGCCGCATTTTCGACCAGGCGCTGCTGGACCAGGCGGTGCAGGAACTCAAGCGCCAGTACTTCACCAAAGGCAAGTACTCGGTGGAGATCAAGCCGACCGTCACCAAGCTTGACCGCAACCGCGTGGCCGTGGCGCTCGACATCAGCGAAGGCCCGGCTGCCCGCATCAAGCGTATCGACTTTGTCGGCAACCAGGCATTCAGCGCCGACGACCTGAGCGAGCAGATGCAGCTCGCCACGCCGGGCTGGTTCTCGTGGTTTACCAAGGACGACCAGTATTCGCGGCAGAAACTGACCGGTGACCTGGAAAAACTGCGGGCGTTCTACCTTAACCAGGGCTATTTCGAGTTCAACATCGATTCGACCCAGGTGTCGATCAGCCCGGACAAGGAAGACATGTTCATCACCGTGAACGTGTCCGAAGGCAAGAAGTACACCGTCAGCGACGTCCGGCTGGCCGGCGACATGATCGTGCCGGAAGCCGAGTTGCTGCCGCTCCTGGTGGTCAAGAAGGGCGACACGTTCACCCGTGACAAGATCACCGACAGCGTGACGGCCATCACCGACCGTCTGGGAGCCGAAGGCTACGCCTTTGCCAACATCAATGCCGTTCCGGAAGTGGACAAGGAAAAGGGCGAAGTCGGCTTTACCTTCTTTGTCGATCCGGGTCGCCGCACCTACGTGCGCAAGATCAACATCGTCGGCAATACCCGCACCCGTGACGAAGTGATCCGCCGCGAAATGCGCCAGATGGAAGCCGGCTGGTATGACGCAGCCAAGATCAAGCGCTCCAAGGAACGCCTTGACCTGCTGGGCTACTTTACCGACGTCAACGTCGAAACCCCGGCCGTGCCGGATACGGCCGACCAGGTGGATGTCAACTTCAAGGTGACCGAAAAACCGACCGGCAACGTAACGCTGGGTGCCGGTTACGCGCAGGATGAAGGCCTGATCCTGTCAGCCGGCATTTCGCAGTCGAACTTCTTCGGTTCGGGCAAGGCCGTGAGCGCGTCGTTCAATACTTCCAAGCTCAACCGCTACCTGAACCTGTCGTTCACCGATCCGTACTTCACCAATGATGGCGTGTCGATCGGCTACGACCTTTATACCCGCCGTTATTCGCCCAACAAGACCGACACGTACCAGTACCAGACCGATACCACCGGTGCTGCCGTGCGCTTCGGCTTCCCGATTACCGAATACGACACCATCAACACCAGCCTCGGGGTCGAGCAGGTCAAGGTCAAGACCTTCGCCGGCAGCCCGCAGCGCTACAAGGATTATGTCAACCAGTTCGGTGACAACAACCTCAACTACCTTGCCAAGGTGGGCTGGGGTCGTGATACCCGCGACAGCTTCCTGTGGCCGACCAAGGGCCGTGTCTCGCGCATCAACCTCGAAGTGGCGCTGCCGGGCAGTGACATCCAGTACGGGCGCATCGTGGCCAGCCAGCAGTTCTTCTGGCCGCTGTCCAAGACCTTTACCCTGGCCCTGAACGGTGAAATCGGTGCCGTGCAGTCGTATGGTTCCACCAGCTCGGTGCCGTTCTTCCAGAACTTCTACCTCGGTGGCATCGGCTCGGTCCGCGGCTTTGAAACCGGCTCGATCGGTCCGCGCGACGAACTCAACGATGCCTACGGTGCCACCCGTCGCGCCATCGTCAATGCCGAAGTGCTGTTCCCGTTCCCGGGCATGAAGGACGACAAGACTCTGCGCATGTCGGGCTTTGTTGACGCCGGTACCCTGTGGGGAGGAGATTACGCCACTGCCGCCGACGGCAAGCCGCTGTCGTGGCAGGACAACCTGCGTTACTCCACCGGTGTCGCCCTGTCGTGGCTGTCGCCGCTGGGACCGATGAAATTCAGTTTTGCCTACCCGCTCAAGAAGGAAGAGGGTGACCAGATCCAGCGCTTCCAGTTCACGCTGGGAACAGTGTTCTGAGGCAAGGAGAGCAGATCATGAGGGCATTGAGCGTATTTGCGCTGGCGATTCCCTTGATGGTGGCATTGCCAGCCATGGCCGACGTCAAACTCGGCTACATCAATACCGAGCGCATCTATCGTGAGGCCGCACCCGCCGTAGCCGCCCAGAAACGGCTCGAGGCCGAGTTTGCTCCGCAGGAAGACGCACTCAAGCAGATGGCCGAGCGGGCCCGCAAGGTCAAGCAGGCCCTCGATGGCGGCAAGCTGGGAGAGGCCGAGCGCCGGCAGCGGGAAAAAGAGCTGGTGCAGATCGAGCGTGATTTCCAGGCCCGCAACCGCGAGCTGCGCGACAGCTTTACCGTACGCCGCAACGAGGAGTTTGCCTCGGTGCTGGAGCGTGCCAATGCGGTGGTGCTCGACATTGCCAAGCAGGACGGTTATGACCTGATCGTCCAGGAAGCGGTCTACATCAACCCGAAGTACGACCTGACCGACCGCATCATCAAGGCGCTTGACCGCTAGACAAGCGCGTGTTCAATCCGTGCGGCCTGAGGGTCATCGGCTCCATCCGGGCCATGACCGGCAGGCCGCCCGTTTTTGTGTGGACTCTGCCATGAATGGCCTGACTCTCGGTGACATTGTTGACCGGCTCGGTGGCGAGCTGTGCGGCGAAGGCTCGCTGCTGATCGAGCGGGTGGCTGCACTCGAAACAGCCGGCGAGGGCGACATCGCTTTCGTTACGGCAAAACATGCCGCCGCCGGCCATGCCAGCAGTGCCAGCGCCCTGATCGTTCCGGTCGCGCTGGCCGGGCAGTTTGCCGCCACCCACATCGCCTGCCGTGATCCGCAGCTGTATTTCGCCCGGGTGGCCACCCTGTTCCATCCCTTGCCGACGGCCCGGCCGGGCATTCATCCCTCTGCCGTTGTCTCGCCGAGTGCCAGCCTGGCACCCGGGGTCGAGGTCGGCCCGCACGTCGTGATCGGTGATCATGCCGTGATCGGCGAAGGGGTGATCCTGTCTGCCGGCAGCTTTGTCGGTGAAGGCGCCCGCATCGGCTCGGCTACCATCCTTTATGCCCGCGCCGTGGTCGAGCATCATTGCGTGGTCGGAGAGCACTGCATCCTGCATCCGGGATGCGTGATCGGAGCCGACGGCTTTGGCAATGCCTTTGCCGGCGATCACTGGGAAAAAATCCCGCAGATCGGGCGTGTCATCATCGGCAACAGCGTCGAGATCGGTGCCAATACCACGGTTGACCGGGGAGCGCTGGCCGATACGGTCATTGAGGACGGCGTCCGGCTCGACAACCTGATCCACATTGCCCACAACTGCCACATCGGCAGGCATACGGCCATGGCGGCCTGCGTCGGCGTGGCCGGCAGCACCCGCATGGGAGCCTATTGCCTCGTCGGCGGGGCGGGCATGGTTTCCGGTCACCTCGACATCGGTGACCGAGTGCAGATTTCCGGCGGGACACTGGTGGCCAAGTCCATCAGGAAGCCCGGGGTCTATACCGCTGTCTATCCGCTGGCCGAGCACAAGGAGTGGCTGACCAATGCCGCCCGCGTGCGCCAGCTCGACGGCCTGTTCTCGCGCGTGAAAGAGCTCGAGCGGGAACTTGATGAACTGAAAAATTCGGAGAAGTGCAAATGAGCGAAGTGTCCAACGTGATCGATATCCGCGGCATCATGAAAATGCTGCCGCACCGCTACCCCTTCCTGCTGGTGGACCGGGTGCTGGAAATCGAAGAGGGCAAGCGGATCAAGGCCATCAAGAACGTCACGGCCAACGAACAGTTTTTTGTCGGGCACTTTGAGCAGTATCCGGTCATGCCGGGCGTGCTGATCATCGAGGCACTGGCGCAGGCCGCCGGCATCCTGGCGATCAAGACCCACGACGGCGAAGTGCGCCAGGAAAACGCGCTCTACTTCTTCGTCGGCATCGACAATGCCCGCTTCAAGCGCCAGGTGATTCCGGGTGACACGCTGGTGTTCGAGGTGGAAATGCTCCGGGTTTCCCGCGGCATCGGCAAGTTTGCCGCCAAGGCCTTCGTCGATGGCGAACTGGCCTGCGAGGCTGACCTGATGTGCGCCCGCCGGGAGATCTGAAGATGGCGATTCATCCCACTGCTGTCATCGATCCCAAGGCCGAACTCGACAGTTCGGTCGAGGTGGGCGCCTATGCCGTTGTCGGCCCGGACGTCCGTATCGGGGCCGGCAGCAAGATCGGTCACCATGTGGTGGTCGAAGGGCTGACCACCATTGGCGAACAGAACACTTTTTTCCCGTTCTGCTCGGTGGGACAGGCGCCGCAGGACAAAAAATATGCAGGCGAGCCGACCCGGCTCGAAATCGGCAACGGCAACACCTTCCGTGAATGCGTCACCCTCAACACCGGTACCGTGCAGGATGTCGGCGTCACCCGTCTGGGCGACGACAACTGGGTGATGGCCTATGCCCACGTGGCGCACGACTGCCAGGTCGGCAGCCACTGCATCCTGGCCAACAACGCCACGCTGGCCGGGCATGTCACGCTGGGTGACTACGTGATCTTGGGCGGCCTGACGGCCGTGCACCAGTTCTGCACCATCGGAGCCCACGCCATGGTGGCCGGTGGCTCGATCATCGTGCAGGACGTTCCGCCCTACGTGATGGCTGCCGGCAATCATGCCAGCCCGGTCGGCATCAACAGCGAAGGGCTCAAGCGCCGTGGCTACACGCCGGAGGCCATCCGCGCCATCCGCACCGCCTACAAGCAGCTTTACCGTCAGGGCCTGTCGCTGGACGAGGCCAAGGTTGCCATTGCCGAGGCTTCGGCCGGTGTGCCGGAGCTTGGCCTTTTCAACGCCTTCTTTGCCCGATCCGCCCGCGGCATCATCCGCTAGACCATGACGCTCTTTCACCGACCCGGAACCTTTCGTGTAGCCCTGGTCGCTGGCGAAGCCAGCGGCGACGGGCTGGGAGCGGCCCTGATGGCCGCTCTCAAGCAGCAGCGCCCGCACATCGAGTTTGTCGGCATCGGCGGCCCGAAAATGCAGGGCGAAGGGCTGGTGAGCCTGTACCCGCAGGAAGCGCTGGCCGTGCGCGGCTACGCCGAAGTCATCAGGAGCCTGCCAAGGCTCCTGAAAATCCGCTCCGGACTGATCGACGCCCTGCTGGCCGACCGGCCGCACGTGTTCATCGGCATTGATGCGCCCGACTTCAACCTCGGGCTGGAAGCCCGGCTCAAGCGCCGCGGCGTGCGTACCGTCCATTACGTCAGCCCCTCGATCTGGGCCTGGCGCGGCGAGCGCATCCACAAGATCCGCCAGTCGGTCGACCACATGCTGGCGCTGTTCCCGATGGAGCCCGCGATCTATCGCGATGCCGGCGTGCCGGTTACCTACGTCGGCCACCCGTTTGCCGACGGCTTCGCGCTGGATCCCGACCAGCCGGCTGCCCGTGCCCTGCTCAAGCTGGGCGAAGGGCCGGTCTTTGCCGTGCTGCCCGGCAGCCGGGTCAGCGAAGTCGACTACATGACGCCGCTGCTCCTCGAAACCATCCGGCGCCTGCTGGCAGCACTGCCTGATGCGCAGTTTGTCGTGCCGATGGCCACCCGGCCCACCATGGACCGCTTCCGCCAGCTGATCCGCATTCACGGGGCGGAGGAACTGCCGATCCGCGTACTGTACGGCCATGCGCGTGAAGCCATGGTTGCCAGCGATCTCGTGCTGGCCGCCAGCGGCACCGCCACGCTGGAAGTGGCCCTGGCCAAACGGCCCATGGTCATCAGTTACCGCATTTCCAGTACCACTTACCGCATCGTCAAGAAAAAGCTGCGGCTGCCCTATGTCGGGCTGCCCAACATCCTGGCCGGCCGGTTCGTGGTGCCGGAACTGCTGCAACATGAAGCCACGGCCGCCAATCTGGCACAGGCTGCGCTTAACGCCCTGGCCGACCGGCCCTACCAGGCATGGCTGGCCGGCGTGTTCCGCAAGCTGCACCTCGAACTCAAGCGCAACGGTGCCGAAGTGGCCGCCCGGGCTGTCATCGAGGTTGCAACCCGCTGATCCAAACGGGTTTGTCCTTACCCCGCCTGCGTATTGCGGCGGGGTTTTTCCTGTCCGCGATTCGCGTCCGGCATGACGGGTTTTGGCGATAATCCCGGTTTCTGCCATTCCGGTTTTCCTGCCAAGCCATGCTTTCCGACCTCGACATTGCCCAGCGTGCCAGCCTGTTGCCCATTACCGACCTTGCCAGCCGGATCGGACTGGATCCGGCCGAGTACGAGCCCTATGGCCGTGCCAAGGCCAAGGTCACGCTGCGTGCCGACCGGCCCCGCGGCCGGCTGATCCTGGTCACCGCCACCAGCGGCACGCCGGCCGGCAGCGGCAAGACCACGGTGTCGATCGCCCTGGCGCAGGCCATGCAACGCCTCGGGCAGTCTGCCGCACTGGCCCTGCGCGAACCGTCGCTGGGGCCGTGTTTCGGCCTCAAGGGGTGCGCCACGGGGGGCGGTTACGCCCAGCTGCTGCCGATGGAAGACATCAACCTGCACTTCACCGGCGACTTTCACGCCGTCACCAGCGCCAACAACCTGATTGCCGCACTGATAGACAACCTGCGCTTCCAGCAGCCGGAAACCCCGGTGGCCGAAGTGCTGTGGCGCCGGGTGCTCGACGTCAACGACCGCGCCTTGCGACAGGTCGTGACCGGACTGGGTGGTGGTGCCAATGGCGTGCCTGCCGAAACCGGCTTTGACATCACGGCAGCATCCGAAATCATGGCTGTCCTGTGCCTCGCGGAGGACGAAGCCGACCTGCGCCGCCGGCTGGATGCCCTGGTCCTTGGCTTCCGCTCCGACGGCACGCCGCTGACCGGCCGGGAACTCGGCAGCACCGGCGCCGTCATGGCGCTGTTGCGGGACGCGGTCAAACCCAACCTGGTGCAGTCGCTGGAAGGCAATGCCGCATTCGTGCACGGCGGACCGTTTGCCAACATCGCGCACGGCTGCAACTCGGTAGCGGCAACCCGTGCAGCCCTGTCGGTGGCGGACTGGGCGATTACCGAGGCCGGCTTCGGCTCGGATCTGGGCGCAGAAAAATTCTTCAACATCGTCAGCCGGCAGACCGGGCTGGCGCCGGCTGCCGTGGTGCTGGTCACCACGCTGGCTTCGCTCAAGTGGCATGGCGGCTGCGAGCTGGCCGACGTCAGGCAGCCCCAGCCGGCAGCCCTGATGCAGGGGCTGGCCAACCTCGGGCGCCATCTGGACAACCTGGCCGGTTTCGGCCAGCGCGTCGTTGTGGCGCTCAACCGGTTTGCCGACGACAGCGACAACGAAATCGCCATGCTGGCCGAATACTGCCACCAGCGTGGTGCAGCCTTTGCACCGTGTGACGGCCATGCCAGGGGCGGAGTGGGTGCCGAGGCACTGGCTTGGGCCGTGCTGTCGGCCGCACAGGCGCCGGATGCGCCGGTGCAGTTGAGCTACGCCGACGACGACAGCGTGCCCGACAAGCTCGATGCCATCGTGCGGAAGGTGTATGGCGGCAGCGGTGTCCGGCTCAGCGAAGCCGCCCGGCGCGACCTGGCGCGTATCGAAGCCATGGGGCTGGCTCACCTGCCGGTGTGCGTGGCCAAAACGCAGTTTTCCTTTACCGCCGATTCCAAGCGGCGCGGTGCGCCGGACGGTTTCAGCCTGCCGGTGACGCGGCTGATTCCCTGCGCCGGCGCCGGCTTCATCGTGGCCATGGCCGGCAGCATCATGCGCATGCCCGGGCTGTCGAAGTCACCGCAGGCGCTGCGGATCGACATGCAGGACGACCGGATCAGCGGTCTGGCCTGAGCAGGAACGGTCGGTCCCGTAGCCTTTACCGACGGAATACTCGGTCTGCCAGGCACCCTGGCCGGTGCCTGTGCGCGGACCAGCGCAGTACATGCATTTGGGGCTGCCGCAGTACGCCAACCGGATTGCCGGCCCGGCCTGCAGGCGGGAGTCTGGCCGTCCTGGTACATGTTCCCGACGGAGCATGTGCCGGTGCTTGCCGCCGCCAGGCCCGGCGCTCATGTGCGGGCCCGTGGTAGCTGGTGCTGGTCTGGAACGGTCGCAGCGGCATGGTATGTCGAACATCCGGAGCCGCTGACCGCAGCCGGCCGGGCAGGATTCACGCCCACGAAAGCGGAGAGAGCGGTTCGCTGACAGCCGCTGCGGCGCAGCATGGTGCTGGTCCGGGCTGCTCATGACGGCCAGGTTTTCCTGCCTGGCCGTAAAGTCATCGCCGGCCGGTGTTGCTGCCTGCCTGCAGCCGGAGATCAGCCCAGGCTTTTTCCAGCCGTTTCACCGATACCGGGAACGGCGTTTTCAGCTCCTGCGCAAACAGGCTGACGCGCAGTTCCTCGATCAGCCAGCGGAAGTCGCGCAGCACCTGCGGTGCGCCTTCGCGCGCGTCCAGCTCGGCCACCTTGTCGGCCCAGCGTTGCCACAGGGCGGCCACCTCGGCGCCGCGCTGGCCGTCACGCTGGCTGTTGCTGGCGTACTTGTCCATGCGCAGCTGCTTGGCTTTCAGGTAGCGCGGCAGGTTCGGCAGCTGTGCCCACGGCGTGGCGGCCAGAAAACCCGGATACACCAGCGCGCGGATTTCCGGGCCGAGCTTCGGGCCCAGCCGGTGCTTGTCGGCCATCTGCGTGGTTCTGGTGTATTCGGCGGCAATCGCGGTCAGGTATTGCGTGACGGCCTGCGTGACGGCCGGCAGGCGCGTGCGAGCGCGCTTTTTCTGCTCGTCGAAGGCTTTCTGGCTGCGCGGTGCGTCGTCGTCGCCGATAAAGGCGCGGTCGCAGATGCAGGCCACCGCGTCGTCCAGCAGCGCGTCGGCGCTGGCGACACCGCGCAGTTGCAGGGCGATCTGGGTAAAGCCCGGCAGCCCTTTGGCGAGCTGCTTCATGTGTTCCTTCAGCTCGCGGCGCAACAGGCGCACTACTCCTTGCCGGTGGGCGGCGCAGGCTTTTTCCGGCGTGTCGAACAGGCGCAGGGCCACCCGGTCTTCCTCGCAGGCCAGCGCCGGATAGCCGGTCAGCTGCTGGCGCCCGCGGGCGAACTGGATGCTTTCGGGCAGGTTGCCCACGTCCCAGCCCTGCACGTCGTCACGCTCGAATTCGTGGGTGCTGTCGCGGAAGGTGAGTTCGGCGGCGGTGCCGAACTGCTTTTGCAGGGTGACGAGGTCGCGCCCCATGCCCAGCTCCTGCCGCCCGTCGTCGAGCACGCGCAGGTTCATGCGTGCATGGGCCGGCAGCTCGGCGGTCTCGAAGGCTGCCGGGTCGACTTCCACCCCACCGGTTTCGCGCAGGATGAAGCGTGCCAGCTGCGGGCCGACCGGCTGGTCCTGTCGCGGGCCGGTCGACAGGAAACGGGTAACGAAATCCGGCACCGGCACACAGGCACGGCGGATCTGTTTGGGCAGCGCCTTGATCAGCAGGGCGAGCTTTTCGCGGATCATCCCCGGCACCAGCCACTCCAGCCGGGCCGGTTCCAGCCGGTTGAGGATGGCCAGCGGCACGTCGACCGTCACGCCGTCGAGCGGGTGGTTCGGCTCGAAGCGGTAGCCCAGGCGCAGGCGGCCATCCGGCGTGTCCAGCCATTCGGGGAACTGTTCTTCGGTGATGTGTTCCGCCGCGTGCTGCATCAGGTAGTCGCGATCGAGGAACAGCAGTTTCGGGTCGGCTTTTTCCGCGCCTTCCCGCCAGGCGTCAAAGCTGCGGGCGTCGCAGATGTCGGCCGGAATTCGCTCGTCGTAGAAGGCGACCAGGGTTTCCTCGTCCACCAGCACGTCCTGGCGGCGCGCCTTGTGTTCGAGTTCTTCCACTTCGCGGATCAGGCGCTGGTTGTGGCGGAAAAACGGTGCCTGCGTGTGCAGCTGGCCGTTGGCCAGTGCCTCGCGGACAAAGATCTGCCGCGCTTCGGTGGCGTCGATGCGGCCGTAGCTGACGGTGCGGCGCGGCACGATATTGAGGCCGTACAGCGTCACGCGCTCGCTGGCGACCACTTCGCCGCGGGCTTTTTCCCAGTGCGGCTCGAAGTAGTGGCGCTTCACCAGATGCATCGCCAGGGGCTCAATCCATTCCGGCTCGATCCTGGCCACCGTGCGCGCATACAGGCGGCTGGTTTCGGTCAGTTCGCCTGCCACCAGCCATTTCGGCTTGCTCTTTTTCAGGCCGGAACCGGGGAAGACATGGAAATGGATGCCGCGGGCGCCGAGGTAGTCGTCGCCTTCCATCGACTTCATGCCGAGGTTGCCCAGAAGGCCGGTCAGCAGTGCCTTGTGCAGTTGCTCGAAGGTGGCCGGGGTCTGGTTTTCGCGCAGTTCGAGGTCGTGGGCGATCTGCGCCAGCTGGCCATGCAGTTCGCGCCATTCGCGCAGGCGCAGGTGCGACAGGAAATGGCTGTGGCACAGCTCGACCAGCTGGCGGTTGGATTTCTTGTGCTTGAGCGCGTCGTCAAAGAAATCCCACAGCGCCAGAAAACCGAGAAAGTCCGATCGTTCGTCGGCAAAGCGAGTCTGCGCGCGTTCGGCTGCCTCGCGGGCATCGAAGGGGCGTTCGCGCGGGTCCTGGATCGACAGCGCCGACACCAGCACCAGCATTTCGCGCAGGCAGTGGTAGTCACGCGCTGCCAGCAGCATGCGGCCGATTTTCGGGTCGACCGGGATGCGGGCCAGCTCGCGGCCCAGCGGGGTGAGTTCGCCGCGCTCGCTGACCGCGCCGAGTTCGTGCAGCACGTCGTAGCCGTCGGCGATCAGGCGTGCCGATGGCGGGTCAATAAAGGGGAATTCGACCACCGCCCCCAGCCGCAGCGATGCCATGCGCAGGATGACGGCGGCGAGGTTGGAGCGGACGATTTCCGGGTCGGTAAAGGCCGGGCGGGCGTTGAAGTCGTCTTCGGCATACAGGCGGATGCACACGCCGGCGGCGACCCGGCCGCAGCGGCCGGCACGCTGGCGGGCGGCGGCCTGCGAGATTTTTTCCACCAGCAGCTGTTCGACCTTGGCGCGCGGGCTGTAGCGTTTGATGCGGGCCAGGCCGGTGTCGATGACGTAGCGGATGCCGGGGACGGTGAGCGAGGTTTCGGCGACGTTGGTCGCCAGCACGATGCGCCGGCCGTTGCCGCCCTTGAAAATGCGGTTCTGCTCTTCGTTGGACAGGCGGGCAAACAGCGGCAGCACTTCGTAGCGCACGGTGAGCCGCGCCTTGCGCAGCGCCTCGGCGGTGTCGCGGATTTCGCGCTCGCCGGGCAGGAACACCAGAATGTCACCGGAGCCGAGGCGGGCCAGTTCGTCGACGGCATCGACAATGGCGTCTTCCATGGCGAGGTCGCGGTCGTCTTCATCCTTTTCGCCCAGCGCCCGGTAGCGGACTTCGACCGGGTAGGTGCGGCCGGACACTTCGATGACCGGGGCGCCGTTGAAGTGGCGGCTGAAGCGTTCGGCGTCGATGGTGGCCGAGGTGATGATGATCTTGAGGTCGGGCCGGCGCGGCAGCAGCTGGCGCAGGTAGCCGAGCAGGAAGTCGATGTTGAGGCTGCGTTCGTGCGCCTCGTCGATGATGAGGGTGTCGTAGGCTTCGAGGTAGCGGTCGGTCTGGGTTTCCGCCAGCAGGATGCCGTCGGTCATCAGCTTGATGAAGCTCTGGTCGGAGGTGCGGTCGGTAAAGCGCACCTTGAAGCCGACGCCCTGGCCGATCTGCGTGCCCAGTTCTTCGGCAATGCGGCTGGCCACCGAACGCGCCGCCAGCCGGCGGGGCTGGGTGTGGCCGATCAAGCCGCGGGTACCGCGGCCGAGTTGCAGGCACAGCTTGGGCAGCTGGGTGGTCTTGCCCGAGCCGGTTTCGCCGCAGACGATGACGACCTGGTTGGCGTCGATGGCAGCCAGCAGTTCGTCCCGCTTCTGGTTGACCGGCAGGGCCTCGTCAAACGCGGGCACCGGCAGGCGCTCGCGTCGTGCAGCCACTTTGTCGGCCGATGCCTGTGCGGCAGCCAGGAGCTGCGCGGCCAGCCGGTCAGCCGGCTTGCCGGCCTTGATCCGCTCCGCAAGTTCGCGCCGCCGGCGCAGAAGGGCGTGGCGGTCGCGGACCAGGCAACGGGTCAGCAGGGCATCGATCGGGGCAAGCAGGTCGCGGGACATCGGCGGCGGCACAGGGCAAAAAACGCGCGATTATACGCCGCCTTGTGCCGGAGCCGGTCAGGCTGACGCCATGGCATTGAGCCGTTCAGCCAGTTTGCGGTCGGAAAGGGCGGTCAGGTACAGCCGCACGAGGTCGGCCAGCGTGACCACTTCGAGCTTGTCGTAGATGTTGGCGCGGTGGGCTTCGACCGTGCGCGGCGACAGTTCCAGCAAATGGGCGATTTCCCGGCTGGACATGCCGTCGACGATGTAGCGGACGATCTCCAGTTCGCGCTTGGACAGGCGGGTGAGACGTTCTTCCACTTCGCGCGTCTGCGCCTGCTTGGTGTGACGGCGGATGCTTTCCTGCACGGCGTGGCGCACGGCGGATACCAGCGCCAGTTCGTCGATCGGCTTGGTCAGGAAATCGATGGCGCCGGCGCGGAAGGCGTGGCTGCACTGCTGCACGTCGCCGTGCCCGGTCAGGAAGATGATCGGGATGTCGAAGTCGGCCGCAGCCAGTTCGTGTTGCAGCTCCAGTCCGCCCATGCCGGGCATGCGCAGGTCCAGCACCAGACAGGCGATCTGGCCTGGCTGGTAGGTCTGGAGGAAGTGGCGGGCCGAATCGAACGGCTGGGCGGTGATACCGTGCGAACGCAACAGCAGGACGACCGAGTCGAGCACGGCCGGGTCGTCGTCGACCACGTAGACGGTCGGGTCAAGCTGCTGTCGGGGAGGCATCGGATGGGACATGGCGGGATTCCACTGAAGACGGAGTGTTGAGCGGCAGCTCGATCGTGAACACGGCACCACCGGCGGCCTGGTTGGCCGCACGGATGCGGCCGCCGAACGACTCGATGATGGTCTGGCAGATGGTCAGGCCCAGACCCATGCCTGAGGATTTGGTCGTGTAGAACGGTTCGAACATGCGGTCGGCATGTTCGCCCAAACCGCAGCCATTGTCACTAATCGTCAGGCGAACGTGCTGTTCTGCATGGCTGGTGGCAAGGTGGATGCGTCCCCACGGCGCCACGGTCTGGATGGCATCCAGCGCATTGCGCAAAAGGTTGAGCACGACCTGCTCGAGCTGGATGGCATCGGCGATGATCGGCGGCAGATCGTGGCTGAGCGCGGTATCCACCGTGACTTCGTGGCGGCGCACGTCGTATTCGGCCAGTGCCAGCACGTCCTTGACGACCTGGTTCAGGTCGACCGGCGCCAGGTGGATGGGCTGGCGGGCCACGAAGGCGCGCAGGCGCTTGAGGATTTCGCCGGCACGCTGGGCCTGGGTGGCCGTGGCCGACAGCGCATGCCGCAGCGTCGGAAAATCCGGCTCGTCTTCTTCGATGAGGCGCAGGCAGGCCTGGTTGTAGTTGACGATGGCTGCAAGCGGCTGGTTGAGTTCGTGGGCGATGCCGCTGGCCATTTCGCCCATGGTGTGCAGGCGCGCCACATGCGCCAGATGGGCCTCGTGCTCGTGCAGGCGCCGCTCGCTTTCTTCCAGTGCCTGACGTGCCCGCTGGCGGACCGGGCCCATGTTGCGGAAGGCGAACACACCGCCGATTACCTGGCTGTTGGGATCGAACAGTGGCGAAATGTTGCCTTCAAGCAGGATTTCCTCGCCACCGGGATGCAGCAGCAGGCTGTTGTCGGCGAGGTCGATGGCATGTCCGCTGCGCAGGCAGAGCCTGAACGGATTGGCGGGCAGGCTCTGGGCGAAGTCGTAGCGCAGCCGCACTACCTGGTCGATCTGCTTGCCGATGGCTGCACTGGCCGACACGCCGGTCAGGGAGGCTGCCATCGGATTGATGAAGTCGATGCGCTGCGACAGGCCGAAGGTAATGACACCATCGTTGATGGCCTGCAACGTGACGCTGGCCCGTTCGCGGCTGGTGTAGAGCTCGGCAGCTGCCAGCCGTCGCTGTTCTGCGGTTTCGCGGCGCTGGATCAGCCAGGCCGTCAGCAGGGCGGTCAGCAGCAGGCCGGCGGTGGCGATCAGGGCAAACAGCGACAGGTTGAGGTCGCGCAGGACAATGTCGCGCTGGATGTCGAGGGTGAAGGGCTGGTAGTTGGATGCCAGCGTGCGGCTGAACTGCAGGTCGCCCGTGATCGGTGGCACCCGTTCGCCGCGGTTGTCGAAAATCAGCGGCGGAGCGGTATTGCTGCCGGGCCGGCGGTAATACAGGCGGACCCGGCTGGGCAGTTCTTCCAGATCCAGTTGCGACAGCAGCCGGTGGGTGTCGATCACCAGCAGGATGGCGAAATTGCTGGAGGCATTGCTGTACGCCTGCACGTCGCGCAGTTTCAGGGGCAGGCTGACTGCGTAACCGGGCTTGCCGTTGAACAGCCGGTAGGGTGGCGAAGCCACCACCCGGCCGTGGGCCAGCGACTGGCTGAGGGCCGAGCGCAGGGGGCGGGACTCCAGTGCATCCAGTCCGAGCGCTGATCCTGGCAACACGCGGGGAGGTGCGACAAAGATGACCGGCAGGTATTGCGGCCGGCGGGGCGACACCTGCCAGTTGCCGTCAACGTAATCACGGATGGTCAGGGCGGAGCCGGCGCTTTGGGCCAGGTCACGTTCGAAGGCCGGTCGCTGGGCGTGGTCCACCCGTTGCAGGACATCAATGGCAAAGAGATGCGGGTACTGTTCCAGCAGGGTGCCGGTAAAGGTGTTGATGTCCCGGTAATTGAGGCCGTCAAAGGTGGAAAACAGGGCGGCCAGGCTGTTGAGGGCGGCTTCGTTCTGGTCAAAACGCTGGGAAACCTGCTGGTACAGCGCTTCGCTGTCGTGCATGAAACCGCGTTCGAGCCTGGCGTGTTCATTGCGGTACCAGCTCCACAATGCCACGCACTCGAACAGCAGGAAGAACAGCACGACCAGCCCGACATCCCGGCGGGACAACACCCGGTATCCGCGCAAACCGGCGGGCTGGGGTGAGGTCTCGGTGTCGGTGTTCATGAATGCGGGTGTGGGCTGTGATCGCGGGATCATGACATGCGTAAGCCGGATTGCACAATTTTTGTGCGGTGTTTGCCTGGCGTCCGGGCCGGCTGTGGCGGGAGGGGGCAGTGTCCGGTTTGCTGCTGTCCCTGTCCGCCGGCATGCCGGGCATGGCCCGGGGATGCAGGGCCGGACGCCGGTCCGGCGGTGCATGCCGGTTACGTGCCGGAGAGGACAGTATGCTAACCTGCAATATCCGTCAAACGATCGTTTTAAAAGCCGATGCGCCCAGCCCTGCACTTTGCCCACGCCAACAGTTATCCGGCCGGTTGCTACCGCAAGCTGTTGTCCCGTCTGGACGATGCTTTCGACGTTCATGCCATCGAGCGCATCGGTCATGACCCGCGCTATCCGGTCAGCGACAACTGGCCGCACCTCGTTGACGAAATGGAGCAGGCCATTGCCGCCGTCGGTCGCCCGGTCATCGGTGTCGGACATTCTCTAGGCGGGGCGCTGACCGTCATGGTGGCGCTGAGGCGGCCCGACCTGTTTCGCGGGCTGGTGATCCTGGATTCGCCCCTGATGTCGCCGTGGCGTTCACGCGGATTGTGGGCGGCCAAACGGCTGGGCCGGATCGAGGCCATCACGCCGGCCGGCGTGACGCTCCGGCGCCGCGATGCTTTTGACAGCACCGATGCCATGCAGGCGTATTTCGCTGCCAAGCGGCCGTTTTCCCGTTTTGATCCGGACGTGCTGGCCGACTATGCCCGGCTCGGCAGCGAGCCCAGCGACGGTGGCGTACGGCTGGCCTTCCGGCCGGAAATCGAATACCGCGTGTACTGCACCCTGCCGCATGTCTGGAGCCGGCTGGCCCGTCCGCTGGCCATGCCTGCGGTCTACGTGGTCGGCCAGCAGACCGACGTGATCAAGCCCGCAGACCTGCGCTTCATCCGGCGGCGGCTGGGCATGCAGGTGGAGCCAGCGCCTGGCAGCCACCTGTTCCCGCTGGAATATCCGCTGGCGACGGCCGATCTGGTTACCCGGCTGGCTGCCGGCTGGTAGGGCGGGGCGTGGCCGGTCAGGCTTCGGGCCAGGCAGCAAGGAATGCCGCCCAGTGCGCCTTGCCGGCTTCGGTACCGATCCAGTCGCGGACCAGGCGGATTTCCGTGGCGTATTCCGCCGGCGTCAGCGAGCCGCGCATCAGCTGGAAACGCAGGTACACCAGATAGGTATTGGCGGCATCGGTTTCGCAATAGTCGCGGATGTCGGCCAGCTGCCCGGCCTGGTAGGCCGGCCACACCTGGCTGCCGTCCATGCCGAGCTTGCCCGGAAAACCGCAGAGCCTAGCCATGTCGTCCAGCGGGGCATTGGCGCGGGGCTGGTACATCGCCAGCAGGTCCATCAGGTCCTGGTGCCGCTGGTGGTAGCGGCTGATGTAGTTGTTCCACTTGAAATCACGGCTGTCGGCAAAATCGCCGTCCCCCATGTCCCAGTAGCGCGGAGCGGTGATGCCGTGGATCAGCGCGCGGTAGTGCAGGGCTGGCAGGTCGAACCCGCCGCCGTTCCAGCTGACCAGCTGCGGGCTGTAGCGGCCGATCAGGTCGAAAAACGCCGCAATCATGTCCGCTTCGCTGCTGTCCTGCTCGCCCAGCGTGCCGATCCGCAGCTTGTCGTTGCCCCAGCGCAACACGCAGGAAATGGCCACTACCCGCTGCAAATGGTGCGGCAAAAAGTCCGAACCGGACTTCGCGCGCTGGCGTTGCAGCGCCCATTCGGCCACGTCGGCGTCCGGCATGTCCGGCGACAGCTGGCGGACTGCGCGCAGTCCGCTGATGTCGGGGATGGTCTCGATGTCGAAGGCAAGGACGGGCGACATGACAAAACTCCGCAAAATGAATGGACGGCATTGTAAACGTCTGCCCCGGCTGCCGCGCCGCAGCATGACAAATCTTCCGGCAATGCCTATCCAGCAAGTAGTGCTCCCGCATGACAGCGGGGATGACCGGGAGGCAGTGCATGCACACGATAGCGAGTTTTACGGTCGAAAGGCAGGACTGGCTGGATGCCGGTGGCCGGCTGGCTGCCCGTCCGGCCGGGTTTGATCCGGCGGCCCTGGTGCCGGTGTACCGCGCCATGACGCTGACCCGCGTGTTCGACGCGCGGGCAGTGGCCTTGCAGCGCACCGGACAGCTGCGTACCTATCCCTCGTCGCTGGGCGAGGAAGCCAGCCGGGTCGGATTGGCGAGCGTCATGCGGGCGGAGGACGTGCTGCTGCCGACCTACCGTGACACCGGGGCCCTGCTGTGGCGCGGCCTCGCCCTGGGCTGTGTGCTGCTGTACTGGAGCGGTGACGAACGCGGCAGCGACTTTGCCGGGCCGCGCGAGGATTTTCCGGTGGCTGTGCCCATTGCCAGCCAGTGCCTGCATGCCGTGGGCGTGGCGGCGGCCTTTGCCTACCGGCGCCAGCCCAAGGTGGCCGTGTGCTGCCTGGGCGACGGCGCCACCTCCAAAGGTGATTTTTACGAGGCCGTCAACGCCGCCGGCGTGATGAACCTGCCGGTGGTGTTCGTCATCGTCAACAACCAGTGGGCGATCTCGGTACCGCGCCAGCGGCAGACCCGGGCAGAAACCCTGGCGCAAAAGGCCATCGCGGCCGGCGTGCCGGGCGTGCAGTGCGACGGCAACGACATCGTGGCCGTGCGGCAGACCGTCGGACAGGCCGTCGAACGGGCGCGTGCCGGCCACGGTGCCAGCGTCGTGGAATGCCTGACCTACCGGCTGGCCGACCACACCACGGCCGACGACGCCCGCCGTTACCGGCCGGAAGCCGAAGTCAGCGCCGCCTGGGCCGGTGAACCTCTGGTACGGCTGCGGCGTTTCCTGACCGCCGAAGGGCTGTGGACCAAAGAGGACGAAGAAGCCCTGCTGGCCGAAACCCAGGCCGCCGTCCAGCAGGCCGTCACCACATACCAAGCGGTGGCGCCGATGCCGCGCAGCGAGCTGTTCGACCGGCTCTACGCCAGCCTGCCGCCCGACCTGCTGGCGCAACGTGACCGTTTTGTGGCCGAAGGGGACTGAAGCATGAGCGGACTGACATTGCTGGACGCCATCACCGCCGCGCTGGCGCACGAGCTGGAACACGACCCGGACGTCCTGCTGTTCGGCGAGGACATCGGTCTCAACGGCGGTGTTTTTCGCGCCACCCAGGGCTTGCAGGCCCGCTTTGGCGAACGGCGGGTGTTCGATACCCCGCTGGCCGAGGGGCTGATTGCCGGCATGGCCGTCGGGATGGCGGCGCAGGGGCTCAGGCCGGTCTGCGAAATCCAGTTTGCCGGCTTCATGTATTCCACCTTCGACCAGCTGATCAACCACGCCGCCCGCATGCGGCACCGTACCCGCGGCCGGCTGGCCTGCCCGATGGTGCTGCGTACGCCGGTCGGCGGCGGCATCCATGCGCCCGAACATCATGGCGATTCGCCCGAAGCCTGGCTGGCGCACATTCCCGGCATCAAGGTGGTGTCGCCCAGCTCGCCGGCCCGGGCCTACGGCCTCTTGCTGGCCGCCATTCGGGACCCGGACCCGGTGGTTTTCCTCGAGCCCACCCGGCTCTATCGCCTGCTGCGCGAGCCGGTGGCCGACGACGGGACGGCATTGCCGCTGGGCCAGGCGTTTGTGCTGCGACCCGGCAGCGACCTCACCCTGGTCAGCTGGGGTGCGGCCGTTCACGAAACCCTGCTGGCGGCCGACACGCTGGCCGACCAGGGCATCGAGGCCGAGGTGATCGACATGGCCACGCTCAAGCCGCTGGACATGGACACCGTGCTGGCATCGGTCGCCCGTACCGGGCGGGTGGTGATCGTGCACGAAGCACCATTGAGCGGCGGGCTGGGCGCGGAGATTGCTGCCCGGCTGGCCGGTGACGGGCTGGCGTACCTGCTGGCGCCGGTCGAGCGGGTCACCGGCTTTGACATCCCGATGCCGCTGGCGCGCCGCGAGGACGACTACCTGCCAGGTCCGGCGCGCATCTTGGCAGCCTGCCAGCGCGTGCTGGCCTGTTGATCCGAACGAGGGAGAAGCTGCATGAAAACCTTTTGTCTGCCCGATCTGGGCGAAGGCCTGCAGGAAGCGGAAATCGTGGCCTGGCATGTCGGCGAGGGCAGCCGGGTGGTGCTTGACCAGCCGCTCCTGTCGGTGGAGACGGCCAAGGCGATTGTCGACGTACCGGCTCCGTTTGCCGGGCTGGTCATGCGTTGCCATGCCGGAGTCGGCGACATCGTGCCGCTGGGCGCGCCACTGGTGGACATTGACGAGGACGCGGGCTGCAATGACAGCGGCACGGTGGTCGGCCATGTGGAACCCGCCCGTCCGGCAGCCGGTGCCGCCGCGCCCGGCGTGGTGTTCGAGCGGAAAACGGCACCGGACGGAGGTGTGGTCCGGGCCATGCCGGCAGCCCGCCTGCTGGCTGCCCGGCTGGGAGTGGAGCTGTCTGCGGTCACGGGCAGCGGCCCGGACGGGGTGATCGTGCTGGCGGATGTCGAGGCGCAGGCCGGACGGCAGGCTCCGGCTCCAGTGGCGGCACCGTCTGTGGCCGAGCCGCCCGAACACTACGAGCGCATCCGCGGCCCGCGCCGTGCCATGGCCCAGTCGATGAGCCGGGCCCATGTGGACGTGGCCGCCGTGACGCTGGTGGAGGATGCCGACATTGATGCCTGGCCTGCGGGCAGCGACACGACCCTGCGGCTGATCCGCGCCATCGTGGCAGCCTGCCGCGCCGTGCCGGTACTCAACGGCTGGTTTGATGCTGCCAGCCTGTCGTTCCGGCGCCGCGACACGATCGACCTCGGCGTGGCGCTGGACATGGATGACGCGCTGTTCGTGCCGGTGTTGCGCGATGTGGGCGCGCGCAGCGAGGCAGACCTGCGTGCAGGCATCGAAGCGATGAAGCACGACGTAAAAAACCGGTCGCTGGCGCCGGAAGAACTGCGCGGCCACAGCATCACGCTGTCGAATTTCGGCATGGTGGCCGGGCGTTACGCCAGTCCGGTGATCGTGCCGCCCACTGTCTGCATCGTGGGGGCCGGCCGCATCCGGCCACAGCCGGTGGCCGTGGGGGAATTGGTCGGCGTCCACCGTGTCCTGCCGGTATCGCTGACCTTTGACCACCGGGCTGCCACCGGCATGGAGGCCGCGCGCTTCCTGCGCGTGCTGGTGGCTGACCTGCAGGCCGGTTGAGGTCGGGGCAAGGGCATTGCCGGGATTCCGGGCGCA
Organism: Laribacter hongkongensis DSM 14985; assembly: GCF_000423285.1. Classification (NCBI taxonomy): domain Bacteria; kingdom Pseudomonadati; phylum Pseudomonadota; class Betaproteobacteria; order Neisseriales; family Aquaspirillaceae; genus Laribacter; species Laribacter hongkongensis. Next base: position 53,336 of record NZ_AUHR01000002.1, read on the forward strand.
GGCGACAATCACCGGAGGTTTAACCCACTGGAAGGATGGACTGCATGTTTCTCGAACGCATTGACCCCGGCCACCGGCTGTCCGAGGCCGTGATTGCCGGCGATCTGGTTTTTCTGGCAGGCCAGGTGCCCGGCGACACCAGTCTTGACATCCGTGGCCAGACGGCTGATGTGCTGGCGGCTATCGACGGCCTGCTGGAGCGCTGCGGTTCGGACAAGTCGCGCATTGTTGATGTCACGATTTTCCTCGCTGACCTTGCCGACTATGAAGGCATGAACGAGGCGTGGGATGCCTGGCTAGACCGCGACAACCCGCCTGCGCGGGCCACGGTGCAGGCGCAGCTGGCCAATCCGGAGTGGAAGGTTGAGATCAAGATCGTGGCTGCCCGCTAGGCTGCCGGCCTGCGGGATGCGGGCCAGCAGACTTAACAGGTATCATTGCCGCCCGCCCCGTGTGCGGGCGGCGCTGTTTTGTGGCGCCGGTTTTTCGTGACTCCAGGTTCAGGCATGCTTACCTATACCCCTACGCAGGACAGTCCGGCCGCCCACAGCGTCGAGCGGCCGTGGATGCTGCTGCTGCTGTGCTTTTTCTGGCTTTGGCCGGGCATTTTCGGTCACGACCCGTGGAAACCGGACGAGGGTTACGTCGTCGGCGTGGTGCAGTCCATGCTGGAGGACGGCCACTGGCTGGTGCCGACCATTGCCGGTGTTCCCTATCTGGATGCCTCGCCCCTGTATTACTGGGTGGCGGCCGGGTTTGCCGGCCTGCTGCGGCCGGTGATGCCGCTGGCAGACGGCATGCGGCTGGCCACGCCGCTTTTCATGGCGCTGGCCCTGTGGTTTACCGGTCTGGCCGGGCGCGACCTGATCGGCTACCGGCACGGGCGCAGTGCCGCCATGCTGCTGCTGGGCGCACTGGGACTGATGCTGTTCGGTCATTCGGCCTCGCCTGACGTGGCATCCTTTGCCGCCATGGCTCTGGCACTGTGGGCACTGTCGCGTGCCCGCACGCAGGGCTGGCTGGCCGGAGCGCTGCTGGGGCTGGCCAGCGGGGCGCTGGCCTTGTCGTCGAGCGTGGTCGGTGCCGGCCTGGTCTGGCTGGTGGCGTTGCTGCTGCCGGTATTCCGGGCCTGGCGTACGCCGGAACACGCCAAGACCTGGGCGGTGGGGCTGACCGTCGGCCTGCCGCTGGTGCTGGTGTGGCCGCTGGCCCTGGCGCAGTCGTCACCGCTCTTGTTCGATTTCTGGCTGCACCAGCGGGCGCTGGGCGTGTTCCATGATTTCAGCGGTGCGTTCTCGGTGCGCGAGTTCGGTTATTACCTCGAGATTTTCCCGTGGTTTGCGCTGCCGTTGTGGCCGCTGGCGGTCTGGACGCTGTGGCGCCGGCGGGGGCACTGGCAAACGCCGGTGATCCAGCTGCCCTTGCTGATGGTGGCGGTGATCTCGGCGATGCTGTTCCTGTCACCGGTCAAGGAGCAGGAGCTGGCGCTGCCGCTGCTGATTCCACTGGCCGTGCTGGCGGCGGTCGAGCTGGATGGCCTGCGCCGGGGAGCTGCGGCGTTTTTCAACTGGTTTGGCCTGATGACCTTTGGCCTGATTGCCACGTTCCTGTGGATTGGCTGGGCGGCGATGAATTTCGGCTGGCCGGCCAGGCTGGCGCAGCGGGCGCATTTTTTCAATCCGGACTACGTGCCGCAGGTCAGCGTACCGCCGTTGTTGCTGGCGCTGGTGGCCACGGGAGTCTGGATCTGGGCGGTGACGCGGCGGCACATGGGCGGCCGCAAGGCGGCAACCAACTGGGCGGCCGGCGTGACGCTGATCTGGTCGCTGGCGGCCAGCCTGTGGCTGCCGTGGATCGACGGGCAGAAAAGCTACCGCAAGGTGTTCGAGTCGCTGGCCGTGTCACCGCTGGCCGATGCCTGCATGGTGACTGACGTGTCGCTGAGCCTGATCGCCCTGGCCCGCTATCACGGAGGCGTGGTGCTACGTCCGCTGGACAGTGCCGGAGCCCATCAGTGCCGGCATTTCTTCACGATGCGCGACCGTGATGCAGTCAAGCCGGTTGATCCTTTGTGGCAGGGGCTGCGCTCGGGGGACCGCAAGGAGTTTTATTACGTGCTGGAGGCCGCTCCAGGCCGCTAGCCGCAAGGCCGGTTGACGCTGGCGCGCACTCCTGGCTGGAGGCGCGCCTTTTCTTTGCCTTGACTGGTGCGGGCGGTGCGACCAGCGGACCCATTGTTTATTAGAGTTTACTGAATCTATAACGTACACTCACGCCAGAAAGGGGCAGGCATGCGAGTTCTGTTGCAGAGGGTCGGTCAGGCCAGCGTGGAGGTTGACCGGCAGGTTGTGGGCGAGATCGGCCGGGGGCTGCTGTTGCTGGTCGGGGTCGAGCCGGAAGACGGTGCGGCCGACATTGACTGGCTGGTGCGCAAGATCGTCAACCTGCGCGTGTTCAGCGACGCCGAAGGACGCATGAACCGCTCGGTGCTGGAGGATGGTGGCGAGGTACTGGCCGTGAGCCAGTTCACATTGTTTGCTTCCTGCCGCAAAGGCAACCGGCCGTCGTGGAGCCGTGCCGCGCCGCCGGAACTTGCGCGCTGCCGTTTTGATCAATTTGTTGCTGCCATGTCCGAAGCATTGCAGCGCCCGGTGCCGACCGGTGTGTTCGGTGCCGACATGCAGGTCGCGCTGGTGAACGATGGCCCGGTCACGTTGTGGCTGGATTCGCGCCAGCCGGAGTAGACACAATCGCGTTGGCCAGGCTGGCCGCGCTGGAAGGAAAGCAGTTCATGATCAGTTTGTTCGATATGTTCAAGATCGGCATCGGCCCGTCGAGTTCGCATACCGTCGGGCCCATGAAAGCCGCGGCCGAGTTTGCGGCCGGGCTGGAGGCCGACGGACTGATCGACCGGGTGGCGCGCGTGCAGGCTGACCTGTATGGCTCGCTGGCGTTGACAGGCGAGGGACACGGAACGGTGTCGGCCACGTTGCTGGGGCTGGAGGGCGCCTTGCCACATCTGGTGAATCCGGACGAAGTGCAGCCGCGCTTTCGTGCCTTGCAGGCCGGGACGCCGCTGAAGCTGGCCGGCCGGCGCGAAATCGGCTTTGACTTTGCCACCGACGTGCGGCTGAACCGGCACCAGTTCCTCAAGCCGCACTCCAACGGCATGCAGTTTGCCGCGTTTGACGCTGCGGGCCATTGCCTGCGCGAACAGCGCTATTACTCGGTCGGCGGCGGGTTTGTCGTGACCGAGGAGCAGTTCGGCGAGCCGCTGGCCGAGCGGGAAATGCCGCCGTATCCGTTTTCATCGTCGGCCGAGCTGCTGGCGCATTGCCGGCGCGAGCAGAAACCGGTGGCCGATATCGTGCTGGCCAACGAGTTTTTCTGGAACAACGAGGCCGACGTGCGCCAGCGCCTGCTCGACATTGCCGAGGTGATGAAGGGCTGCATCGAGGCCGGTTGCCGGCATGATGGCGTGTTGCCGGGCGGGTTGCAGGTCAAGCGCCGCGCGCCGTCGATTTTCCGCAAGCTGGTCAGCCAGCAGCTGGCCGGCCGCATGGACATCATGCTGTGGCCGATGCTCTACGCCATGGCCGTGAACGAGGAAAATGCCGCCGGGGGCCGGGTGGTGACGGCACCGACCAATGGCGCTGCCGGCATCGTGCCGTCGGTGTTGCAGTATTTCCGCAATTTCAATGCGCGGGCCAGTGATGCGGCCGTGGTCGATTTTCTGGCGACGGCAGGCGCCATCGGCATGCTCTACAAGATGGGGGCATCGATTTCCGGGGCCGAGGTGGGCTGTCAGGGCGAAGTGGGCGTAGCCTGCTCGATGGCTGCCGGAGCCTATTGCGCTGCCCTGGGCGGCTCGCCGGCGCAGGTGGAAAACGCCGCCGAAATGGCGATGGAACACCACCTGGGGCTGACCTGCGATCCGGTCGGCGGGCTGGTGCAGATTCCCTGCATCGAGCGTAACGGCATTGCTGCGGAAAAGGCCATCAAGATTGCCCAGCTGGCCTTGCTGGAGGACGGGCAGCACAAGGTGTCGCTCGACACGGTGATCGCCACCATGCTGGCAACCGGGCGCGACATGCTGGCGACGTACAAGGAAACCTCGCTGGCCGGTCTGGCGGTGACGGTGAACATGACCGAGTGTTGAGCTGCTCTGGCAGGTGATGAAAAAAAGCGGGCATGGCCCGCTTTTTTGCCGGTTTGGCCGGTGACAGGCAAAAAAAGACGGCACCCGGAGGTGCCGTACCCAAATGGAGCCTGCAGGAGAAAAATCAGAATGCGAAGTGGTCGGCTTCCAGTGCCATCAGCGGCTTGGCGCCGGCCTTGAGCGTGACGATCAGCGACTGGGTTTCCGGGAACAGCTTGGCAAAGTAGAAGCGTGCGGTGGTGATCTTGGCGTTGTAGAACGCGGCTTCCGGCGAGCCTTCCATCTTCTCGGCGGCCACCTTGGCCATCCAGGCCCAGAAGTAGCCGTAGGTCAGGTGACCGATCAGGCGCAGGTAGTCGGTGGCGGCGGCACCGGCTTCGTCCTTGTTCATCATGGCGGCCATGCCGATGCCCATGGTGATTTCAGCGATCTGCTTGTTCAGCGCGTTGAGCGGCTCGACCAGTTCCTTGATCTGGGTATTGCTGGCGTTGGCTTCGCAGAACTTGTGGATCTGCTTGGTGAACTTGCGCAGCTTGGCGCCCTGGTCCATCAGCACCTTGCGACCGAGGAGGTCGATGGCCTGGATGCCGTTGGTGCCTTCATAGAGCTGGGAGATGCGGCAGTCGCGCACCAGCTGTTCCATGCCCCATTCGCGGATGAAGCCGTGCCCGCCGAAAACCTGCACGCCCATGTTGGCAGCGAGGAAACCGTTGTCGGTCATGAAGGCCTTGGCAACCGGGGTCAGCAGGGCGACGGTGTCGGCGGCGTCCTGGCGGGCAGCGTCATCGGTAGATTTTTCCTCGATGTCGAGTTGCAGGGCCAGGAAAGCGGTAAGGGCGCGGCCGGCTTCGGTGTAGGCCTTTTGCGTCATCAGCATGCGGCGCACGTCCGGGTGCACGATGATCGGATCAGCCGGCTTGTCCGGGCAGGCCGGGCCGTTGAGTGCACGCATTTGCAGGCGCTCCTTGGCGTAGGCCAGTGCACCCTGGAACGAGGCTTCGCCAATGCCCAGACCCTGCATGCCGCAGCCCAGACGGGCAGCGTTCATCATGGTGAACATGCAGGCCAGGCCCTTGTTCTTTTCACCGATCAGCCAGCCCTTGGCACCATCAAGGTTGATGACGGCGGTGGCGTTGGCCTTGATGCCCATCTTGTGTTCGAGCGCGCCGCAGGAGACCGGGTTGCGGCTGCCGTCCTCGAGGAATTTAGGCACGATGAAGAGCGAGATGCCCTTCACGTCCTTGGGCGAGTCCGGCATGCGGGCCAGCACAAGGTGGATGATGTTGTCGGAGAGGTCGTGCTCGCCGGCGGAGATGAAGATCTTGGTGCCGGTGATGCTGTAGCTGCCGTCGGCATTCGGCTCGGCCTTGGTCTTGAGGAGGCCGAGGTCGGTACCGCAGTGCGGTTCGGTCAGGCACATGGTGCCGGTCCAGCTGCCGTCTACCAGCCTGGGCAGGTAGGTGGCTTTCTGTTCGTCGGTGCCGTGGGCGTGGATGGCGGAATAGGCACCGTGCGACAGGCCCGGGTACATCGACCAGGCGACGTTGGCCGAACACTGCATTTCCATGACCGGGAAGGCGAGCGATTTGGGCATGCCCTGGCCGCCGTAGGCCGGGTCGCAATCCAGGCCGGTAAAGCCCAGTTCGCAGTATTGCTGGTAGGCTTCCTTGAAGCCGGCCGGAGTCTTGACGCTCTTGGTGGCGGCGTCATAGTGGCAGCCTTCCTCGTCAGCCGCGCGGTTGATCGGGGCGAGTTCGTTTTCGCAGAACTTGGCCGCAGCGTCCAGATAGGAGGCGAAAACATCGGCCGAGGCGTCTTCGTAGCCCGGCAGGTTCGGCAGGATGTCCTGCACGCCGATCAGTTCATTGAGGACGAAATCAAAATCACGCAGCGGGGCTTGATAGGCAGGCATCTCTCTTGTCTCCGGTGGGTTAAGCTGGGAGTGATCGGCCGGTGACATGATTGTCCCGACCTCTTTTGCCATAGGTTAAACGACCGTTTGAAATGGCGCAAGCGGATTTCAAACGAATGTTTGGATTCTGTGGCGCAAAACCGGCCCGCAGGGTTTTCCTGTTGTTTGAATGATTCAGAACATATGTCGAGAAAATGGTTCAGGCGGGTTTTGCCTTCCCACGAGTCGATCGTGCACAACCGCTGGCTGGCGTGGATGGGGCCGGCGCTGCGGCAGCCGCAGCTCTGGCAGCTGCACCGGCGCAATGTCAGCCGGGCGGTGGCGATCGGCCTGTTTTGCGGGCTGATGCCCGGACCGACACAGATGCTGTCGGCCGGTATCCTGGCGTGGCTGTTCCGCGTCAACCTGCCGGTGGCGCTGTTTACCACCCTCTACACCAACCCGTTTACCATTGTGCCGCTGTATTTGCTGGCGCTTAAATATGGCGAGCTGATTACTGGCTATCATGGCGCCGGAATGACCGAGCCGCCCGAACCGGGAGAGGCCGGTCTGGTGGCGTGGGCCCATGCACTGGGTGACTGGGCGTGGTCGCTCGGGCCGTCATTGCTGGTCGGTCTGGTGGCGCTGGCCCTGACCCTGGCGCTGGCAGGCTATGTCGTGGTTGAAGGTGTATGGCGCATGCACGTCGTGCATGCCTGGAGAAAAAGAAAGTGGCGGCATGGATCTGACCGAAAACCGGATTGACGGCGACGTGGTGTATCAGGGCGGATTTTTCGAGGTCACGCGCGACCAGGTGCGCCTGCCCGGCGGCCGGACCAGCCAGCGGGAGTTCATCCGGCATCCGGGCGCCGTTGCGGTCTTTGCCGCTTTGCCTGATGGCCGGCTGGTGTTCGAGCGGCAGTTCCGCTATCCCGCCGGGCGCGAGTTCCTGGAGATTCCGGCCGGCAAGATCGACCCGCATGAATCACCGCTGGCCACTGCCCGGCGCGAGTTGCTGGAGGAAACCGGCTACGCTGCCGCACACTGGTGGCAACTGCCGACCGGGTATCCCTGCATCGGTTACTCCGACGAACGCATCGTCTATTTTGTGGCCGAAGGGCTGGTATCCGGCGAGCGCCGGCTGGACGAAGGGGAATTCCTCGAAGTGCTGACCCTGTCTCTGGACGAAGTCCGCCGTCTTGCTGCCAGCGGCGAGCTGTGTGACGGCAAGACGCTGGCCGGACTTTACTGGTACGAGCAGTTTCTTGCCGGCCGGATTGAACGCATCGTTGCTGTCTAACCCCTAGTCCAAGAGCCTTGGTCATGAAACTGCGCTGTCCGGCCCGTATCCGCACCCGTCGCGGGGAAACCTTCTATGGCGAATGCGTGGAGCTCACCGTTGAAGGGTTGTCCGTACACAGCGAATACGTGCCGCAGTTTCGCGAAATGCTCGAAATCATCGTCATGGCCCCCGATCTGGCCGGCAAGCCGGTCGCACCCCTGCGGTTGACCACCGAGGTGATGCATTGCTGTGCCGTCGAGCCCGGTTCCCGCTTTGAAATGGCGATGACCATCGTGGCCCGCAGCCACGAGGACAGCTGATCCGGTTCAGTCGAAGGACTGCACGCCTGCCTGCGGTGCCGGAAGATCGTGCCGGCGCCGGCGAGGCTGGACACGGACGGCACAGTAGCCGTTGACCTCGTCACGCGTCCGGATGAAAAACAGCGTTGAAGCGGCGCAGAACGCTGCAAACACCCATGCCAGCAGAAACACGGTGCCGTAAGCGGTCAGGGGCGAATCAAACAGCGGCTGGCCGGCGAGCGCCGGACTGGCAGGGTCGATGACCAGGAAAATGCCCGTAGTGGCCAGACCGGCCACCCAGAACGACGTCCACAGCACGATGGCAAAGCGCGGTGACAGCATGGAGGCCTCCTGTACACATAAGGTTGTGTTTCGCGGAACTGCACTCTGTCAACGTAGCGTGGCCTGCGGCACAGGACAAGCAGGATTGTCAGACAATCTGCATGGCGTGCAACCTTGGCTGTCCGGCCGACTCATTCCGTCCGGTCCGGCGTCAGCCGGTGGATCACCTGGTTGCGGCTGCCGCGCCACACCAGCGTGGCGTCGGCCTCGTCCTGTTCGAACCGGCCGTCCACCAGCACGTCGACCAGCGCAACCACCTCGTGTTGTGCCGCGCTCAGCGTGGCCAGCGTGTAGCCGGTCCAGCACCACACGTCCTTGCCCGGACACTCGGTCCGTACCCGCTCAAGCAGCTTCCTGACCGTAGCCAGATTGGCCGGGTGCAGTGGATCCCCCCCCGAGAGCGACAACCCGCGCCGGCGGATGCGGGTGTCGTTCAGGTCGGCAATGATGCGGTCGGCCAGCGCGTCGTCAAAAGGCCGGCCGCTGTCCACCGGCCAGGTGGTGGCGTTGTAGCAGCCGGGACAGCGGTGCTCGCAGCCCGACACGAACAGGGTGGCGCGCGTGCCGGGGCCGTTGACGACATCGACCGGATAGTACTTGTGGTAATGCATGAGGACTGTTCCGCGCTTACAGGTGCTTGACGCGGCGTTTCACTTCTTCCTGCTTGCCCGAATTGAACGGACGCGCATCAGGACTGCCCAGATAGCCGCAGACGCGCCGGGTGACCGATACCCGCGAGGGCTCGCGGTTGCCGCAGGCCGGGCAGACAAAGCCCTTGCTGGTGCAGCGGAATTCGCCGGTGAAACCGCAGTCGTAGCATTCGTCGATCGGTGTGTTGGTGCCGTAGTACGGCACCTTGCGGTAGCTGTAGTCCCACACGTCTTCCAGCGCCTCGACGTTGTGGCGGATGTTCGGGTATTCGCCGTAGCAGATGAAGCCACCGCTGGCGAGCGGCGGGTAGGGCGCCTCGAAGTCGATCTTGTCGTAGGGATTGACCTTCTTTTCCACGTCAAGGTGGAAGCTGTTGGTGTAATAGCCCTTGTCGGTCACTCCGTCGACGATGCCGAAGTCGCGGGCGTCGATCTTGCAGAAGCGCGAGCACAGGTTTTCCGACGGCGTGGAATACAGGCTGAAGCCGTAGCCGGTTTCGGCCTTCCAGCGGTCGGTGGCGGCCCGCAGGCGGCTGACAATGGCGATGGCCTTGTCGCGCAGTGCGTCGCTGTCAAAAACATGAACGGCATTGCCGTACAGCGCGTTGACGGTTTCGTGCAGGCCGATGTAGCCAAGGCTGATCGAGGCACGGCCGTGCTTGAAGATGTCGCTGATCTCGTCGTCAGCCTTCAGACGCACGCCGCAGGCGCCTTCCATGTAGAGGATCGGTGCCACGCGCGCCTTTACGCCCTTGAGCCGTTCGATGCGGTAGAGTAGGGCGTCATGGGCAACGGCGAGCTTGTCGTCCAGCAATTGCCAGAACCGCGCTTCGTCACCCTGCGCTTCCAGCGCAATGCGCGGCAGGTTGAGGCTGACCACGCCAAGGTTGTTGCGGCCTTCATGCTTTTCTGCGCCGTCCTGTTCCCACTTCGACAGGAACGAGCGGCAGCCCATCGGCGTCTTGAACGAGCCGGTGACGCGCACCACTTCGTCGTAGTTGAGGATGTCCGGGTACATGCGCTTGCTGGCGCACTCCAGCGCCAGTTGCTTGATGTCGTAGTTCGGATCGCCGGCCTTGTGGTTGAGGCCGTCCCGGATGGCAAACACCAGCTTGGGAAACACCGCCGTCTTGTGGTTCTTGCCCAGACCGGCAATGCGGTTCTTCAGGATCGCACGCTGGATCATGCGGGCCTGCCAGCTTTCGCCGAGGCCAAAGCCGAAGGTCACGAACGGCGTCTGGCCGTTGGAGGTGTGCAGCGTGTTGACTTCGTATTCCAGCGACTGGAAGGCGTCAAAGCAGTCTTTCTCGGTACGCGCCATGGCGTAGCCTTCGGCGTCGGCAATGCCCCATTCGGCCGCAACGGCCAGGTGTTTGGCGTGACTGAGGGTGACATACGGCGCCAGCACTTCGTCGATGCGGTTGATGGTGGTGCCGCCGTAAATGTGGCTGGCCACCTGGGCGATGATCTGGGCAGTGACGGCTGCGGCACTGGTGATCGATTTGGGCGTGTCGATCTCGGCGTTGCCCATCTTGAAACCGTGCGTGAGCATGCCTTCGACGTCGATCAGCATGCAGTTGAACATCGGGAAGAACGGCGAATAGTCCAGGTCGTGAAAGTGCAGCTCGCCCTTCTGGTGTGCCTCGGCCACATGGCGCGGCAGCAGGTGGGTCAGCGCGTAGTGGCGGGCGACAATGCCGGCCAGCAGGTCGCGCTGGGTCGGGATCACCTTGGCGTCCTTGTTGGCGTTTTCGTTCAGCAGTGCCGTGTTACTCTGTTCCACCAGCCCGGCAATGTCCTGCGCCAGCCGTCCACGCGCCTCGCGTGCGAGGTCGCGGTCGTGGCGGTATTCGATATAGGCCCGTGCCACTTCCGGCGCCTGTGCCATCAGCAGGTCTTCCACCCGGGTCTGGATTTCGTGGATGTCGACTTCTTCGCGTCCGGCCAGTTCATCTCCGATGGTCCGCGCCAGTGCGTTTCCCAGTCCGGCATCGGCATGGGCGCAGGCCCGGCGGGCAGCATCGACAGCCTCGGCGATGCGGGTGGCGTTAAAGGGGGCGCGGCAGCCGTCGCGCTTGATGATTACGGGTTTCATGAACAGCCTCGGGAAGGGATAGAAGTCATGCTCTATCAATATGTATGATTTTCACGACTGCAAAACACAAGATGTTGTGTAATTTACCTGAGGCCACCACGGTCAGGTTTTGACCTGAGACAGGTTTGCCGTATTTGTCCTTGTCATTGGCTGGACAAAAAATCCGGGCGGCAGATACCGGGGCAAACAAAACGCCCCGCTGGGCGGGGCGTTGGTTAGGGTCGTCGGCTGTCAGGGCCAGAGCCGGATGGCGGCAACCAGCAGGGCCAGCAGCGCTGCCGGTCCGCCCAGCAGCAGGCGGATGAGGCGGTTGTGCGGCACGAAGCCCACCCCGCGGACAAAGCTGGCGCTCATGGCCCAGAACAGCAGCAGGGCTGCCGGATGATCCGCCTTGCCGTCCGGCGTGGCCAGCAAGGCCGGATAGGCCGTCAGCCCCAGCATGATGGCAATCCCGAGCAGCAGCAGCGGGCCATGCACGCGGGATGCAGCCGGTTCAGCCATGCAGGTCGGCTTCGGCATCTTGCTGGAGCGAGAGGCGGCGGTCCTCTTCATGCTCGCCCCACAAGGCATTGAGGATGGCCAGCAGCACGGCAAAGCCGATGCCCAGTACCCAGGCGAAATACCACATTCGGAATCCTTCCTTTGTTCAGTGGGCGCACTGGCACTGGCAGTCGCCGTGCGTGTCCAGGGGTTGTGCCGCCGGATTGGCAAGATAGTCCGCCAGCGCCATGTCCGGCGTCGGCTGGCCGGAGATGACCAGCCGGATGCCCGCCCTGGCCAGACGCTGGCGCAGGCAGTCACCGGCTCCGGCCGTGATCAGCACGTCAATGCCGGCCAGCGGATGGTCCGCTACCGGATCGGCCTCGTGCAGCGTGCCGGCCAGCGGCAGTTGCAGCCATTGCACCGGCAGCTGCGGCGAGTGCGTGTCATACACCACGAAATGGCGGCAACGGCCGGCGTGGGCGGTCAGGTCCCGGCGGTTCTGGCTGGTCAGGGCTATTTTCATCAGTCGTGTTTCCTTGTGCTTCATCAGTAGGCGCTGTGGCTGTTTTCCCGCACGTAGTCGGCTGTCACCTTGCCGCGCATGACGCGGTACGCCCAGCGGGTGTAGAGGATGATGATCGGCATGAAGATCAGCGTTGCCACCAGCATGATGGTCAGCGTGCGCGGGCTGGAAACGCTGTCCCACACGGTCAGGCTGGAAACCGGATCAAGCGACGAGGGCATGATGAACGGGAACATCGACACGGCCGCGGTGCCGATGATGCCGGTCAGGCCGACGGCCGAGGCCCAGAAGGCGGCAAAGCTGTGTCCGCGGCGCAGCAGCCACAGGGCCAGCCCCAGGCCGGCATAGGCTGCCAGCGGCACCAGCCAGGCCAGCGGCCAGCGCGCATAGTTGGCCATCCACGCGCCTTCCTGGATGACCACCGTCTTGGCCAGCGGGTCGGGCAGGGCGGCCGGGTCAAGGGCCGAGGTGATCACGTAGCCGGCAATGCCGTTGGCCAGCCAGACACCGGCCAGCGTAAAGCCGGCCAGGGCCAGCAGGCCGGTGGCCATGGCCCAGCGGCGGGCGCGGGCCGCGATGTCGCCTTCGGTCCGGTGTGCCAGGTAGATGGCTCCGTGGCAGGTGATCATGGCGCTGGACACCACGCCGCACAGCAGGGCAAACGGATTGAGCAGTCCCCAGAACGAGCCTTCGTAGTACGACACCAGGTTGGCATCGAAGCGGAACGGTACGCCCTGCAACAGGTTGCCGAAGGCCACGCCGAAGATCAGCGGCGGCACGAATCCGCCGACAAACAGCCCCCAGTCCCAGGTCGAGCGCCAGCGCGGATCATTGATCTTGCTGCGGTAGTCAAAGCCGACCGGCCGGAAGAACAGGGCCCAGAGTACCGCCAGCATTGCCCAGTAAAAACCGGAAAACGCCGTGGCGTACACCAGGGGCCAGGCGGCAAAGATGGCGCCGCCGCCGGTGATGAACCAGACCTGGTTGCCGTCCCAGTGCGGGCCGACGGTGTTGATGATGACGCGGCGTTCGACATCGTTCTTGCCGACCCATGGCAAGAGGGTGCCGACGCCCATGTCGTGGCCGTCCATGATGGCAAAGCCGACCAGCAGCACGCCGACCAGCAGCCACCAGACGATTTTCAGGGTGGGGTAATCGATCACGATGCGCTCCTAGTGAGAATGGGCTTCATGCTGGTAACGGCCGGTGCCGAGCGATCCCGGCCCCTGACGGGCAAAGCGCACCATCAGGAACATTTCGACCACCAGCAGCAGCGTGTAAAAGCCGACAAAACCCGCCAGCGAGCCATACAGCGATTCGACCGACAGCGTGGACACCGACAGCCGCGTGGGCAGCACACCGTAGATGGTCCACGGCTGGCGGCCGTACTCGGCCACGAACCAGCCGACCTCGCAGGCAATCCACGGCAGCGGCAGGCTCCACAACGCGGCCCGCAGCAGCCACGGCCGGTCGGCAAAGCAGCCCTTGATCGAGAACCACAGCGCTGCGCTGAACAGCAGCAGCATCCAGAAGCCCAGCCCGACCATCACGCGGAAGGTCCAGAACATCGGTGTCACGCCGGGGATGGTGTCGCGTGCAGCGGCATCGATCATGGCCGCCGTCGCCAGCGTCACGTCCGGCGTGTATTTCTTCAGCAGCAGGCCAAAACCGAGGTCGGCCTTGTGGCGTTCGAACAGCTCCCTGGCTTCGGCGTCGTTGCGGTTGGCACGCAGCCGGTCCAGCGCCTTGACGGCCTTGATGCCGGATTCGATGCGCAGGCGGTTCTTGGCCACGATCTCGTGGATGCCGGGAATCTGCTTGTCCACCGAGCGCGTGCCGATCAGGCCCATCACCCACGGAATCTCGACCGCCCAGTCGTTCTTCATCTCGGCTTCGTTCGGCCAGGCAATCAGGTTGAAGGCCGCCGGGGCCGGTTCGGTGTGCCACATGGCTTCCATGGCCGCGAGCTTGGTCTGTTGCGCCTCGCCCACGGTGTAGCCCGACTCGTCGCCCAGCACGATCACCGAACACACGCTGGCAAAGCCGAAGGCCGCCGCAATGCGGAAGCTCTTTTTGGCAAATTCGACATCACGCTTGCGCAAGAGGTACCAGCTCGATATGGACAGCACGAACATGGCGCCCGTGACATAGCCGGCCGATACCGTGTGCACGAACTTGGCCTGGGCATCCGGGTTGAACACCACGGCCCAGAAGTCGGTCAGCTCCATGCGCATGGTTTCGTAGCTGAACTCGGACCCGACCGGATTCTGCATCCAGCCGTTGGCGATCAGGATCCACAGCGCCGACAGGTTGGTGCCCACGGCCATCAGGATGGTAACCAGCAGGTGCTGGCGGCGCGAAAGCCGGTCCCAGCCAAAGAAAAAGAGGCCGATGAAGGTGGATTCCAGAAAGAAGGCCATCAGGCCTTCGATCGCCAGCGGCGCGCCGAAGATGTCGCCGACGTAGTGGGAGTAATACGCCCAGTTGGTGCCGAACTGGAATTCCAGCGTGATGCCGGTGGTGACGCCAAGGGCAAAGTTGATGCCGAAAAGCTTGCCCCAGAAACGGGTCATGTCCTTGTAGACCAGTTTGCCGGTCATCACGTAGACCGACTCCATGATCACGAGGAGCCAGACCATTCCCAGCGTCAGTGGTACGAACAAGAAGTGGTACATGGCCGTCGCGGCAAACTGCAGGCGCGACAGATCGACCACACTGTCAATTGGCATGAGGGTTCTCCTTGAATTGCAGAGGTGATCCGGCGGGCGCCGCAACGACATCGGCCATCTTGCGGCTATCCACCTCGACCCGCTGCGGGGCGATGAACAGCCACCACAGCAGGGTCAGCAAGACGAGCTTGATGACGACGACCCACACCAGTTCGCGGCGCAGTCGGCGGTCGGCAAGACGCATGGTTTTCTCCTGACAGGATCACGGTATGTTCCGGTCAGGCTGGCGCAGGACAGCCGGCAGGATGTCTTGCGCCAGGCGAACCGGAACCCGTTGGATATCAATATCCATGCCACATGACATATCCACGAAAATCATAGTCGAATCAGCCTGTTACTGACGCACATCTTCTGACAGGCGTGACGTTTTGGCTGCCACTGGCAGGAAATGGCAGTTTTTTGTCATAAAATGACAGTATTCCTGTCCTGTTCCTTGCCCATGTCTTCATCCCTGAACGTCCTTTCACGCTATCTGGATGCCCTGGCAGCTCCCCACATCCTGTGCGACCGCGACTACCGCATCTGTTTTGCCAACCGGGCCTACCGCGAACGGTTTGCCCACGGTGCCGAAATCGTCGGTCAGCCGTGTTTTGCCGTGTCGCACCACTACCGGCAGCCCTGCAATGACTGCGGCGAAAGCTGCCCGTTGCAGCGCAGCCTGCAATCGCGGCAGATGGAACGGGGCGTACACCTGCACCACTCGGCGCAGGGTGAGGAGTTCGTCGAAATCGAGCTGACCCCGGTGTTCGGCGACGACGGCCAGTGCGAATTCTTTATCGAACGCATGCAGCCCCTGCCGCTGGCGGCGGCGCGCAATGAAGGGCTGGTTGGCCGCAGCCCGGCGTTCCAGACCCTGCTGGACCGCATCGCCCGCGTGGCACCCAGTCACGCCACCGTGCTGGTGCAGGGCGAATCCGGCAGCGGCAAGGAGCTGGTCGCCCATGCCATCCACCGTGGCAGCGCCCGAGCCGGCCGGCCGTTCGTGACGGTCGACTGCACCGGCCTGCCGGAAAACCTGATCGAAAGCGAACTGTTCGGGCACGAGCGCGGCGCCTTTACCGGGGCCGTGCGTCGCCAGCAGGGCCTGGTCGAGGCAGCCGACGGCGGTACGCTGTTCCTGGACGAAATCGGTGACATGCCGCTGGCCATGCAGGCGCGGCTGCTGCGCTTCCTGGAAACCGGCACCTATCGCCACATCGGCTCGCCCGAATTGCGGCGGGCCGATGTGCGCGTCATCAGTGCCACCCACCGCAACCTGCGCGAGCGGGTAGCTGCCGGTGCCTTCCGGGCCGACCTTTATTACCGTCTGGCCTGCGTACCGCTGAGCGTGCCGCCCCTGCGCGAGCGCCGCGAGGATCTGGTCCTGCTGGCCGAAGCCCTGCTGGCACGCCAGGCCGGGCAGAGTGACAAGCACCTGTCTGCCGGTGCGCTTGACCGGCTGGCCGGCTATGACTTTCCCGGCAATGTCCGGGAGCTGCGCAACATCCTCGAGCGTGCCAGCCTGTTTGCCAGCGGCTCTGTCATCGGCCGCAGCCACGTCGACGAAGCCCTGGACGGCTGGGAACCGGCGGAGCCTGCCGGGCCGGCTGCGCCCGCCCCGGACGAGCTGGCCCGGCAGGTGCGCGAATTCAGCGGCACCCGCCGCCAGCTGGCGCAACAGTTGGGCATCAGCGAACGGACCCTGTATCGTTTGCTGAGGACGACCCGGGTTGCGGGTCAGGAGACGGACACGTAACCGGAGACGGACATGGCACAGGAAATCGAGCGCAAATTCTTGGTACGGGGCGACTTCCGGCCCTTTGTCAGCCGGCAGGAACGCATCGTGCAGGGCTATCTCAACTCCGCACCGGAGCGTTGCGTCCGCATACGCATCAAGGGCGGGCGCGGATTCATCACCGTCAAGGGCATCGGCAATGCTTCCGGCGTATCCCGCTTCGAGTGGGAGCGCGAAATTACGCTGGCCGAAGCCGAATCCCTCCTGGCGCTGTGCGAGCCCGGCGTGATCGACAAGGTCCGCCACGAGGTCCACATCGGCCGCCACGCCTTTGAAGTGGACGAGTTTGCCGGCAGCAATGCCGGACTGGTGCTGGCAGAAATCGAACTTTCCAGCGAAGACGAGGACTTTGCCCGTCCCGGCTGGCTGGGTGCCGAAGTGACCGGCGACCTGCGCTACTACAACGTGATGCTGATGAAAGAGCCATACGGCAGCTGGCCGGAACAGGCTGGCGCCGGCTGACAGGATTACCGGCCGGCTGTCCGGAGCGGTGGCGGCAGCGGGTCTGGCTGCCAGCCCGTTGCCCGGGTGGAAGGTAGGCAGTGCTGCGGACCGTGGTGTGGACGAATGCGTCATGCCGGACCGGATCATGCCGGCAGGCCGCACGTTGACAGTTCCTGGAGGGGAAATGTGGCGGTAACCGGCCTGGCAAGGGCCGGTGTAACAGGCCGCCCGGTTGATGCCGCGCCATCCGGCCTGAAACCGGGCACGCCGGCAAACCCGGTACGGGTCAGCCGCAGGCATGAAAAAGCCGGCCCTGAAGGCCGGCGGCAGAAAGGGGTGTCCGGTCAGCCGGACACCGGACATCAGGCCCGGGCGGCCTCTCCGGCCGGTGTGGCAGCCGGGCGGATGACGGCCAGGCGGTGCAGCGCCAGCAGGCTGGTGGCAAAGCAGGCCGTGCAGACCAGCAAGGACATGCCGACTGATCCCGTGGCACCGAGTACCAGATAGCCGGCCACCGAGCAGCCTGCGACAACAAGGGCGTAGGGCAGCTGGGTGGTGACGTGGTCGATGTGATGGCTGGCCGCACCGGTTGACGACAGGATGGTGGTATCGGAAATCGGCGAGCAGTGGTCGCCGAATACCGAGCCGGCCAGCACGGCCGACAGGGCCGGCAGCAGCAGGGTGGGCTCGGCGGCCATCATCAGGTCGGCACCCAGCGGCAGCATGATGCCGAAGGTGCCCCAGCTGGTGCCGGTGGAAAACGCCATCGCACCGGCCAGCAGGAACAGCACCGCCGGCAGCAGCCAGACCGGCAGGGCCAGCTGGGTCAGCGAGGCCAGATACTTGCCGGTTTCCACATCGCGGATCACCGCGGCAATCACCCATGCCAGCAGCAGGATGCGCAGGGCCGGCCACATCGAGGCAAAGCCGTGGCGCACCACCGAACCCCACACGCCGAGGCCCAGCCGCAGGCGCAGCGACAGGACGATGGCCACGGCTAGCGCGCTCAGGGCGCCGCTGACCAGCGACAGGCCGACATTGGTGTTTTCAAATGCGCCCAGCACGCTGAAGGCCTGTCCGCCGGCAGCCAGCACCTCGGCGCCGGTGGCCACCATGAAATACACCGTGGTAATGACCAGCGTGAAGATCGGCAGGACCAGATCGCGCACCTTGCCTTCGGCCACGGCGCTCAGCGACTCGGTGGCGCCGGGCGGAATGCCCTTGCCGGCGTCGTAGAGTTCACCGTCCTGGGCCGCGGCTTCATGCCGCGCCATCGGGCCGAAGTCGAGCCTGGCGGCGATCAGCACGATGACCATCAGCAGGGTGAACAGGGCGTAGAAGTTCATCGGGGCCATGGCGATGAAGGCCGAGATCGGGCTCTGGCCTTGCAGTCCGTGGGCAGCGAGGATGCCACCGATCACGGCGATGATGTAGGCACCCCACGACGATACCGGCATCAGCACGCACACCGGCGCAGCGGTGGAATCGAGCAGGTAAGCGAGCTTGGCCCGCGAGATGCGGTAGCGGTCGGTAATCGGCCGGCAGATGGTGCCGACGGCCAGGCTGTGGAAGTAGTCGTCGATGAAGAACAGGAACACCAGCATGCCGGTCATGATCTTGGCCTGGCGCTTGGTACGGATGCGCTGCTCGGCCCACAGGGCAAAGGCGCGGGTGCCGCCGGTGAGTGTCATCAGGGCGATCAGGCAGCCCAGCAGCACAAGGAACAGCAGAATGTTGATGCTGGCCCAGTTGGGCGCTCCGGCTTCCCGGAAGATGGCCATGAGCTTGAGGCCGAGATACTGCACGGTATCCAGCGGGTTGCCCCGGGTGACGAGGAGGGCGCCGATCAGGATGCCAAGGCCCAGCGACAGCAGCACGCGGCGGGTGAGAACGGCCAGCGTGACCGCGACCAGTGGCGGCAGGATGGACAGCAAAGAGTCGGAATAGTGGGTCAATTCCATGATCTCGATTCACCTATGGGTCAGGTGGAGATCTACCGAGAGGACCAGAAGACAGCAGACGCAACAAGGGTGTTGGATGAGGACTTCTCCCCCCTTCAGTAGCGCTCCATAGTTGGTTAAGGACTATGGCAGTGCCATTCCTGTTCGGAAGGGCACCAGCAGCCGGACCCGACGGTCTGGCTGCTTCGGCGCTGACTCCTTTTGGCGAAGATCGGCGGGCTCCCCCTCCTTTCGCTTACTCTTAGGCAGCGCACCTCTACTTACAGAGTCGGAACGGTCATCCTAAAGGCAAACCCATGCTCCGTGAGCATTGTTTATAACCTTTGGTTATTTGAAATGAATTTCGCCCGCTCCTGGGACAAGAGCGGGCGAATGTGCAGTAAAGACTGCCGGTTCAGGTGCGCGGTGTGGCCGGAGGCGTGGCGGCATCCGGCTGTTTTTCGGCATGGGTGCTGTCGTCATCCATCAGGATGCGGTGTCCCGGCCCTTCCAGATCGTCAAACTGCCCCGAGCGGGTAGCCCACCAGAACAGCGCACCGAAGCCGAAGGCCAGCACGATGCTCATCGGAATCAGCAGATACAGGCTTTCCATCAGTCATCCCCCGGCTAGCGCAGGAAGCGGTTGTCGGCATGCCGGCGCGACCATTGCCACAGGATGGCACCGGCAAGGATCATCGGCAGGCTCAGCCACTGCCCCATGCTGATGAGGTAGGAATGGCCGAAAATGCCTTCGTCCGGTGAGCGGAAGTATTCGCAAACGAAACGGGCGATGCCGTAACCGATCAGGAAGACGGCGGAAGCCTGTCCACGTGCCCGCGGCCGCGAGGTGAACCACCACAGCACGACAAACAGCACGATGCCTTCCAGCAGCACTTCATAGAGCTGCGACGCATGACGGGGCAGGGCACCGTACTGGGCAAACCACTGCGCGTACTGCGGGTTGCCGGCAGCCAGTTGCAGGTCTTCGCCGCGTGCCTGCGGAAACAGCATGGCCCACGGCTTGTCCGGCGCCGTGACCCGGCCCCACAGCTCACCATTGATGAAGTTGCCGAGCCGGCCCGCCGCCAGGCCCAGCGGCACCAGCGGGGCGACAAAATCAGTGACCTGCCAGAAGCTCAGGTGGTTGCGGCGCGCAAACAGCCACGAGGCGGCCAGTACGCCGAGGAAACCGCCATGGAAAGACATGCCGCCTTTCCAGACCATGAAGATTTCCAGCGGGTGATCGAGGTAGTAGCCGGGCTCGTAAAACAGCACCTGGCCCAGTCTTCCGCCCAGAATCACGCCGAGTACGCCCCAGAACAGCAGGTCGTCCAGCATCTTGGGGGTGAACACGGTGTTCCCCTTCCTGATGCGGACGTTTCCAAGCACAATGAACAAGACAAAACCCACAAGGTACATCAAGCCATACCAGCGGATCGCCATTGGCCCCAGGCTGATCGCCACCGGGTCGAACTGCGGATGAGTCAGCATTGCGTCATCTCTGCATGTGCAAAGAGGCCATTATATCCAGCGAATATCAAAAAACAGACTTTGCAAAAGGAATTCCCGCCATGCCCGCCTACCGTTCCCGTACTTCCACCCATGGCCGTAACATGGCCGGTGCCCGCGCCCTCTGGCGTGCTACCGGCATGGAAGACGGTGATTTCGGCAAACCGATCATTGCAGTGGCCAACAGCTTTACCCAGTTCGTGCCAGGCCATGTCCATCTTCACAACCTTGGTCAGCTGGTTGCCCGCGAAATCGAAAAAGCCGGCGGCATTGCCAAGGAATTCAACACCATCGCCATCGACGACGGCATCGCCATGGGCCACGGCGGCATGCTCTACAGCCTGCCCAGCCGCGACCTGATCGCCGACAGCGTCGAATACATGGTCAATGCCCACTGCGCCGACGCGCTGGTGTGCATCTCCAACTGCGACAAGATCACCCCGGGCATGCTGATGGCCGCCCTGCGCCTCAACATTCCGGTGATCTTCGTTTCCGGCGGCCCGATGGAAGCCGGCAAGGTCGACTGGGGCAACACCATCCGCAAGCTCGATCTGGTCGATGCCATGGTCGAAGCTGCCAACAGCGCCGTATCCGACGAAGACGTCAGCCGTGTCGAGCGCAGCGCTTGTCCCACCTGCGGTTCCTGCTCGGGCATGTTTACCGCCAACTCGATGAACTGCCTCACCGAAGCGCTGGGCCTCAGCCTGCCGGGCAACGGCTCGCTGGTCGCCACCCACGCCGACCGCAAGGAACTGTTCCTCGAAGCCGGCCGCACCATCGTCGACCTGGCCCGCCGCTACTACGAGGGCGACGACGCCAGCGTGCTGCCGCGCAACATCGCCACCAAGGCCGCCTTTGAAAACGCCATCAGCCTTGATGTGGCCATGGGTGGTTCCACCAACACCGTGCTGCACCTCCTGGCCGCCGCCAGCGAAGCCGGGGTGGATTTCCGGATGGCCGACATCGACCGCATCTCGCGTCGCGTGCCCTGCCTGTGCAAGGTGGCGCCGGCCACCCAGAAGTACCACATGGAGGACGTGCACCGTGCCGGCGGCATCATGGGCATCCTTGGCGAACTCGACCGCCTCGGCAAGCTCGATACCCGCGTCAGCACCGTGCATGCCGCCAGCCTCAAGGACGCGCTCGACCGCTGGGACGTGCAGCGCGCCAGCAGCGACGACATCGCCCGCGAGCGCTTCCGCGCCGCGCCGGGCGGCGTGCGCACCACCATCGCCTTCAGCCAGTCGATGCGCTACCTGGAACTCGACACCGACCGCGCCGAAGGCTGCATCCGTGACGGGGCCCATGCCTACTCGCAGGACGGTGGCCTCGCCGTGCTCTACGGCAACCTCGCCGAGCGCGGTTGCATCGTCAAGACCGCCGGGGTGGATGACTCGATCCTCAGGTTCACCGGTCGCGCCCGCATTTTCGAAAGCCAGGATGCAGCCGTTGAAAGCATTCTGGCCGATCAGGTGGTTGCCGGCGACGTGGTGGTGATCCGCTACGAAGGCCCGAAGGGCGGCCCGGGCATGCAGGAAATGCTCTATCCGACCAGCTACCTCAAGTCCAAGGGGCTCGGCAAGGCCTGCGCCCTGCTGACCGATGGCCGCTTCTCCGGCGGCACCTCGGGACTGTCGATCGGCCATGTCTCGCCCGAAGCTGCCGAGGGTGGTGCCATCGGTCTGGTGGAAGAGGGCGATACCATCGAAATCGATATCCCGAACCGCAGCATCCGCCTCGCCGTCAGCGATGACGAACTGGCCCGCCGCCGGGCCGGCATGGAAGCGCGCGGTAGCGCAGCCTGGAAGCCGCTCGATCGCCAGCGCGTGGTCAGCCCGGCCCTGCGCGCCTACGCCGCCATGACCACCAGCGCCGATACTGGCGCGGTGCGCGACGTGTCGCAGGTTGAACGCGGCTGATTCCGGCCCCTGGCAGGTCGCCAGCAAGCGCGGCAGCCCGTTCAGGGCTGCCGCCGGCTTTGCGGATGCGGCGCCTGCCGTCATACTGTGCTGCTCGCTGGCTTGATAAGCACGCAATCTTTCCTGTCTGGCCATTTTTACCGCACAGCGTGTTTTACGCGCATCTGAAGAACTGGAATCCGAATGTCTATTACCGTGAACGGCGTCGAAATCACCGAAGAAATGATCAAGGCACAGCAGGACAATTTTGCCGATGCATCCGATCCGCGTGACGCCACCATCCAGCAGCTGGTCCTGCACACCCTGCTGCTGCAAAAGGCACGCGAAGCCGGTCTGGATACCAGCGACGAAGCCGCTGCCATCAACGCCCTGCTGGAGCAGTCGATCCGTTACGAGCCGGCCACCGAAGCCACCTGCCGCGAGTTTTACGACACCTACCCCGAGCGTTTCTCGCAAGGTGAAAGCGCTGTGGCCAGCCACATCCTGTTCCCGCTGGGTGACGACGAGCTGGCCAAGGTCGTCATGCGCGGCAAGGCCGAAGGCGTGCTGGCCGAAGTGCAGGCCGAACCGTCACGCTTTGCCGACCTCGCCCGCGTGCACTCCACCTGCCCGTCCGGCCGCGAAGGCGGCAGCCTCGGCGAATTCGGCCGCGGCCAGATGGTGAAGCCGTTTGAAGACGCCGTGTTCAGTACCCCGGCCGGCGAAATCACCCCGCAACTGGTGGAAACCCAGTTCGGCTTCCACATCATCCAGGTGCAGGATCGCACCCAGGGCGGCGCGGTCGCATTTGACGACATCAAGGAACGCCTGCAGCAGTACCTGACCGACCTTGCTGCCCGCCAGGCCATGCACGAATACCTGTCCGGCCTGGTCGATGCCGCCAAAATCGAAGGCTATGCCATGCCGGGCCTGTAATACCGCCCAGACGGACAAAAACACCGGCTTCAAGCCGGTGTTTTTCATTGCCCGTATCCGTATTTGCGTTTCGGCCGCTGGCCGGGCGGAAAACCCCATCCTTATATGGAGTCGTTCCGGACCTGATCCTGCTCAATCAGGCTGCGTCATCCGGAAAAAGGCCCGGATGGCCCCATCGGCAAAACAGTCTGGCTTGCAAGGGTTTTTCTGGCCCGGACATGACTGGTACGGAGTCATTGCCCAAGGCCCGCCGTTTGAGGCAAGCAGCGACCCGCCGTATGATAGAGAAAGAAACTTGTCTGATTTAATTGGATCGGGTTTGTCATGCAGCGATTGCGCCAATCCGGAACACCGCCAGCCGGCCTGCTTTGCCTGGTCGTGTTGCTGTCAGCCGGAATGCTGGCCGGTTGTGCCGTGCCCACCGGACGGGTGACGGCAGATGCCGTGTTGCCGGTGCATTATCCTGGCGTGACCGCGGACGAAAACGCGTCGGCAGCCAGCCTTCCCTGGCAGGAGGTGTTCCGTGATCCGCACTTGCAGGCGCTGATCCGCCAGGCGCTGGCCTACAACCGCGACTTGCAGCTTGCCACCGCCCGGGTGGCCGAAGCGCGTGCGCTGTACGGCATCCAGGAGGCCGGCAGCCGTCCGGGGCTGGAACTCAACACCGCCGCTGCCCGTGGCCGTACACCGGCAGACCTGTCGATCACCCGGCAAGCGCAAGTGGCCGGTGAATACAGCGTCAACGCCGGCCTGATTGCCTACGAAATCGATTTCTGGGGGCGGGTGAAGAGCCTGCGCGAAGCAGCGCTGGCGCAATACCTGGCGACGGACGAAGCACGGCAGGCCTTTGAAACCAGCCTGATCGCGCTGGTGGCCAATACCCATCTCACCGCGCTGGAGCTGGACGAGCGCATCCGGCTGGCCCGCAAGACGCTCGCCAGCCGCGAAGAATCCTGGCGCATCATGCAAAAGCGCAGCGAAACCGGCGCCAGTTCCGATCTGGAGCTGCGCGAAGTGGAAACCCTGGTGTACGGCGCGCGCAGCGAACTGGCGCTCTTGGAACGCCAGCGCGCCCAGACCGGCGCCCTGATCCGGCAGCTGGTCGGCCATGCGCCTGTTGATGCACCACCGGCCCGGCCGCTGGATCAGCAGGAACTTACCCGCCCCCTGCCGGCGGGCCTGCCGTCCGCGCTGCTGACCAACCGCCCGGACCTTCGCGCGGCCGAGCTGCGCCTGCGGGCCAGCCAGGCCAGCATCCGCGCTGCCCGCGCCGCCTTCTTCCCCAGCATCGTGCTGACCGGCACGGCCGGCACCGCCAGCGCCGAGCTGGGCGGCCTGTTTGCCGGCGGCAGCGGCAGCTGGAATTTCATGCCGGTCCTGCGCATGCCGCTGTTTGACGGCGGGCGCACGCAGGCAAACCTGGATCTGGCCACGGCCCGCCAGCTGGTGGCGGTGGCCGAGTACGAATCCGTCATCCAGACCGCGTTTCGCGAAGTGGCCGATGCACTGGCCGCCAGCCACTGGCTTGGCGTCCAGGTGGTCGAGCAGCAATCCCGCCTGCGCGCCGAATCGGAGCGGACGCGGCTGGCCCGGCTGCGCTACGAGCGCGGCGTCAGCAGTTACCTCGACGTGCTGGACGCCGAGCGCGCGTTGTTTGTCGCCGAGCAGACGCTGGTGCAGGTGCAGCGTGCGCAGATGGCAGCCACGGTCGATCTCTACAAGGCGCTGGGCGGCGGACAGGCCGGTGCCGGCAGTGACAACAACAAGGAACAACCATGATGAAACCCGAAATCCGACGCTGGCTGGTCCGTGGTCTGGCCGTGGCCGGTGTCGTGCTGGTCGCGCTGCTGGTGTGGAAGCTGGTGTATTCCGGTGGCGAGGATGGCCGCTTTGCCCGGGGCAACGGCCGGATCGAGGCCACGGAAGTGGACGTGGCGGCCAAGAGCGGCGGCCGGGTGGCGGAAATCCTGGTCAACGAGGGGGATTTCGTGCAGGCCGGACAACTGGTGGCGCGCATGGATCAGGCCTCGCTCGCCGCGCAGCTGACCCAGGCGCAGGCGCAGCTGGCCAACGCCCGCAGCAGCCGCGAAACCATGCTGGCGCAGGTGGCGCAGCGCGAGGCCGACGTGGTGATGGCCGAGGCGGTGCTGGTGCAGCGTCGTGCCGAGCTGGACGTGTCCGGCAAGACCCACGCGCGCTCGAAAGCCCTGCTTGCCGACCGCGCCACCTCGGCCCAGCAGGTGGACGACGACGCGGCGCGCCTGCGCAACGCCGAGGCCAACGTCGCGGTGGCCAAGGCGCAGATCGCCGCTGCCCGCGCGGCCTTGCTGGCGGCCAGGGCGCAGGTGGTGCAGGCGCAGGCCGGCATCGACGCGGCCGAAGCGGTGGTCAAGCGGCTGGAAATCGACCTCGCCGACGGCGACCTGCACGCCCCGCGCGCCGGCCGCGTGCAGTACCGCATCGTGCAGCCGGGCGAGGTGATCGCCGGCGGCGGCAAGGTGGTCAGCCTGGTGGACATTGCCGATGTCTACATGACCTTTTTCCTGCCCGAGCAGGCCGCCGGCAAGGTGGGGCTGGGCAGTGACGTGCACATCGTGCTCGACGCCGCGCCGCAGTACGTGCTGCCGGCCAGGGTGTCCTACGTCGCCAGCGTGGCCCAGTTCACGCCCAAGTCGGTCGAAACGCAGGACGAGCGCCAGAAAATGGTGTTCCGCGTCAAGGCGCGACTCGACCCCGCGCTGCTGAAGAAATACGCCAAGCACGTGAAAACCGGCCTGCCGGGCATGGCCTACGTTCGGCTTGACCCGGCCGCCGCCTGGCCGGCGAAGCTGGAGGTACAGCTGCCGTGAGCGACGCCGACCGTTACGTCGTCCGGCTGCACGGTGTCAGCCACCGCTACGGCGCGACACTGGCGGCCGACGCGGTCACGCTCGACATTCCGGCCGGCTGCATGGTCGGTTTCATCGGCCCGGATGGCGTGGGCAAATCCACCTGGCTGGGCCTGATTGCCGGCGCGCGCAAGGTGCAGGAGGGGCGGGTGGAAGTGCTGGGCGGCGACATGCGCAGCGCGCGCCACCGCGAAACGGTCTGCCCGCGCATCGCCTACATGCCGCAAGGACTGGGCAAGAACCTGTACCCGACGCTGTCGGTGTTCGAAAACATCGACTTCTTCGGCCGTCTGTTCGGCCAGGGAGCCGACGAGCGCCGGCGCCGGATCGACGAACTGCTGACCGCCACCGGCATGTCGGCGTTTGCCGACCGCCCGGCGCAAAAGCTCTCCGGCGGCATGAAACAGAAGCTCGCCCTCTGCTGCGCGCTGGTGCACGACCCGGACCTGCTGATCCTCGACGAGCCGACCACCGGGGTCGACCCGCTGTCACGCCGCCAGTTCTGGGACCTGATCGCCCGCATCCGCGCCGGCCGGCCGTCCATGAGCATCCTGGTTGCCACCGCGTACATGGAAGAAGCCGGGCAGTACGACTGGCTGGTGGCGGTTGATGCCGGACGGGTACTGGCCACCGGCTCGCCGGCCGAGCTGCGCGCGCGCACCGGCTGCCCGACGCTGGAAGCGGCATTCCTGTCGCTGCTGCCGCCGGCACGGCTGGGCGACCACCACGAACTGGTGATTCCGCCGCTGACTGCCGGCGAGGTGGTGATCCACGCCCGCGCGCTGCAAATGCGCTTTGGCGACTTCGTGGCGGTGGACGACGTCAACCTTGACGTACGCCGCGGGGAAATCTTCGGCTTTCTCGGCTCCAACGGCTGCGGCAAGTCCACCACCATGAAGATGCTGACCGGCCTGCTGTCGCCCAGCCGCGGCGAGGCGCGGCTTCTGGGCGAAGTGCTCAACGCCGGCAATATCGCCACCCGCCGCCGCGTCGGCTACATGTCGCAGGCGTTTTCGCTGTACGGCGAGCTGAGCGTGCGGCGCAACCTGCTGCTGCACGCCCAGCTCTTTCACCTCAGCGAAGACGAAACACGTACACGCATCGACGAGCTGGTGGCGCGCTTCACCCTCGCCGACGTGCTCGAGCAGCGCCCGGACAGCCTGCCGCTGGGCATCCGCCAGCGCCTGCAACTGGCGGTGGCGGTGCTGCACAAGCCGGACGTGCTGATCCTGGACGAGCCGACCTCGGGGGTGGACCCGGTGGCGCGCGACCATTTCTGGGAGCTGATCATCGGCCTGTCGCGCAACGACGGGGTGACCATCTTCATCTCCACCCACTTCATGAACGAGGCGCAGCGCTGCGACCGCATCTCGCTGATGCACGCAGGCAAGATCCTCGCCAGCGACAGCCCGGCCGGCCTGATGACCAGCCGCAATGCCCTGACGCTGGAGGATGCCTTCATCGCCTATCTGGAAGAGGCCAGCGGCCAGCGGCGCGAGCCGCTCCAGCCGGTGGCGATGCCGGCTACGGTCGAGCACGCCCCGGTCCGCCCGGCGCGCTTCAGCCTGGCGCGGCTGTGGAGCTTCAGCGTGCGCGAAAGCATGGAACTCCGGCGTGACCCGGTGCGGCTGACGCTGGCGATGCTGGGCAGCATCATGCTGATGCTGGTGATGGGCTACGGCATCAACATGGACGTGGAGGGGCTGGAGTTTGCCGTGCTCGACCACGACCAGAGCGTGACCAGCCAGAACTACACGTTGCAAATCGCCGGTTCGCGTTACTTCAAGGAGCAGCCGCCGTTGCAGGGGCACGCCGACCTCGACCAGCGGCTGCAAAGCGGCAAGCTGGCGATGGCGATCGAGATTCCGCCCGGCTTTGGCCGTGACGTGGCGCGCGGCACGCCGACGCAGGTGTCGGCATGGCTTGACGGGTCGATGCCGATGCGCGCCGAGATCGCGCAGGGTTACGCCACCGGCGTGCACACGCAGACGCTGATGCAGGGCGTGGCGCAGGCGACCGGCAGCCCGCCGCGCGCACTGGCCGACGTGGAAGTGCGCTACCGCTACAACCCGAACATGCTGAGCCTGGTGGCGATGGTGCCGGTGGTGATCCCGCTGATGCTGGTGTTCATCCCGGCGATGCTGACCGCGCTGGGCGTGGTGCGCGAGAAGGAGCTGGGCTCCATCCTCAACGTCTACACCACGCCGGTGACCAAGCTGGAATTCCTGCTGGGCAAGCAGCTGCCGTACATCGGGCTGTCGATGTTCAACTTCGTGCTGATGTTCGTGCTGGCGATCACCCTGTTCCAGGTGCCGTTCAAGGGCAGCCTGCTGACGCTGGTCGCCGGTGCCCTGCTGTACGTCACCGCCACCACCGGGCTGGGCCTCTTGATGTCGGCGCTGACCAACAGCCAGGTCGCCGCGCTGGCCGGCACCGCCATCGGCACCCTGCTGCCGGCGATCCAGTTCTCCGGCATGATGAACCCGGTGTCGACGCTGGAAGGCGCCGGCGCCGTGATCGGCGCGCTGTATCCGACCACCCACTTCCTGACCCTCAGCAACGGCACCTTTTCCAAGGCACTGGGCTTTTCTGCGCTCGGCGGCTCGTTGTGGCCGCTGGCGCTGGCAGTGCCAGTGCTGACCGTGCTGGCGGTGGTGCTGCTGCGCAAGCAGGCCAAATAGGGGGACACCATGCGCTTGAACCTTGAACTGCTGCGCCACACCTGGTTTCTGGGGCTGAAGGAATTCCGCAGCCTGGCCGGCGACAAGGCGATGCTGTTCCTGATCATCTTCATGTTTACCGGCGCGGTGTATTCCGACGCCCGTTCACGCCCCGAGTCACTGTTCCGCGCAGCGGTGGCGGTGGTGGACGAAGACCAGTCGCAGCTGTCGGAGCGCATCATCGCTGCGCTGCACCCGCCGCAGTTCATCGAGCCGGAGCGCGTCAGCCTCGCCGACATGGACCGCGGCATGGATGCCGGGCTTTACACCTTCCTGATCAACATCCCGCCCGGTTTCCAGCGCGACGTGCTGGCCGGCAAGGCGCCGGCGCTGCAACTGAACGTGGACGCCACGCGCCTGAGCCAGGCGCAGACCGGCACCGGCTACATCCAGAACATCGTCAACGACGAAATCCGCACCTTCGCCCAGCGCTACCGGGCGGTCGCCACGCAGCCGGTGGAGCTGGTGACGCGGGCAATGTTCAACCCCAACCTCAGCAACAGCTGGTTTACCGCCGTGACGTCGATCATCAACAACGTCACCATGCTCGGCATCCTGCTCACCGGTGCGGCGCTGCTGCGCGAGCGCGAGCACGGCACCATCGAGCACCTGCTGGTGATGCCGGTGACGCCGCTGGAAATCATGCTGTCGAAAATCTGGTCGATGGGCGTGGTGGTGTTGCTGGCGTCGTCGTTTTCGCTGCTGGTGGTGGTCAAGGGTGTGCTGGCGGTCCAGGTGGCCGGCTCAGGCTGGCTGTTCGGATTGGCCACGCTGCTGTACCTGTTTTCTGCTGCGTCGATCGGCATTTTCATGGCAACGCTGGCCAACAGCATGCCACAGTTCGGGCTGATGTCGATCCTGGTGCTGCTGCCGCTACAGATCCTTTCGGGCTCGATGACGCCGCGCGAAAGCATGCCGGATACGATCTACTGGCTGATGTCGCTGGCGCCGACCACCCACTATGTTTCGCTGGCGCAAAGCATCCTGTTCCGCGACGCCGGGCTGGCGACCCTCTGGCCGTCCCTGCTGGCCGTGGCACTGATCGGCGCGCTGTTTTTCGTGCTGGCGCACTACCGCCTGCGCCGCACCATCGGCTCCATGCAGGGCTAGGACCGGCCGGTGCGCCGGAATGGAGGCTGTCCGGACGCGGACCGGAGCCGGCCGGAAAAGGAAGGAGCCTGCACCCGGGCGAAAAGCCGCCGCCGGAAGCCCGCCGGAACCTGCCGGATGAGTGCGGGCTTCCGGTCTTGCCTGGCCGGGCCGGCCAAGGATCTGGCGATGATGGTATTCACCGGCCGGTGAATCCTGATGGCGTTGACGCCAGGCTCCGGTGCGTCACCCCGCTGGACAGGGCTGCGAGCTGGTGTCCTGCTCCCCGGCCAGCCACCAGGCATGGCCGGGCCCCTGGTTGCCGGATGGCGTGCCTGATGCCGGCCACGCCTGGCGGTCAGCTCAAGGATGGCAGGTTGCGTCAGCCGCCGGCGGCCCGTTCGACGATGCGCCGCGTCAGCTGGTACGACTGTTCAAACGGCGTCAGCGGCAGGAACTCGTAGATCGAGTGGAAGTTGTGCGCACCGGTAAAGTAGTTCGGCGTGCACACGCCGCGCGGCGACAGGGCCGAACCATCGGTGCCGCCGCGCATCGGAATCACCTTGGGTTCGATCGCCAGATCCTGCAGGCCGGCGAAGATCAGGTCGATGGCGCGACGGTCGTCGCCCAGGGACTGGGCGATGTTGGCGTATACGTCGCTGACGCGGCAGCTGATGCCGGCGCGCGGGTGGCGGGCCTGCACCAGCGCCACCGCCTCGCCGACAAAGCGCTTGCGCGCCTCGAACGCGTCGCGGTCAAAGTCGCGGATCGCCATCTTCAGCACCGCCTTGTTCGGGTTGGCCTGCAGGTCGGTAAACCAGAAGTAGCCGTCACGCCCGGCGGTATGCTCGGGGGTATCGGTGCGGTCAAAATGCGCCATCAGGTCGGTCAGCACCCGGATCGGGTTGACCAGCACGCCCTTGGCCGACATCGGGTGCGCGGTGACGCCGGTGACGGTGATCTCCACCGAAGCGGCGTTGAAGGTTTCGTACACCACCTCGCCGCACTCGCAGCAGTCAATGGTGTAGGCAAAATCGACCGGAAAACGCGCCAGATCCATCTGCTTGGAGCCGCGCAGGCCGATTTCCTCGTCCGGCACGAACGCCACCACGATGTCGCCGTGGCGTTCCGGCAGGTTGGCCAGCAACGTCATCACGATGGCGATCGCCGCCTTGTTGTCGGCACCCAGCACGCTGCTGCCGTCGGTCACCACGATCTCGTCGCCTGCGTACGGGCGGATTTCCGGGTGCTCGGCCACGCGCAGCCAGGTGTCGGTGTCGGCGTTCAGGCAGATGTCGCTGCCGTCAAAGGCCACCACTTGCGGCCTGATGTCGGGCGAGAGGCCGACATCCACCGTATCCAGATGCGCGACAAAACCGATGCGCGGCGCATCCGGCTGCTTGCCGGGACGGCGCGCGGTCAGGATGCCGTGCGCGTCGACATGCACGTCGCACAGGCCCAGCGTGGTCAGCTCGTCTGCCAGCAGGCGGGCCAGCGTCAGCTGACCGGGAGTGGACGGGACGGTGGTGGCGCTGGCGTCGCTCTGGCTGGAGATGGCGACGTAGCGCAAAAAGCGTTCGAGCAATTGTGTTTTCATGAGAAGCAATCCGGGTCTTCAACGGCCGCCCCAAGAGGCGGCGGGAACAGCGCCCCGCCCGGTGACGGGCGGGGCGGATCAATGGCTCAGGGCTGCGGCGGGTAAACGTAGCCGCTGTCAAAACCCAGCGGGATGCCCAGGCCCCAGAACAGGTAGAGCGTCGCGGTCAGCACCACCAGCAGGCCAACGGTGTAGGGCAGCATCATCGAGCACAGCGTGCCGACGCCCGAATCCTTGCAGTACTGGCGGCAGTACATCAGGATCAGCGGGTAGAACGCGAACATCGGCGTCGAGACGTTGACCGCCGAGTCCGAGATGCGGAACGCCGCCTGCGTCAGCTCCGGCGAGATGCCCACCGCCATCAGCATCGGCACGAATACCGGCGCCAGGATCGCCCACTTGGACGACGCCGAGGTGATGATCAGGTTCAGGCAGGCGGTCAGCAGGATGATGCCGAACACGGTGAAGCCTGCCGGCATCGCCAGGTCCTTGAGGAATTCGGCGCCGGAAATGGCGATCAGCGTGCCGATGTTGGAGCGGCCGAACGAGTACAGGAACTGCGCGCAGAAAAAGCCGAACACCATGAACGAGATCAGCGAGCGGGTGATGTTTTCCATCGACGCAGTCACGTCTTTCGAGGTCTTGAACTTTTTCACCGCAAAGCCGAACACGAGGCCGGGAATGGCGAAGAACAGGAACAAGAGCGGCACGATGGCCTGCATCACCGGCGCCTTCGGGCTGGTCAGGCTGCCGTCCGGCGCGCGCCACAGCGAGTTTTCCGGTGCCAGCAGCAGCGCGAGGCCCGCGATCAGCGCCAGCATGGTCAGGCCGGCGTAGCGGAAGGCGCGGTTTTCTTCCGGCGTGATGTGGCGCAGGTTCTGGTCTTTTTCGGTATCCAGCTCGGCGTTGAGCGGCAGGCTGGCCTTCAGGCGCGGCTCGACGATACGGTCGGTGATGAACCAGCACACCGCGATCACGCCGAAGGTGCCTCCCAGGCTGACGAAGTAGTTGCACAGCACGTTGACGTCGTACGCCGGGTCGATGATGCGCGCCGCGCCCTGCGTGAAGCCCTGCATGATCGGGTCGATGGTCGAGGGGGTGTAGCTGGCGGTAAAGCCGCCGGCCAGACCGGCAAACGAGGCGGCGATGCCGGCCAGCGGGTGGCGGCCGCAGGCGTAGAACATCATCGCCGATACCGGCATCAGCACCACGTAGGCCGAATCGGATGCCATGTGGCTGACCACGCCGACGAACACCACCGCCGGCGTCAGGATCTTCTGCGGCGTGATGTTGAGCAGCTTTTTCAGCAGCACCTGCACAAAGCCGCTGCCCTCGGCGATACCGATGCCCAGCGTGGCGACGATGGTGATGCCCAGCGGCGGGAAACTGATGAAGTTCTTCACCATCAGGGTGACGAAGGTGGTCAGCTCGTCGGGCGAGAGCATGTTGACGACCTGGATCACGTCGCCGGTCAGCGGGTGGCGGTAGTCGAAGCTGACGTACGACAGCACCCACGACAGGCCCCAGCACACGAAGAGTGCGTACAGGAACAGCATGGTGATGTCGGGCAGCTTGTTGCCGACGCGCTCGATGGTGTTGAGGAATCCCGTGGACGGGCCCCCGGCCTGCGGGGGGCGGGCTTCGCTGATAGCAGTCATGGTTCTCCCTTGTGTATGGAATGCCGGCGGGGCCGGGGCAGGGCTTCGGTGCGGACACCGTGCCGTGCGTTATGGGCATCGTGACGTACGATATGACCGCTATATTAGGAATCAATGGAGTTCTGTATTTGACGCTGGTCAAGCATGTCTGGGCGCAAAACTTGTCTTTGTTAAATACTTCATAAAGCCGGCGGCTTTCCGGGTGGCTGATGTACCGGATGCGTGACTCCTCCTGCCTGATGCCAGCGGGGATCATTTGCCGATAATGATGTGCCGTCAGGATATGAGCGCACCGGGCCCGACAACCCCTGCAAGACCACCCCGGCCGGTGTGCTTGCGTGACTACGGAAAACCATCATGCTGATCCGCCTTGCCGACCCTGCCGCTCCCTTGCCCTCCGAAATCACTCCGCAGTCGCTGTACCTGGACCGCCGCCGCTTTCTGGCCGGTGGTGCTGCCGCTGCACTGGGACTGGCCATGCCGCGACTGGAGGCTGCGCCGCTCACGACCCGTCCGGGACCGTTTCCTTCGGGTGATACGCCCAACCGGCTGAGTGAAATCACCAGCTACAACAACTTTTACGAATTCGGCAGCAGCAAGACCGATCCGGCGCGTGAAGCCGGCCAACTGGTGGTCCGCCCCTGGACCCTGACGGTTGGTGGCGCTGTCGCCAAACCGCTGACACTGGATTACGACGAGCTTTTCCGCATCGGTGATCTGGAAGACCGGGTGTACCGCCTGCGCTGCGTCGAGGGCTGGAGCATGGTTGTCCCGTGGGTGGGCGTACCGCTGGCCACCCTGCTCAAGCGCGCACAACCCACTGCAGCCGGCAAGTTCGTCGAGTTCGTCACGCTGGAGCGCCCGGCGCAGATGCCCGGCCAGCGCACCAGCCTGCTGCCCTGGCCCTACCGGGAAGGGCTGCGGATCGACGAAGCCATGCATCCGCTGACACTCCTGGCCGTCGGGCTGTACGGCCAGACGCTGCCCAACCAGAACGGGGCGCCGGTGCGGCTGGTGGTGCCGTGGAAATACGGTTTCAAGAGCATCAAGTCGATCGTGTCCATCCGGCTGGTCGAGCGCGCCCCGCAGACGACCTGGAACCTGAGCGCACCCGGAGAGTACGGCTTTTTCGCCAACGTGAATCCGCAGGTCGACCATCCGCGCTGGAGCCAGGCCAACGAACGGCGCGTGGGTGAGTTCCGCCGGCGTCCGACCCTGATGTTCAACGGCTACGGCGAACAGGTAGCCGGCCTGTACCGCGGACTGGACCTGCGCAAATGGTATTGATGACGGGCTGGCGGCAGCGCCTGCCGGCCTGGGCCCCGGCCGTGGTGTTCGGCCTGTGTCTGGTTCCGGCCGGGCTGACCGGTTTTACGCTCTGGCAAGGACTGGCGGCTGATCCGGCCGATTACCTGACCCGCCAGAGCGGCTGGTGGGCGCTGGCCCTGCTGTTGCTGACCCTGCTGGTCCGCCCGCTGGCGCATCACCTGCACTGGCCGGCACTGATGCGGCTGCGCCGGCAGCTGGGACTGTGGTCGTTTGCCTGGGCCGTGGTGCACTTTGCGGTCTATCTGCTCCTCAGTGGCGGTGAATGGCCGGTAATTGCCGACGATATCCGCAAAAGCCCGTACATCGTGCTGGGCTTTGCCGCATTCCTGCTGCTGTTGCCGCTGGCGCTGACCTCTACCCGCGCGGCCATGCGCCGGCTGGGCAAAAACTGGCAGCGGCTGCACCGGCTGGTATATGCAGCTGCCATTCTGGCTGCATGGCATTTCTGGTGGCTGACCAAGTCGGACCTGCGCGAGCCGGCGCTGTTTGCCGGCGGACTGACACTGCTGCTGGCCTGGCGCATCTGGCGGTCGGTACGCAAGGCGGTGCCGCACAGGGCGGGCGACGGGCGGCAAAAGCCGTAGGTTCAAGGGTCAATCTCCTGTTACCATTGGCATGTCTGGCGCCGGAATGCATGGCAGACAGGCAGGGCAGGGTATGCGATGCATCCTGCCATGCCTGCAAGCAGCCGTACCTCGCCGGTGCCTGCACTCCTGGCTGGTCATGCGGCAGCTTCTGCCCAGGCTCCTGAGTGCTGCTTCTGGCCATTTGCCTGGCTGTCCTTTTTTGTGGACGGGGTGACGCTGTTTTCCCCGACCTTTCTTCTGCGACCTGATTGACCGTTATGCCTGCTCCCGCTCCTGCCGTTACGCCGTCCGTTTCCGTCTGGCAGCGGGTCAAGACCGGGCAGCTGGGATCTGCCTGGATGCTGGTGGCCTCGGCACTGTTCGGCTGCATGGGCGTGTGCGTCAAGTTCGGCAGCAGCGATTTTGATGCACCGGCACTGGTGTTCTGGCGCAGCGTGTTCGGCGCCGTGGTGCTGGGCAGCCTGGCGCTGCTGCGCGGCAAGCCGGTCCTGACGCCGCTGTGGACCTTGCAGGTCAAGCGCAGCCTCTTCGGCTTCTTTTCGCTGGTGGGCTATTTTTATGCGCTGACGCAGCTGTCGCTGGCTACGGCCGTTACCCTGAACTACACCTCGGCGATCTTTCTGGCGTTGCTGTCCCTCGTGTGGCTGCGCGAGCGGCTGACCCCCCGCATCCTGCTGGCGCTTTTACTGGGGCTGGCCGGCGTATCGCTGCTGCTCAAGCCGGCGGTGGGCGACGGACAGTGGCTGGCAGGGCTGGTGGGACTGAGCTCCGGCCTGACGGCTGCCTGTGCCTATCTCCAGGTGCGCGAGCTGTCGCGCATGGGCGAGCCGGAATGGCGTGTGGTGCTGTGGTTCAGCACGGTCGGCTCTGTCTGCGGGCTGGTATGGGTCTGGCTGGGGGATTCACGGGTCCTGCCGACCACGACGGCCAGCCTGTGGCCTTTGCTGGGCATGGGGCTGACCGGCATGCTGGCACAACTGGCCCTGACACGCGCCTATGCCGAAGGACGCAAGTTCGTGGTGGCGTCGCTGGCTTACTCTACGGTGATTTTCTCGGCGCTTTTTGGCGCGTGGCTGTTTGGCGACCGGCTTGGCCCCGACAGTCTGGTCGCCATTGCCGTGATCGTGGGCAGCGGCATCATTGCCAGCCGGCGTTGACGTGGCGCAACGCCGTTTTTTCAGGCTGCGCTAGGATGTGATGTAGAACAAAAGATTCCAGACAAGGAGAACCTGATGATTTCGATCCGTGAGCAGGAATACGGGCTGGACGTGGCCATCTACAACGAGTTCACGCTGGCCGACTTCAAGGACTTTGAAGTGGCCCTGCTGGATTACAAGATGCGCAAGGGGCAGCCCAACGTGCTGCTCGACCTGTCGGAAGTCATGGACTTCACCATCGACATGGCCATCGAGGAACTGCGTTTCGTCCGGGCGCACCAGCACGATTTCGGCCGGGTGGCCGTGGTGGTGAAGGATGGCTGGATGAAGCTCGCCACCCATATTGCCGACCTGCTGGCCAATACCGAAACCGCCCACTTTGAAGACGGTGATGCGGCGCGTGCCTGGTTGCACGACATGATCTGATCCGGCCCGGTGCCGGGAGCACGACAGCACCGCCCGCTACCCGGGCGGTGTTTTTTTCACCGGCCGCAGTGTCTTGCGGCCGGTCATGACGCCGCAAGGCGCATCAAGGGGACTCCGATGGATTACAGCTCGATCAAGGAAATCTCGCCAGCCCAGCTGGAAACCGCCATTGTCGAGGCGCTGGAAAAGCTGGTCGGCAAGCCCTGCGACGTGCAGATCAACGTACTGGAATTTGTCGAAGAGGAAGACCTGCCGGACAACGAGGCGTTGCAGTTTGCCGTGCATGCCGTCTTTTTCGACTGGCCGGTGACCCGGCGCGCCGAGGACTTCATGCTCTGAGGACGCCGTCGTGGCGCCACCCGGCAGGATATTAGGGTAAGCTAACATACCTTTTTCCATTGAGTGTGAGTGCCTGACATGACGCGTAGCGAATCCCTGTCGCTGGCTGCCTCCTTGCTGGGTGGCGCCCTGACTTCTTCCGATCTGGCCCGCCAGACCGATGCCCAGCTGGCCGACCGGCTGTTTGCCCTGGCCGAGGCCATTGAGCGCCGGGCGGCGCGTGCCGCTGGCAATCCGGCCACTTCCAGGTCATCGGTCAAGCTGGGCGGGCTGCTGTCGGCCATTCACTGACCATTGTTACTGGCGCGGCAGCTGCCGTTGCATCCGGTCACATCCGGTGCGGTGGCCGTCGGGCTGCCGGTCATGACGATCTGCATGGCTGGTGAGCCGTACCGGGCCGGATGCTGAACGGTGCCGGTCCGGCTTGCTGTACGGCTCCGGACTGCGGGCGGGCTTCGACCCTGACGGGATTGCCATGCAACGCGCACGCCGGACCGCGAAGGCGGGCGCTGCTTCGTGGTGGCCTGGTTCCGGTTCCTTGCGCTGACGTTGCCCGGCGGGCTCTGCTAAAGTCCCGCCTTTCGCACGATTCCCGATTCACCATGTTGAAACCGATTGCCGAGCGCATTGCCGAGGAACTCAAGGTCCGCACCAGCCAGGTGGCAGCCACCGTGGAGCTGCTGGACGGCGGAGCAACCGTGCCGTTTGTGGCCCGTTACCGCAAGGAGGCCACCGGCGGGCTGGATGACACCCAGCTGCGCCAGCTGGACGAGCGTCTGCGCTATCTGCGCGAGCTGGACGAGCGGCGCGACAGCATTCTCAGATCCATCACCGAGCAGGGGAAGCTGACCGGTGAACTGGAAGCGGCATTGTATGCTGCAACCGACAAGACCCGGCTGGAAGACCTGTATCTGCCCTACAAGCCCAAACGGCGTACCCGCGCGCAGATCGCCCGCGAAGCCGGGCTGGAGCCGCTGGCAGAAAGCCTGCTGGCCCGGCCGGAGCAGGAGCCCGAGCAGGCGGCAGCGGCTTTTGTCGATGCCGGCAAGGGCGTGGCTGATATCAAGGCCGCCCTTGACGGGGCACGGGCCATCCTGATCGAGCGTTTTGCCGAAGATGCCGGCCTGCTGGGACGGCTGCGCGACAAGCTGTGGCTGGAGGGCGAGCTGGTCGCCAAAGTGGTGCCGGGCAAGGAAACTGCCGGTGCCAAGTTTTCCGACTACTTTGATCATCGCGAGCCGGTCCGGTCCATCCCGTCACACCGGGCGCTGGCCTTGCTGCGCGGTCGCAACGAAGAAGTACTGACGCTGGCACTGGCCTGGCAGCCCGAGGACGTGCCGCTGACCCAGCGCAGCGAGTACGAAGCCATCATTGCCACCCAGGTGGGCGTGCGCGACGGTGGCCGGCCGGCCGACAAATGGCTGCTGGATACCGTGCGGCTGACCTGGCGCGCCAAGATTTTCCTGTCGCTGGAACTCGAGGCCATGAACCGCATGCGCGAGTCCGGCGAGGAAGAGGCGATCCGCGTGTTCGCGCGCAACCTGCATGACCTGCTGCTGGCTGCCCCGGCCGGTCCTCGCGCCACGCTCGGCCTGGACCCCGGCCTGCGTACCGGCGTGAAAGTGGCCGTGGTGGATGCAACCGGCAAGCTGCTCGATACCGCGACCATCTACCCGCACGAGCCGCGCCGGGACTGGGACCGCTCCATTGCCGTGCTGGCTGCGCTGTGCGCGAAGCACCGGGTGGAACTGGTGGCGATCGGCAACGGGACGGCCAGCCGGGAAACCGACCGGCTGGCTGCCGAACTGATGCAAAAGCATCCGCAGCTGGGCCTGACCAGAATCGTGGTCAGCGAAGCCGGGGCTTCGGTGTATTCCGCCAGCGAACTGGCTGCCCGCGAGTTTCCCGAACTGGACGTATCGCTGCGTGGCGCGGTGTCGATTGCCCGGCGCTTGCAGGATCCGCTGGCCGAGCTGGTCA
Source organism: Laribacter hongkongensis DSM 14985 (assembly GCF_000423285.1). Taxonomy (NCBI): domain Bacteria; kingdom Pseudomonadati; phylum Pseudomonadota; class Betaproteobacteria; order Neisseriales; family Aquaspirillaceae; genus Laribacter; species Laribacter hongkongensis. Next base: position 92,060 of record NZ_AUHR01000002.1, read on the forward strand.
AGATCGATCCCAAGTCGATCGGGGTCGGCCAATACCAGCATGACGTGAACCAGAGCCATCTGGCGCGTTCGCTGGACGCCGTGGTCGAGGATTGCGTCAACGCGGTGGGGGTGGACGTGAATACCGCGTCGGCAGCGCTGTTGACCCGGGTTTCCGGTCTCAATGCCACGCTGGCGGCCAATATCGTCAGCTACCGCGATGCCCATGGTGCGTTCGGCAGCCGCAAGCAGTTGCTGGAAGTGCCGCGTCTGGGTGACAAGACCTTTGAACAGGCTGCCGGCTTTTTGCGCATCATGAACGGCCTGAATCCGCTGGATGCCTCGGCCGTGCACCCGGAAGCCTACCCGGTGGTCGAGCGCATCGTGTCGCGTACCGGGCGTGATGTGAAGGCCCTGATCGGCGACAGCAGTTTCCTGAAAACCATCAAGCCGTCCGAACTGACGGATGAACGGTTCGGCCTGCCGACGGTGATGGACATCCTGCGCGAGCTGGACAAGCCGGGGCGTGACCCGCGACCGGAGTTCAAGACGGCTGCATTTGCCGACGGCGTGGAGGACATCAAGGACCTGCAAGCGGGCATGCTGCTGGAGGGCGTGGTGACCAACGTGGCCAATTTTGGTGCATTTGTGGACATCGGTGTGCACCAGGACGGGCTGGTGCACATTTCCGCACTGTCAAAATCCTTCGTGGATGACCCGCGCAAGGTGGTCAAGGCGGGTGATGTGGTCAAGGTCAAGGTGGTGGAAGTGGACCTCGGCCGGCGCCGGATTGCCCTGACCATGCGGCTGGATGATCCGCTGGACGGCAGTGGATCGTCGGCATCGCGGCGCAGCGCCGGAGCAGGAGGGGAGCGCCGCTCGTCCGGTGGCGGGCGACGTGAAGAGCGTGCCGGTGGCGGGGCCATGGCCGAAGCATTTGCCCGTCTGAAACGCGGCTGATTGTTACGCCAGACAAAAAAACGCGCATTTCCTTTCGGAGATGCGCGTTTTTTTACATTTCATGACTGGACAATCAAAAGCCGGAGAGGCTTATTTTTTCTGCCTTGCGGCTGGTTTGCCGGCCGGAGACTTTTTAACTTTGTTGGTTTTGGCTTGCGTGCGTTTGGCTTTGCCGGCTGGCTGGGCGACCGGTTTTTTTGGGGAGGCTGCTTTGGCTTTGCGAGTGGATTTCAGCGCTGTGGCCTGTTTCTTGCTGGTACGCGCCGAGGTGGTCTTGCGGGTGACTGCGGGCTTGCCAGCCTTGTTGCTGCGCGCGGTGACGGCCTTGCCGGAGCGGACAGACTGCCTGGCGGATCTGGCGTTGGAGGTACGGGGCTTTTTCTGTACGCCGGCCTTTTTGGCCTGCCTGTTCTTTGCGGCCGGGCGTGAGGCCGTATTGCGCTTTTCGGCTTTGGGCGCCGGTGCTGGAGCCGGGCGAGCGGACCGGGCGGGCTTGGTATGTGCCGGCATGTAATCACCCGGCAATGGCAGGTCTTCGGCGTAGGCAAACGGGCTACTCGCCATCAAGGACAGACTGATCAGGCCTGTGGCGATAAATCCCTTTAAATCAATGGTTTTTAGGATGTTTTGCATAAAATTGAATATTGGGCAGAAATTAATCCCGGAACTTTATTTATTTGTGCTTATTGAGAAATGAGCGAACTGGCAGTTATATTAGCACGCTTGAGATAGCCTGTTTTGCACTGGGTGGATCTCGTTTCATAGCGAAATCAGTGGAGGAATTCACATGCAGTTGTCACGTAGAAACTTGGTGCTGTCGGCTATCCTGTCGGCAGTGGTTCTGGCTGGTTGCGGCAAGAAAGAAGCCGCTCCCGAGGCAGCTGCAGCCGCTCCGGAAGCACCGGCCGTGAAGGAATATGTGGTCGGTACGGATGCGGCTTATGCTCCGTTCGAGTACGAAAACGACAAAAAGGAAGTCGAAGGCTTCGATATTGACGTCTTGTCGGCTGCGGCTGAAAAAGGCGGCTTTAAGGTCAAGTTCATCAATACGCCGTGGGAAGGCATTTTCGCCAGCCTTGGCAATGGCGACCGCGACATCGTCGTGTCGTCCGTGACTATCACAGACGAGCGCAAGCAGACCATGGATTTCTCCGAGCCGTATTTCGAGGCCCGCCAGCTGATCGTGGTCAGCAAGAATGACGCCGCTGGCATCAAGAAGTTTGCCGACCTGAAGGGCAAGAAAGTTGCCGTCCAGACCGGTACGACCGGCGATGAAGTCACCCAGAAACTGCTGGGAAAGAGCAGCCCGGACATCAAGCGTTTTGAAAGCACTCCGCTGGCCCTGAAGGAGCTGGAAAACGGTGGTGTGGACGCTGTGGTGGCCGATAACGGCGTGGTGGTGAACTACCTCTCCAATAATGGTGACAAGGGTCTGGTGTCGGTTGAAGATACCGAAAGCTTTGCACCGGAGTACTATGGCATTGCCGTGAAGAAGGGCAACCAGGCCTTGCAGGAGCAGATCAACAAGGGGCTGGCAGCCATCAAGGCTGATGGTACCTACGACCAGATCTACGCCAAGTGGTTTGGTGCCAAGCAGCAGTAAGTCTGGCAACTCGCGTGATGCCTGTCTGCGGACGGGCATCACTTTGGAATATCCGGGAGAAGAGGGAGTAGTATGGACTTCCGGTTTTCGATGATCGTTGAATACGCCCCGTTGTTTATCGACGGCGTAAAAATGACACTGGGCATTACGGTGATTGCCGTGGTGCTGGGAACCCTGATCGGCCTTTTCATGGGGATGGCCCGGCTGGCCGATGCACGCCACGGCATGGGCAAATATCTTCTGCGCTATTGCGTCAAATGGCCGGCTACAGCGTATGTGACCTTCTTTCGCGGTACACCGCTCTTTGTGCAGATCCTGCTGGTGCACTTCGCACTGATGCCGACCCTGGTTCATCCGGTTGACGGTATCCTGATCAGCGGTGATCTGGCGCGGGAAATCCGCCAGAACTATGGCGCATTCTTTTCCGGCCTGCTGGCCCTGACCCTGAACGCCGGTGCCTATATCACCGAGATTTTCCGGGCCGGCATCCTGTCGATCGACAAGGGGCAGATGGAAGCTGCCCGTTCGCTGGGAATGAGTTATGGCCAGGCGATGAGGTTCGTTGTGGTGCCGCAGGCATTCCGCCGCATGCTGCCGCCGCTTGGCAACGAAGCCATCATGCTGCTCAAGGACAGCTCGCTGGTATCGGCCATTGGCCTTGCAGAACTGGCTTTTGCTGCCCGGACCGTGGCAGGCGTGTACTCGCGCTACTGGGAGCCGTACCTGACCATCTCGTTCATGTATCTGGCCCTGACCATGCTGATGGCGTGGGGGATCGCAGCGCTGGAAAAACGCTATCGCGTGGCCTCGCACTGACGCGGTGGCTGACTGCTGCGGTTGCCTGACTGACGCTGCCTTGTTTCAAGGCAGCGTTTTTTATTGGCTTTTTGCTGGTAGGGCGTGCATGTCCTGAGCCGGATTGATCTTGATCGCCGCATTGCGGCTCTGGCAGGGGCCGCGGCGTGTGTGGATTTCCGGCCGCGAGAAGAAAGGCCAGGCCTGCTTGTTGCGAAAATGTCAGGCAGGTTGCCTGCGAAGCCTTGGAAGCGGGGAGAGCCAAGTAACCAGCCGAAACGGCGGACCCAGGAAGGCGGACGCAAAAAAGCCGCAGCCTTCTTGCTGCGGCTTTATGCTGCCAGGAAAGCGGATCAGGCTTTCTGGATGTTGGCAGCTGCTACGCCTTTCGGACCCATCTTGGTCTCGAAAGTCACGCGTTCGCCTTCGGCCAGGGTACGGAAGCCCTTGGTTTGGATTTCGGTGAAGTGAGCGAAGAGATCATCGCCGCCTGCGTCGGGAGAAATGAATCCGAAACCCTTGGTTTCGTTGAACCATTTTACCGTGCCGGTCTGAGTCGTCATGAGTCGGAAGTCCTGAACAATCACACAATCTGGCAGGCGTGCCTGTTACCGGAAAACGGTAGGAAAAGCTGGCGCCTGCCGCTTCGCAGCCCAAATGGGGAACCGAATCAAGCGTGCGACGAGTGCGACTGAAACTTGCTTCCCTGCGAGAGGGGAGAAGACAGAAACAGACTGGAAGACCTGCTTGAAACGCTGCGACGCGATAGTAACCTGCCCGTGCGGACAGCGGCAATACCGATCTGGGCATCAGGGGTATGGCTGGCGCAGAAACCCGCATTGCATGGGAATGGCCTCCTGGGACACGGTCTGCAAGGGCAGGCAAAAGCGCCCGGCCCGCAATTGCCAGCCGGGGCCGGGACCATGTTCCCAGTCGGCATCGGTCGCCAGTCGGCCTTGCGCATTGATGAAGGAAACCGCAGCCAGATCGGCTCCGTCCAGCAAGGCTGCATGGGCAGTGGCGGCCAGCAGGTAGCAATCGCCGTCAGGTGTCAGGAACGCTTGCCGTGGCTGGAAATCTGCCGGAGTGCCGGTACTAACGCGTCCGTCCGGCATCAGCCTGCAGGTCAGAGGGGCGGTTGCCAGACTGACGAATACCCGCTGCGGCCCGTTCTGGAAAAACCAGGCGCCGCGTTCGTCCGGCTGGTAATTGCGCAGGATGAATTCCAGCGTGGCTGCGTGCTCCAGCCGTTCACCCCGGATCAGCCAGCGGCCCCGGCCATCGCGCGCCAGCCAGCCATAGACATCGGGTACGTCCGGCCATCTGGCCATGGCTTGCTGCACGATGGCATCCATGTCAGTCGGCCAGCCAGATCAGCGATGCCATCCGCCCGGTGCGACCGTCACGGCGGTAGGAAAAATAACGCTCACGCTCGGTCACGGTACAGGCATCGCCGCCATGCACTTCGGTGACACCGCAGGCATTCAGGCGCTGGCGTGCCAGCAGGTAGATGTCCGCCAGATACTTGCCGTCCGGAATGGCGGCAAAGGCGCTGGCTGCCGTCGGGTCATGTGCCATGAAGGCTGCCCGGACTTCCGGCCCGACCTCGAACGCATCCGGTCCGATGGCCGCTCCGAGCCACGCCAGAATGTCACTGGCCGGCACGGCCATCCGGGCAATGGTGGCTTCGATGATGCCGTTGCACAGCCCGCGCCAGCCGGCATGGGCGGCGGCCACGACACTGCCGGACCGGTCGGTCAGCAGCACGGGCAGGCAGTCTGCCGTCATGACGGCGCATACCACGCCAGGCTGGCGCGTGAAGCCGGCATCGGCATCGGGAGGGACGTCCGGTGCGTCTGCACAGGCTTCCTGCACTCCGATGCCGTGAACCTGGTTCAGCCAGAATGGTTCGGCAGGCAGACAGGCCCGCAGGCGGGCCCGGTTTTCGGCGACGGCAGCCGGATCGTCACCCACATGCTGGCCCAGGTTCAGGCTGGCGTAGGGCGCCAGGCTGACACCGCCGTCGCGGGTCGTGATCAGGGTGCGGACGCGGGCAGGAGCCGGCCAGCCGGCAGTCAGGTTCTGCATGGCGTTACTCCTGCGTGTAAATGATTTCCCAGCCGGTCAGGTCGTCCTCTTCATCATCATCCCAGTCATCCGGCTGCTGGGCGTCGCGCATGACCGACAGCAGGTACTGCATGTCCTGCGGCAGACGGGTTTTCCAGCCGACCGGCTTTTTGCTTTCCGGATGGATCAGCGCCAGTTTGGCGGCGTGCAGTGCCTGCCGGCCAAAGTCGTTGATGGCCTCCCGGACTTCCGGTGAGGCCGGCAGCCGCGGGTTGCCATAGAGCGGATCACCGGCCAGCGGGCAGCCGATACTGGCCATGTGCACGCGGATCTGGTGGGTGCGGCCGGTTTCCAGCCGGCACTCGACCAGCGTGTGGTGCTCGAACATTTCCAGCGGCCGCACATGCGTGATGGCCGGTTTGCCGCCAAAGGCCACCACGGCCATCTTCACCCGGGTCTTGGGGTCGCGGCCGATGGCCTTGTCGATGGTGATGTCACCGGCCACGTTGCCGCAGGCGATGGCCCGGTAATGGCGTTTGACCGTACGGGCCTGCAACTGCCTGATGAGGTCGAGCTGGGCGGCCACGGTCTTGGCCACCACCATGAGGCCGCTGGTGTCCTTGTCAAGGCGGTGCACGATGCCGGCGCGCGGGACGTGGGCCAGTTCCGGCACCCGGTACAGCAAGCCGTTGAGCAGGGTGCCGGACCAGTTGCCGTTGCCCGGGTGTGTGACCAGCCCGGCCGGCTTGTTGACGACGAGGATCTGCCGGTCTTCGTAGATCACCGGAATTTCGATGTCTTCCGGGGCAAAGGCCATTTCGTCCAGCGACAGCTGTTCGTCCACCTCGACCTGCTGGCCGAGAACGGTCTTGCTGCGCGGTACGGTGACCGTGCTGCCGTCCACGCGCACGTGGCCGTCCTTGATCCACTGGGTCAGCCGGCTGCGCGACTGGTCGGGCATCAGGGCCGCCAGTGCGGCATCCAGCCGGTCGCCGGCCAATGTATCGGGAATCGTGAGGACACGGGTGTCAACGATATCGTTATAATCGTCGAACTTTGCTACGGATTCGGTCATGAAAAAAATCGCGGTAATGATGCTGATGGCGGCTTGGCTTGCCGGGTGTTCGACCACCTCCGAGCCAGCGGACGAGACGCGCGGCTGGACGGTCGAAAAACTCTATTCCGAGGCGCGCGACGAGCTGAATAGTGGAAATTATACGCGGGCGATCAAGCTCTACGAAACGCTCGAAGCGCGTTATCCGTATGGCCGTTATGCCCAGCAGGCGCAGATGGACCTCGCCTACGCGCACTTCAAGGACCAGGAACCGGCCTTGTCGCTGGCCGCTGCCGACCGCTTCATCAAGCTGCACCCGGCGCACCCGAACGTTGACTACGTTTACTACCTCAAGGGACTGGTCAACTACAACGAAGACGGCGGCATCCTGTCCAAATACACCGGTCAGGACCGGGCCGAGCGTGATCCAAAGGCCGCGCGCGAGGCCTTTACCTCTTTCCGTGATCTGGTCGTGCGCTTCCCGGACAGCAAGTATGCCCCGGATGCCCGGGTGAAAATGCAGAACCTCGTCGACGGCCTGGCCGAACACGAACTCTTTGTTGCGCGCTATTACATGCGCCGCAGCGCCTATCTGGCAGCCGCAAACCGTGCCCAGGGCATGATCAAGGAATTCCCGGATTCGCCGTTTGTCGAAGAATCCTTCGCCATCATGGTGACGGCCTACGACAAGCTCGGCAAAACCACCCTGCGCGACGATACCCGCCGGGTGCTGGAAACCAACTTCCCCAACAGCGTCTACCTGAAAAAGCCGTGGCAGCCGCGTGACGTGCCGTGGTACCAGTTCTGGTAATCCGCAGACTGCCATCCCTGCTGACGCGCCCGCCGGTCGGGCGCGTTGTCGTATCCGGAGACCCGCATGCCTGACTCCTGGCGCGTACTGGCCAGTCGCCTGCTGGACAGCCTGATCCTGCCGCCGGGCGGCATCGTGCTGCTGCTGCTGCTGGTCTGGCTGATGTGGTGGCGCTGGCCGCGTCTGGCGCATCGCGGACTGGCGGCGGCGGCCCTGCTGCTGGCCGTCCTGTCCCTGCCGGTGACGGCGGGCTGGCTCAACCGGACGCTGGAGGCGCATGTGGCCGTCCTGCCGCCGGATGCCCGCTTCGACGCCATCGTGGTCCTGGGGGGCGGCAAACGGCCGCAGGCCGTCGAGTTCGGCGGGGATACCGTCAGTACCGACACCCTGCTGCGCCTGCGTTATGCCGCCAGACTGGCCCGGCAGTCGGGCAAGCCCGTGCTGGTGACCGGCGGGGCACCGCTGGGTGGCCCGCCGGAAGCGGTCCTGATGGCAGCTGCGCTGGCCGAGTGGCAGGTGTCTGCGCGCTGGGTCGAGTCCGCCTCGCTGACCACGGCGGACAATGCCCGGCTCAGTGCCGGCCTGTTGCGGCAGGCCGGCGTGCAGCGCATCGCCCTGGTCAGTCAGGCATGGCATTTGCCACGGGCCATCCGGGCTTTTGAACGCCAAGGACTGACGGTGTTGCCGGCGCCGACCGCGTTTACCCGCCACGAAGAACAGGGCTGGCTGGCCTGGTTGCCCCGCGCGAGTGCCTTGCAGGAAAGCCGGCGCGCCTTGCGCGAATGGCTGGGGCTGCTGTTGACCTGAGCGTTGCCGCTTTCAGTTGATGTGCCAGTCCAGCCGGTAGCCGGCGCCGGCATCGCGTCCCAGCGCCTTCACCAGCCACGGCATCAGCGACTTGAGCGTGTCCGGCAGCGTCCACGGCGGGTTGATGATGAACATGCCGCTGCCTGCCATGCCAAAGCCGTCGCGGGCCGGTGTTTCAACGTGCAGGCTGACGTCCAGCCAGTTCGGTGCCAGACGGCGCAGGGCTTGCGGCAAGGCCTTGGCCTCTGCGCGTTGCAGGCAGGGATACCACACGGCGTACAGGCCGGCCGGAAAGCGTTGCAGGGCAGCGGCCAGCGCCGTTTCGACCTTGTGGTAGTCGCGCTTGTCCTCGTAGGGCGGATCGATCAGCACCAGGGCCCGGCGCGGCGGAGGCGGCAGCACCGACTTCAGTCCGGCAAACCCGTCGGCCAGCGTGACCTGGGCCCGGCGACCGGCGTCGGAGAAATTTTCCGTCAGGATGTTGCCATCGGTCGGATGCAGCTCGAACAGGCGCAGCTTGTCGTCCCGGCGGATGGCCCGGGCTGCGACAAACGGTGAGCCGGGGTAGAAGCGCAGTTCGCCGTCCGGATTCAGGCCGCGCACCAGCTCAACATAGCGAGCCAGCGGTTCGGGCAGGTCGTCGCGCTGCCACAGCGGACCGATGCCGGTGTTGAATTCGGCATTCTTGCTGGCATAGCCTTCGTCCAGCCGGTAGCAGCCGGCTCCGGCGTGCGTGTCGATGTACCAGTAAGGCTTGTCCTTCTGGTTCAGGTAATCGAGCAGCAGCAGCTCGACCGTGTGTTTGAGGACGTCGGCGTGGTTGCCGGCATGAAAGGCGTGGCGGTAAGAAAGCATCGGCCGGTTTCCGGGCAAAGGCGAACGGGCTGCCGTGGGCAGCCCGTTGCGGTGAATCAGGTTGGACGCGAGCTTACCGTGAGCCGGCTCAGCGCGCCAGCCGGCATCAGGCCGAGAACTCCTCGAAAGCCTTGAGTGCGTGGGTCGAGTACATCAGCGACGGACCGCCGCCCATGTAGACCGCAACGGCCAGCACTTCCTCGATTTCGGCGCGGGTGGCGCCCAGCTGGACCAGAGCCTTGACATGAAAACCGATGCAGTCATCGCAGCGGCCGGCCACGGCGATGCCGAGCGCGACAAATTCCTTGGCTTTCTTGTCCAGCACGCCAGGCTTGTTGGCTGCCTGGGCCAGCTGGCCGAAAGCCGTCATTACGTCGGACTGGCTCTGGCGCAGCTGGGCCAGCTCGCCGGATACGGTCTGGGTCAGTTCCTTGTAGGATCCGATAGCCATTATTGATTCTCCTTAATTAGAAAAAAACGAAATAAAGGGCGTGAAAAAGCGGAAATTCCGGTGCTCAGGCCGGGCAGAACATGCGCCGTAGCAATTGCAGCAGGTCGATGACATCCACGCTGGCCAGCCGGTAGTACACCATCTGTGCTTCCTTGCGCGAAGTAATCAGCCCTTCTTCGCGCAGCACGGCCAGATGCTGTGAAAAAGCCGACTGGCTCAGGCTGGAGTCCTGCCACAGTTCGCCGGCACTGGTTTCACCGTCAAGCAGCCGGCAGAGGATAAGAAGCCGCGCCTCATGGCCCAGGGCCTTGAGGAAGCGTGTGGCATCTGCTGCATGGGGAGCCAGTACCGAACTCAGGTTGTTTTTCATTTTACTAATTTAGCTGAAAACGAAATAATGGGTCAAGGCCTGGTCGCGGATTTCTGCTTCAGCTCTTCATAGCCTCCGGCATTGGTGACCCGGGTGTAGCCCATGCCGAGCAGGGTCTGCCGCGCGGCTTCCGAGCGCCGGCCACTGCGGCAGTACAGGGTAATCGGCGTGTCCTTGTCCGGTGCCAGCCGGACGATGTCGCGGGCAATCCGGTCAACCGGCGCGAGCGCGGCGCCGGGCAGGTGACCGGCTTCGTATTCGGCGGGGGTGCGGACGTCGATCAGCAGCGGCTGGCCGGCGGCGAGGGCTGATGTGACCGGTGCCAGCAGCAGGCTCAGGGCGGCAAGGGCGGGTAACAGGCGTTTCATGAGGGTATCTCCAGAAGCAGGCTGCAACAGTATGACTCCGGACGGACGTGCCGGGTTGCAGGGCGTCAGGGTTTGATCAGGGTGGTTTTGAGTTCGGTGTACTTGTCGAGGGCGTGCAGTGATTTGTCCCGCCCGTTGCCCGACTGCCGGAAGCCGCCAAACGGCAGGTTCATGTCACCGCCTTCGTCATAGCAGTTGACCCAGACCGTGCCGGCGCGCAAGGCGCGGGACACCCGGTGGGCGCTGGACAGGCTGCTGGTCCAGACGGCGGCGGCCAGGCCGTAGATGCTGTCGTTGGCGATGCGGATGGCGTCGTCCGGATCGTCAAAACCGATCAGCGTCAGTACCGGGCCGAAGATTTCCTCACGCTCGATGCGGCAGCCTGGAGTGGCCAGAAAGGCTGTCGGATTGACATACCAGCCGCCGGGCACCGGGCTGGCAACATCGCCGCCGAACAGCAGGCTGGCTTCGCGGCGTCCGCTGTCGAGATAGTCCTGCACTTTCCGGAACTGCTGCTCGTCGACGATGGCGCCCATGCGCGTGGCCGGGTCAAGCGGATCGCCCGGCAACCAGCGGCCGGCGGCTGTGCGGACAGCGTCGATCAGCGCGTCCTTCAGGCTGTTGTGGACCAGCACCCGGCTGCCGGCCGAGCACATTTCGCCCTGGTTGAAGAAGATGCCACCGGCAACGGCACGGGCCGCCTGCTCAAGGTCCGGGCAGTCCGCGAGGATCAGCTGCGGTGATTTGCCGCCCAGCTCCAGCCAGGTGCGCTTGAGGTTGCTGGCTGCGGCGTAGCCGGCAATCTGCCGCCCGACGGCGGTCGAGCCGGTGAAGGCCACGCAGTCGACGTCCATGTGTGCGGCCAGCAGGCGGCCGGTGTCACCCGCCCCCGGCAGCACCTGCAACACGCCGTCCGGCAGGCCGGCTTCGGCCGCCAGCGCGGCCAGCCGGATGGCGGTGAGCGGCGATTTTTCGCTGGGCTTGAGGATGACGCTGTTGCCGGCAGCCAGTGCCGGGGCGATTTTCCATGACGCCATCAGCAGCGGGAAATTCCACGGCACGATGGCGGCCACCACGCCGACCGGCTCGCGGGTGACCAGTCCCAGCAGGGACGGGTCGAGCGGTGCCACTTCGCCGCTCCATTTGTCGACGGCTTCGGCGTACCAGGCAAACGTGTAGGCACTGCCGGCCATGTCGACCGCCAGGGCATCGCTGACGGGCTTGCCCATGTCGAGGGTTTCCAGCAGGGCCAGTTCTTCGGCGTGCTGCTCGATCAGGCCGGCCAGCCGCAGCAGCCGTGCCTTGCGCTCGCGGGGCGGCAAACCGGCCCAGTCTCCCCGCTCGAAAGCCTGCCGGGCTGCCTGTACGGCAGCGTCCACGTCGGCAGCACCACACCAGGCGACCTTACCCAGCAAGCGACCGTCCACGGGGGAGAGGCAATCGAAGGTGCGGCCATCGCGGGCATGGCAATACCGGCCGGCGACAAAGGCGCGGGTTTCCGGTTGCAGGCGGGCGGCACGGGCGTGCCAGTCGGTCAGGGTGGTCATCTTCGTGTCTCCTGTGCTGTGTGGCTGCGCCTGCATTCTGTGGCGGGCGGCATGGGAAAGCGTGCTGGTGGTGTTCGGGTTCCGGAAATGTGCCGTCTGGTTTTCCTGCGGATCGTGCCCGGGCCGGCTGACGGCTCTTACAGGGTCGGCGGCGTGCTGGCGCTGACAATCTGCGCCTCTTCGCGGCCGACATTGCGAAAGCGGTGCGGTTCCCGCGAGTCGAAGTAATAGGCATCGCCGGCGCGCAGGACCTGGATATTGCTGCCGACCGTGACTTCCACTTCACCGCGGATCACCAGTCCACCTTCCTGTCCGTCGTGTTGCAGCATGTCCGGGCCAGTGTCGGCTCCGGCTGCGTAGTGCTCGGACAGCAGGGTCATGTCGCGGCGCGGGTGGGCCGCGCCGACCAGCCACAGCTGCATGGTGTCGGTGCCAAGGTTGTGCAGTTCGCCGGCCCGGTAGAACACCTGCTTGTGGCGCGGCTCCACCTCAAAGGTGAAAAAGTCGCCCAGTGTCATGGGCAGCCCTTCCAGCACCTTCTTGAGCGAGCTGATCGACGGGCTGACCCGGTTCTGCTCGATCAGCGAGATCGTGCCGTTGGTCACGCCGGCCCGTTTGGCCAGCTCCCGTTGCGACAGGCCGAATTTTTCCCGCACCACCCTCAGCCGCAGTCCGACGTCCATCCTGTTGTATCCCTGTTGGTCATGCCCGCCACAAGACCGGCTGGCATGTTGATGATTTTAGACAAAAGCATGTCGTCATTTTGACATGGAGCAAAGGTTTGTTGCATGGCAGCAAGCAAGTTGCCGATTTATAAAGAGATTGTATGAAAAAAGCGGGCGGCAGTCCGGGCGGTCATTGTGTATTTTGTTAAACAGGTGTCCTGACAATCTGGTGCAGTTTTTACCCTGTGGAGATTCCGCAAATGCGTATCGGCGTACCGAAGGAAATCAAGATCCACGAGTACCGGGTCGGCCTGCTGCCCTCCGGCGTGCGGGAGCTGACCGCCCAGGGCCACGAGGTCCTGGTGCAGCGGCAGGCCGGAGCCGGCATCGGCTATGACGATGCAGCCTATGTCGCTGCCGGCGCCAGGCTGGCTGATTCGGCCGCAGAGGTGTTTGCCGGAGCCGACATGATCGTCAAGGTCAAGGAACCACAGCCGGTGGAATGCCGTCTGCTGCGCCCCGGGCAAGTGCTGTTTACCTACCTGCACCTGGCGCCGGATCCCGGACAGGCGCGCCTGCTGCTGGAGTCCGGTGCCATTGCCATTGCCTACGAAACGGTGACCGATGCCCACGGCGGCCTGCCGCTGCTGGCGCCGATGAGCGAAGTGGCCGGACGCATGGCGGTGCAGGCCGGCGCCCATTGCCTGGAAAAGGCGCAGGGCGGACGCGGGGTACTGCTGGGCGGCGTACCCGGTGTGGCACCGGCACGGGTGCTGGTGCTGGGGGGCGGCGTGGTCGGTTTCAATGCCGCACGCATGGCAGCCGGACTGGGGGCCGTGGTGACGGTGGTCGACAAGTCGCTGGCCCGGCTCAAGGAAATCGATACGCTGACCAGTGGCCGCATCCATACCTTGGCGTCCAACACCCAGCACATCGAGGACGAGCTGCGCTGTGCCGATCTGGTGATCGGTGCCGTGCTGGTGCCGGGAGCTGCGGCACCAAAACTGGTACACCGCAGCCAGCTGGCGCTGATGAAGCCGGGGGCCGTACTGGTGGACGTGGCGATTGATCAGGGCGGCTGCTTTGAAACCAGCCGGCCCACCACGCATGAGGAACCGGCTTATGTGGTGGACGGCATCGTGCACTACTGCGTGGCCAACATGCCGGGGGCCGTGGCACGCACGGCAACCGAAGCCCTGACCCAGGTCACGCTGCCTTATGTGCTGACACTCGCCGGTCAGGGCGTGGTGACGGCGCTGGAGCGCGACGCGCATCTGCGTGCCGGACTGAACATCTGCCGTGGACAGGTGACGTGTGCAGCGGTGGCCGAAGCCCTGGGTTATCCGCTGCTGCCGGCCGAAGAGGCGCTGGCAGCACTGGCCGACCAGCCGGCAGTACCGGCAAACTGACAGGGTTATTGACCAGACCGGATCTGAAGGAGTCGTACATGCGTCCCGTGATTGCCATTCCCTGTGACCGTCGCATGCTGGGGCAGTATCCCCATCAGGTGGTGGGCGAGAAGTACATCCTGGGAGTGACCGATGGTGCCGGCGGCATGCCGTGGCTGGTACCGGCGCTGGGGGAGCCTGCGTGGCTGGATGATCTCCTCGACCGGGTGGACGGCGTGCTGCTGACCGGCAGTCCGTCCAATGTCGAACCGCATCACTACCTGGGAGAACCCAGTCGGCCCGGCACCCTGCATGACCCGGAGCGTGACGCCACCAACCTGCCGCTGATTCCGAAACTCATCGAACGCGGCATTCCGCTGCTGGGTATCTGCCGTGGTTTTCAGGAAATCAACGTCGCGCTGGGTGGCGAGCTGTACCAGCACGTACAGGAGCAGCCGGGGAAGATGGATCACCGAGCACCGCCCGACGGGACACCCGAAGAGCAGTATGCACCGGCGCACCAGGCAGAGGCGGTGGCCGGTGGCTGGCTGGCCGGATTGCTGGGGCAGGAGCGGTTCATGGTCAATTCGGTGCACCAGCAGGGCGTGAAACGGCTGGCTCCTAGGCTGGTGGCCGAGGCCCGGGCCGAAGACGGGCTGATCGAAGCTTTCCGGGTTGAGGATGCACCGGCATTTGCCTTTGCCGTGCAGTGGCACCCGGAATGGCGCTGTACCGGAAATCCGGTATCGATGGCGATACTGGGTGCGTTCGGCGAGGCCTGCCGGGCGCGCATGCTGTCCCGTTCCGTTTAGGGAACGGCGACAGGGAAGGAGACGGTGCGACACGTATCGCACCGCCCTTCGCAGGGCCTGCACGAGAGAGGGAAGCATGAGCAACGACATCAGCAGCTGGCTGAGGGAACACCGCATCACCGAGGTGGAGTGCATCGTGCCGGACATGACCGGCGTGGCGCGCGGCAAGATCATCCCCAAGGACAAGTTCCTGAGCGAGCCCGACATGCGGTTGCCGGAGGCGGTGCTGATCCAGACCGTGACCGGCGACTATCCGGCAGACAACTATCTCGACCTGACCGATCCGGACATGCTGCTGCGGCCGGACCCGGCCAGCATCCGCTTCGTGCCGTGGGCGACCGATCCGACGGCCCAGCTGATCTATGACTGCTTCCGTTCTGACGGTACCCCCGTGGAAACCTCGCCACGGGCCGTGCTGCGCCGGGTGCTGGACCTCTACACCGAGCGCGGCTGGGTGCCGGTGCTGGCGCCGGAAATGGAGTTCTACCTGCTGTCACCCAACCCGAATCCGGACATTCCCGTCCAGCCGCCGGTCGGGCGGGCCGGACGCGCCGAATTCGGCAGGCGCTCCTATTCCATTGATGCAGTCAATGAATTTGACCCGGTATTCGAGGACATCTACGACTACTGCCACGCCCAGCAGCTGGAGGTGGATACGCTGGTGCACGAGATCGGCACGGCGCAGATGGAGATCAATTTCGGTCATGGCAATCCGATCGATCTGGCCGACCAGGTGTTCCTGTTCAAGCGCACCGTGCGCGAGGCGGCCTTGCGGCACCAGATGTACGCCACGTTCATGGCCAAGCCGATGGAAAGCGAGCCCGGCAGCGCCATGCACATGCACCAGAGCGTGGTATCGCACCAGGACGGGCACAACCTGTTTTCTGCCGCGGACGGATCGGCCACTCCGGCATTTTTCCATTTCATCGGCGGCTTGCAGCGTTACCTGCCGCATGTCATGCCGTTTTTTGCGCCGTACGTGAACAGTTACCGGCGGCTGACGCCGTATACCGCTGCGCCGACCAATGTCGAGTGGGGGTATGACAACCGCACGGTGGGGCTGCGTGTGCCGCATTCCGGGCCGGCGGCCCGCCGGATCGAAAACCGGGTACCCGGCGTGGACTGCAATCCGTACATCGCCATGGCCGCTTCGCTGGCCTGCGGTTATCTGGGCATGGTGGATGCCATCGAGCCGCGTGCTCCGCTGAGTTCCAATGCCTACGACCGGCCGTCGGAGTTTCCGCATGGCACCGAGGATGCGCTGGACCGGTTGCGGCAATGCCGGCCGGTGGCCGAAGTCCTGGGGCCGCGCTTTGTCGAGATGTACATCGCCATGAAAGAGCGCGAATTTGCCGAGTATTTCCGGGTGATCAGCCCGTGGGAGCGCAAGTATCTGTTGCTGCACGTCTAGGTTTTTGTCCGGAGTTTCCGATCATGACTGCCGATCCGCGCCGTACCGAGCATTACCGCGAGCTGGATGCCGCCCATCATCTGCATCCCTTTTCCGACATGGAGGCACTGAACCGGCAGGGCAGCCGGGTGATGGTCAGGGGGGAGGGCATTCATGTCTGGGATTCGGACGGCGTGCGGCTGATCGACGGCATGGCCGGGTTGTGGTGTGTCAACCTGGGCTATGGCCGGCGTGACCTGGCCGAGGCGGCGTATGCACAGCTGTGCGAGCTGCCGTACTACAACACTTTCTTCAAGACCACCCATCCACGGGTGGCCGAGCTGTCTGCCCTGGTGGCCGAGGTAGCGCCGCCCGGCTTCAGTCATGTGTTCTATACCAATTCCGGCTCGGAGGCGGTCGACACCATGATGCGCATGGTGCGCCATTACTGGGCCCTGAAGGGGCAGCCGCAGAAGAAGGTGCTGATCGGGCGCTGGAATGGTTACCACGGCTCGACCCTCGGTGGTGCGAGTCTGGGGGGCATGCCGGCAATGCATGCGCAGGGTGACCTGCCGGTGGCCGATGTCGTGCATGTTGAGCAGCCGTGGTTCCTGAAGCATGGTCTGGACGGTGAAACAGAAGAGGCGTTCGGCCTGCGGGCTGCGCGCTGGGTCGAGGAAAAAATCCTCGAAACCGGAGCCGACCGGGTGGCGGCCTTTGTGGGGGAGCCGATCCAGGGGGCCGGTGGCGTCATCATTCCGCCAGCCAGCTACTGGCCGGAAGTCGAGCGCATCTGCCGCCGTCATGACGTATTGCTGGTGGCCGACGAGGTGATCTGCGGTTTCGGCCGCACGGGGGAGTGGTTCGGGCACCAGCTGTACGGCATCCGGCCGGATCTCTTTACCGTGGCCAAGGGCTTGTCGTCAGGGTATCTGCCGATCGGCGGCGTGGTGGTGGGCGATGAAGTGGCGCAGGTGATCAAGGCCGGCGGGGATTTCAACCACGGGTTTACCTATTCCGGCCATCCGGCATGTGCAGCCGTGGCTGCGGCCAATGTACGGGCCTTGCGCGACGAGGGCGTGGTGGAGCGGGTCCGGCAGGATACCGGACCGTACATGCAGCAACGCTGGCGCGAGGCGTTCGGAGGATTTGCCCATCTGGCGGACATTCGCGGTGTCGGGCTGATCCAGGGGTTTACCTGGGTGCAGGACAAGGAATTGCGACGGCTGTTTCCGAACTGGGGCGAAGTGGGGCTGCTGTGCCGGGACGTGTTTTTCCGGCACAACCTGATCATGCGTGCCTGTGGCGACCACATGGTGGCTGCCCCTCCGCTTGTCATCAATCGTGATGAAGTGGATGCCATGCTGGAAGTTGCGGTGCAGTGCGTGGCCGAAACGGAGTCGGTATTACGGGAACGCGGGCTGATTGACTGAATTTTCTGCCGTGCCCGGACAACATTAGCCGGGCAACATATTTTTGGGGCAGGGCGGCTCTGGTAATATCCGAGCCGCCTTATTCGTGTTCTGGCCGGCGGCGGGGTGTTTGTGACAAAAGTCCGTATCGGGAAATCCGACAAATTCCGCAGGTTTTCCGCCGTCTGGCCGATATAGCGCAAGTGTTTGTCCATCCGGTGCGCCGGGTGGGGCTTTCCTCTCGAAATCAACGGGATTTCTGCATGTTTGTCATCATCGGCTACATCCTCGTACTCGGTAGCGTGATCGGCGGTTTCATGATGGCTGGCGGGCACGTTGCTGCCCTGCTTCAACCTAATGAACTGGTGATCATTTTCGGCGCAGGTACCGGGGCTTTTCTGGCCGCCAACGGTGGAGCGCCCTTGCGCGCCACCATGAAGGCCCTGCCGCAGCTCTTCAAGGGCGACAAATACAACAAGGCGCTCTACATGGAGCTGTTTGCCCTGTTGTTTGAAGTGCTGACCAAGGTGCGCAAGGAAGGCCTGATGTCGATCGAGGCCGATGTCGATGCTCCGCAGGAAAGCCCGATCTTTTCCAAGTATCCGGTCATTGTTAACGACCATCACGTGATCGACTTCATCTGCGATTACCTGCGCCTGATGGTGGGGGGCAACCTCAATCCGTTCGAGATCGAAAACCTGATGGATATCGAAATCGAAACCCACCACCACGAAGGTTCGGTACCGGTCGGGGCACTGGCCAAGATGGCCGACGGGCTGCCGGCATTCGGTATCGTGGCGGCCGTGATGGGGGTAGTGCACACCATGGAATCGGTCGGCATTCCTCCTGCCGAACTCGGCAAGCTGATTGCCGCAGCACTGGTCGGTACTTTCCTCGGTATCCTGCTGTCGTACGGTTTCATTGCTCCGTTGTCCAACCGGCTGGAATACAAGGTCAACGACGTGACCCGCGTGCTGACCACCATCAAGGTGACGCTGCTGGCTTCGCTCAACGGCTACGCTCCGCAGGTAGCTGTCGAATTCGGCCGCAAGGCGCTGTACGGAGCGGATCGTCCGGGCTTCCTCGAGCTGGAAGAGCACGTCAAGAGTGCCAAGAACCGCTGATTTTTGCCTGACTGACGGACAGGCCGGTAATTCTGCCTGTCCGCCTTTTTGCAGGGAGGCCGCATGGCCGACGAGTCCCAACGTCCGATAATTGTCAAACGCATCAAGAAAGGTCACGGAGGCCATCACGGCGGCGCGTGGAAGATCGCTTATGCCGACTTCGTGACCGCCATGATGGCGTTCTTCCTGCTGATGTGGCTGCTGTCCTCTGTTTCCCAGGGCACGCTGGCAGGGATTTCAGAGTACTTCAAGACCCCCCTGAAAGTAGCGCTGTCCGGCGGTGACGGATCGGGTGATGCCACCAGCGCGATCAAGGGCGGCGGGCAGGACCTGACCCGTTCTGCGGGCCAGGTCAAGCGTACTTACATGAACGAAGAGCGGCAACGCGAGCGGCAGGTCCTGTCGAAACTGCAGCAGCGCATCTCGATGGCGATCGAATCCAATCCGGTGCTGCGCAAGTACAAGAACCAGCTGTTGCTGGAAATGACGCCCGAGGGCCTGAAAGTCCAGATCGTCGACGAAAAGAACCGGCCGATGTTCGATTCGGGTAGCGCCAACCTGCTGCCGCATACCAAGGACATCCTGCATGAGTTGGGCAAGATGTTTAATGACGTGCCCAATCGCCTGTCGGTTTCCGGCCATACCGATGCCACACCTTATGCCGGTGGCGAACGTGGCTATTCCAACTGGGACCTGTCAGCCGACCGGGCCAACGCCGCCCGCCGCGAACTGCTGGCTGGCGGCATGCAGGACCAGAAAATCCTGCGCGTGGTCGGCCTGGGGTCGGCCAATCCCTTGGACAAGCAGAACGCGGTCAATCCGATCAACCGCCGGATAGCAATCGTGGTGCTGAACAAACAAAGCGAAGAGCAGATCCTGGGTGAACATCCACCGGAAGGAACCACTGCCAATGGCGAACCCGACACCGCAGCGGCCAACCGCTAGATCCGGCAGGTTGCGCCCGGCGCGGCACCTGTGGTCGCTGCCGCTCTCCCTCGTCATGACAATGGCGATTTCGCAGGGCTTGCTGCTGGCACCGGTATGGCTGGCCATGCCGATGACCCTGGGGCTGGCGTTGATACTGGGTGCGCGTGGCTGGCTGCTTTTCGTGTATGCCGGTTTCTGGCCGGCGCTGGTAGGACTGCTGTCGCTGGATGTGCCGGGCTGGTGGTTTGGTGCCGCCGCCTTGTTGCTGTTTGCCCTGTCGCGCCATGCCATTGGCGAGCGTGTACCGCTGTTCCTGTCCAGCAAGGCTGCCGTAGCCCGGTTGGCAGCCGAACTGCCGGCCGGTGCGCGGGTGGCAGACATGGGATGCGGCATCGGCAGTGTTGTCGTGCCGCTGGCACGACTGCGGCCGGACTTGCATGTCACCGGGGTTGAAGGCTCTTGGCTGACCTGGCTGATTGCCAGGTTGCGGGCCGCCAATTCTTCTGCCTGCATCCGCTACGGCGACATCTGGCGTCAGGACTGGCAGGCGTTTGACGTGATCTATGTCTATCTGTCGCCCGTTCCCATGCCGCGGGTCTGGCAGAAATTCCAGACCGAGGCGGCTCCCGGCGCCTGGCTGGTCAGCAATACCTTTGGCATCGACGGTGTACCCCCGGTCCGGCAGGCCGGGCTGGACGACGTCATGCAATCGCAACTGCAGTATTGGATATCCGCACGATGAATCGACGCGAGCTAGAACATTTCGCCGGCAAAACCTGGCCCGTCATGGGATTTACGGTCCAGCGACTGTTTGCCTTTTCCGAAGCAGACCGCGAACGGCTCAATGCATCCGATCTGGCCAATGCCGTTTTGCATGATCCCTTGCTGGTATTCCAGCTGATGCGTGCGGTCGGGCAGATCGAACGGGGGCGCAAGCTGTCGGACACCCTGTGCGTGGAACATGCACTGATGCTGATCGGGGTGGATCCGTTCTTTACCTCGTTCGGCCAGATGCCGTCGATTGATACCCACCCGGGCATGGTGGCACGGCGCAAGCGTACCGTGGCAGCCCTGCTGGCGCGGGCGCGCATGGCTGCCCTGCTGGTGAAGGACTGGCTGTCGATGATCGACGAGTACCGGGTGGAGGAATATTTTACCGCGGCCTTGCTCTACAACGTGCCGCTGGCCTTTTACGCCATTGACAACGACGTCGAGCTGGAAGGCGATGTCGAGCGGGCAGCCCTGCGGGCGCTGGGCGAACAGTATCCGTTGTTCGTGCGTGACATCCTCGGCGCCACCGGCATGCCGGGCAAGATCCTCGACCTGCTGCTGGGGCAGGACCTCGAACTGTCGCGCCAGCGCCTTCTGCTGCGGCATGCCATCCATACGGCCAATCATCTGGCTGCCGGCTGGTGGACGCAGGAAGTGCAAAGTCACCTGCGGGCCGTGTCCGGGCTGGTGACGCAGCCGGAAGACACCATCTGGCGCAGCGTCATCAACGCCGCACTGTCGCTGGCGCGGGTGCCGTATACCCGCGCCTATGCCGACCCGGCCCGGGTGCTGCCGCTGATTGCCGAGGCACCGCTGGTGTCGGAAAACGATTTTCTGGAGCTGGACTGGCAGTCGGACGACGGCGGTGAAGTGGCGCGCTACAACCTGGCGCTGTCGCAGGCCGTGCGGCGTGTCGCCAGCACGGCCGGGGTGGACCGGGTGATGTTCTTCCAGCTGGATGCCGGCAACGGCCAGCTGGTCAGCCGCTATCACATCGGCGTGGATGTCGGTGATGCGCTGGTCCAGCAGTCGATCGACCCGCTGGCGCCGGGGTTCTTTGCCACGTTCACCACCAAGCCGCAGGCATTCCGGGCCAGTGCCGGGCAGGTGCCGCTGCTGATGGAGCGCTACCCGCATCCCCTGTGGCCCTTGCTGGCTCCGCAGGGCTTCGTGCTGGTGTCGGTGTTCCGCCAGGGACGGCTGGCCGGAGTCATGCTGGTGGATAACCAGACCCGGGGTGCCGGCGTGGACGACCAGGCCTATGCCCGCGTCAAGGCGGCCGTGGCGGCGCTGCCGCTGTAGCCAGCGGCGCGCGTGCTACACTCGCGCGCCATGAAATACCTGACCTCTGCCCAAAACGACACGCTGAAATCCCTGGTCCGGCTGGCCTCCCGGCCGGCAGAGCGCCGCAAGTCCGGCCTCCTGGTGCTGGAAGGACTGCATCTCGTCGATGCCTGGCTGGCCCGCCAGCCGCGCCTGGACCAGCTGTTCGTGCGCGAAGATGCGCTGGCTCATCCCGAAGTGACGGCCTTGCTGGCCCGCCTGTCAGCGGATACACCGGTGGCCGTCGTGCCCGCTGCCCTGCTTGGCAAGGCCAGTGAACTGGCCTCGCCGGCCGAGGTCATCGCACTGGCCCCCATTCCCGTTCCGGCACCGTATCACGGCGGTTCAGTCCTGCTGCTCGATGACGTGCAGGACCCCGGCAATCTGGGCACGCTGCTGCGCACGGCTGCCGCCGCCGACGTGCGCCGGGTCTATCTGTCGGCGGGCTGTGCCGATGTGTGGTCCGGCAAGGCGTTGCGTGCCGGCATGGGCGCCCAGTTTGCCCTCGACCTGCACGAGCGCGCCGTGCTGCCGGCCGTGTTGCAGGCTTTTTCCGGCCGCAAGGTGGTCACCCATCTGGAAGGCAGCGTACCGCTCTGGTCGCTGGACCTGACCGGGGACGTGGCATTCGTGTTCGGCAACGAGGGCGCGGGCGTCAATGCCGCCGTGCTCGACTGCGCGCCGGACCGGGTCATCATTCCCATGCCTGGCGTGGCCGAATCGCTGAACGTGGCCGCCGCTGCCGCCATCTGCCTGTTCGAGCGCGTACGCCAGCGCAGCTAGCGGCCGATTGACGCCGGTCATGCCTTCAGGATAATGCCGGTTTTCAAACGATCGTTTGCTTTCATGAAAATGACTCCGCGGGTGGCCAGACTCGTCATGAACCTGTGGCCGCCGTTTGCCGGCGCCGGCATCCGTATCCAGCGCATCGCACCTGACTGGCACGAAGTCGATGTCGGCCTGCGGCTGCGCTGGTTCAACCGCAACGCGCGCGGCGTCCATTTTGGCGGCAGCCTGTACGCCATGACCGACCCGTTTTACATGCTGATGCTCATGCAGCTGTTGGGGCCGGAATACAACGTCTGGGACAAGGCCGCTTCGATCGAATTCATCAGGCCTGGTACCGGCCGCTTGCAGGCCCGCTTTCGCCTTTCGCCAGAGCAGGTGGAAGCCATCCGCCAGGCCACGGCCCACGGTGAGCGCCATCTGCCGGAATTCACCGTCGATATCGTCAACGAAGCCGGTGAAACGGTTTCGCGGGTACGCAAGACGCTGTATGTGCGCCGTCATCGCCCGCGCGGCTGAATGACCGGTTGTGCCGTGCCCCTGCACGGGGGCTGCGCTCCTGACGGGCAAGGCAAGGAAGGCTCCCGCAGGGCTGTGCGGCTGGTGCACCAGAGGCCTGGGTCCGGTTTCCTGGCGTGCGGAACCGGCACGACCAGCCGGCGCTGGCAGCGTTCGCGTGGGTAGCGGAACTGGCTGGCCAGCGCTTGCCTGACCGGTGGCATGCCCGGTATTTCGCACGTTTTTCCGGCCCTGGTCGCACCGGAGACTTCCGTTCTGGCAAGAGAAAAACGCCACAGCCTGTCCCGGACCTCTGCCCGGGTGCCCTGGTTAGACTGACAGGATGTGCAACCGTGTAGCAAACCGCCATGAACCACATTCTGGTTGTCGATGACGACAGTGATATCCGCGACGTGCTCGGCCTGCTGTTGCAGCGGCACGGCTTTGCCGTGACCTGCGTGGCGGACGGTGTGGCGGCACTGGACCTGCTGGCCCGGCAGCACGTCGACCTGCTGGTGCTGGATGTCAACATGCCCGGCCCTGACGGTCTTGAGGTATGCCGGCAGTTGCGTGAACGGGCTGCCGTACTGCCGATCCTGTTCCTGTCGGCGCTGGGGCGCGAGGCCGACAAGGTGGCCGGGCTGATGGCCGGGGGAGACGATTATCTGGTCAAGCCGTTTTCCTCGGCCGAACTGGTGGCCCGCATCACGGCGCAGCTGCGCCGGGTCAACCGCTTTGCTCCGGCTGCTGCGGTGCCGGACAATCCGCAATGCCTGCGGGCGGGAGTCCTGCAAGTCGATCTGGACACCTGCCGGGTCCGGGTGGCAGGCCAGCCGGTCACGCTGACCGAGCGCGAATTCCGCCTGCTCGCACTGCTGGTGCGCCGGCCGGAACGGGTGTTCAGCCTCGAGGAACTGCACCAGGGCGCCTGGGACAATCATGACCCGGTGGCGGACAAGACCATCATGGCGCACATCTCCAACCTGCGGCACAAGCTGGGAGCGGCAGGCGGGGCCGGTCTGGTCGAAACGGTCTGGGGCTTTGGCTACCGCCTGCGGAGCACGACATGAAACGCTGGCTGCTGCATTCGCTGCTGGGCAGGTTTTTTGCCCTGCTGACGGTTTCGGTGGCGGCCGGGCTGGCCAGCTTCGCGTTGCTGCACCAGCTGATGTCACCATGGACCAGCGCCATCCAGCAGCAGATCGTGGAATCAGGCACACGCTGGCTGGAGCAGTACGCCGCGCTCAAGGACGAAGTCGAACGCCTGCCGGCCGGGCTGACCCCGCCGCAGGCCCGGCAGCTGGCGCAAAAGATCACTGCCGACCTGGCGCCGTTCGAATCGGTCGAAGTGTCGGTTTACAGTCCGGATTCTGTCTGTCTGGCCGGCTGCACGCCGCGGGCGCGTCCGGGCAAGTCGCTGTTGCTGTCGATCCAGGGGCTGGCCAATGCCCACTGGGCCTTCCGCAGCGATTTCGGCCGGGGCAGCTGGGTGGTGGTCGACCGGCCCAACCGGGGTGCGGCACCGGCGATCCGTTTGCTGCTGGACCGTTTCAACCTGCTGGTAGCGCTGGAAGTGCTGCTGGCAACCGCCGTGGGCCTGACCGTACTGGCCTCGGTCATGCGCCGCTCGATCCGCCGGCTCAACCGCATTTCCTCGTCGCTGGACAAGCTGCCGGGAACCGGCCAGGACGTGGAATTGCCGGTACGCGGGCAGGACGAACTGGCGAGCCTGGAAACCAGCGTCAACCGCATGGCGGCGCTGTCGCGGGACAAGGCCGAGGCCGAGGCCCGGCTGGCCCGGCAGCGCAGCGAAATGGTGACGGCGGTGTCGCACGACCTGCGCAGTCCGCTGACCGGCCTGCTGGGTTATCTGGAGCTGGCCGAAGGCGAGGACGATCCGGCCCGGCGCAACCGCTACCTGGCGATGGCACGGCAAAAAACCGATGCCATGCGTGACCTGGCTACCCGCTTGCAGGAGTACGCCAGTCTGGCCGACCCGGACCGGGTGCTGGCCCTGCGCCTGCAACCGGCGTCAGTCAGCGCCATCGTGTGCCAGCGCTGGTTTGAAACCGCACTGATGCTGGAAGGGCAGGGCGGCATGACGGCGGACAGCGGGCTGGAAACGGACTGCATGGCGCTGGTCGATCCTGAATACTTCAGCCGGGCCGTGGGCAATGCCATCGACAACGCCACCCGCCATCTGGCGCCCGGTGCCTGCCTGCAGATCCGGCTGACGCGGGAAGCCGGGCAGATTGTCGTGGCGGTCAGCAATGTCATGACCGAAGCGGCGCAGGCCGGTATTGACGCAGCACTGGCAGCGTTTGCTGCGGGAGCGCCGGTGCGGCGTGCCAGTGGCGGCTACGGGTTTGGCCTTGCCATCAGCCGCCAGATCATGCGCCGCATGGGCGGAGACTACTGTCTGCAACGTGACGGTGCTCTGCTGACGGCGCGTCTGAGCGTGCCGGAGCTCACCACGGACGGGTGCTGCGTTCCAGTTGCTGGCACTGGCGATAATCCAGCCGGGCACCCATGAAGCGTCCGCTGCGGCGGGTGTGGTCGCGTGTCTCGTGTGCCAGTCGCTGCTGGTGGCCGGGCAACAGGTGCATGGCATTCCGGGCATGCTGGCCGGCCAGCCGGTAACGGGCGGCGCGTGCCGGTTGCAACGTGCTGCACCATTGCATGGCACCGGAATAGGCGCCGATGCGCCGGGCGCGCAGGTCACTGCCGTGGGCGGCCACCGGCTGGAGTGATGTGGCAGCCGGGACAAGACCCGCTGCGGGTGATGCAAAAAGGCTGGTGCCTGCCGGCATGACCGGCTTACCGGCCAGGGCCGCAGGGCTGGCGGCCAGCCCCAGGGTAGCAACCCAGCCCGCAGCAAAGACAGAGCGGATCGGTGTCATGTGCAGGCTCCGGTCAGCGGGCGCGATAGTATTCGCGGGCGATTTCGCGGCGGGCCTCGCGTTTTTCCTGCATCACGTCCCGGTAGGCCCGGGCCTTGGCCTGATTGACCTCGCGGATGCCCTGACGGATGGCGCGGCGCTTTTCGCGCGGGGTGTCGGCCTCAAGGTAATTGCGGGTTGCCTCGCGGCGTTCCTGCAAGACTTCGCGTGCACCTTCGCGCTTGGCGCGCTCGACTTCATGGATGCCTTCGCGGATTTCGTGGCGCACCCCCCAGGACGAAGCCATGGCAGAGGTGGCAGTCAGGCCGAGCATCAGGGCGATCAGAACGGATTTCATCAGGCAGCTCCTGCATCAGTGGTGTCGATGGCAGGAGTGTGCCGGTCAAAGTTTGGGATTTTTCCTAGGGCAGCCGGGAAAAGCCGCCGGTGTGAAAAAACGCACGCTGTGTCAGCAGCCGAAGGCCGGCGGCGGGCCGCCCCAGCCCCACGGCGAACCCCAGCCCCAGCCCCAGCCGCCGCGCCAGCGGTTGTAGCAGCTTTGCACCCGGTAGAGCCGGTAAGCCGGCCGGTAGGCGGCCAGGAAATCCGGCTCGCTGGCCGCCGGGCAGGTGCCGGGGACGTAGGGTTGCCCGGACAGGCCGGCCGCCTCGCCGCCTTGCGGGGTGCAGAACTCGGCCAGTCCCTGCCGGTAGCCCTGCATCCATGCCTGCTCGTTGAACGGTACGCCGTATTTGGCGCAAGCCTGTACGCGCGATTGCAGGCGCGCCAGGGTGTAGCCGTTGCTGCCATCCTGCAGACCCAGTTGCTCGGGTGAATCGGTACGGCATTCCTGCGCGTTCATCACCGCGCAGCCCGACAGGGCCGACACCAGCAGGAGCGGTGTGAGGAAGGAGGCTTTCAGGACGGTCATCGGGCATCTTTCAGTAAAGGCTGCAAGGCCGGTTTCACTACCGACAGCATGCGGGGCTGGGCCGCGGCGATCGGATGGATGGCATCCGGCTGGAACATGCTGCGGTCCGCACCGAAACCTGCAATCAGCGAAGGCACCAGCGGCAGCTTGCGGTTACGTGCCACCTCATCATAGACAGCGGCAAATTCGCGCGTGTAGCGCGGGCCGTAGTTGGGCGGCAGCTCGATGCCCACCAGCAGCACCCGTGCCCGCCGGGCCCGGGCCAGCTCCACCATGCGGTCAAGGTTGTCGCGCAGCTCCGCCGGCGGCAGGCCACGCAGGCCGTCGTTGCCACCCAGTGCCAGGATCAGGACATCCGGTTTATGCTGTTGCAGTGCAGCGGGCAGACGCGTCAGCCCGCCGGCCGAGGTTTCGCCCGATACACTGGTGTTGATGACCCGGTGCCGGGGAGCAAGCTCGCGCGCCAGCAGGCTGACCCAGCCTTCACCCGCTTTCAGGCCATAACCGGCCGACAGCGAATCGCCGAACACCATGACGGTTGCCGCCAGTGCCGGCACGCATGCCAGACTGGTCCAACCGGCCAACAGCCAGAAAACATAACGCATGATCGCCTCCGAAAACCGTTCCGTCATTCTGCAAGCCCGCGACCTGTCGCGACAAGTCGTGTTTGGCGGCCAGCCGCTGGTCATCCTTGCGGGCATCA
This sequence comes from Laribacter hongkongensis DSM 14985, assembly GCF_000423285.1. Classification (NCBI taxonomy): domain Bacteria; kingdom Pseudomonadati; phylum Pseudomonadota; class Betaproteobacteria; order Neisseriales; family Aquaspirillaceae; genus Laribacter; species Laribacter hongkongensis. The sequence continues at coordinate 119,335 of NZ_AUHR01000002.1, forward strand.
ACCTGACCCTGCACGCCGGAGACACGCTGGCCATCGTCGGCCGTTCCGGCTCGGGCAAATCCACCCTTCTCGGCCTGCTGGCCGGGCTGGACCTGCCAAGCCACGGTGACGTGCTGCTGGCCGGACAATCGCTGTCGGCCCTCGACGAGGACGGCCGCGCCCGCCTGCGCCAGCAGCAGATCGGCTTCGTGTTCCAGAATTTCCAGTTGCTGCCGGCGCTGTCGGCACTGGAAAACGTCATGCTGCCGCTGGAGCTGGCCGGCACGTCCGATGCCCGGGCACGGGCTGTGGCCATGCTGGAGCGGGTCGGCCTGGCCGATCGGCTGGCACACCGGCCGCAGGAACTGTCCGGTGGCGAACAGCAGCGCGTGGCAGTGGCCCGTGCCTTTGTCTCCCGGCCGGCCTTGCTGCTGGCCGACGAACCGACCGGCAACCTCGACGGCGACACCGGCCTCCTCGTGGCTGACCTGTTGTTTGAACTCAACCGCGAACAGGGCACGACGCTGGTGCTGGTCACCCACGACACCGAGCTGGCACGCCGCTGTTCGCACCAGGTACGGCTGGCCGGTGGCCGGCTGGTGGAGAAGGAGCAGTCAGCATGACCGGACTGGTATGGCGCCTGGCCTGGCGCGAGTGGCGTGCCGGCGATCTGGCAGTGCTGATGAGCGCGGTGGCCGTGGCCGTGGCGGCCCTGATGAGCGTGGCCCTGCTGTCAGACCGGGTGAACAGTGCGCTGGCGCGCCAGGCCAGCGAATTGCTGGCAGCCGACCTGTCGCTCAATAGCGACCGGCCGCCGTCGTCCGCCCGCCTGACGGTACTGCGCGGACTGGGACTGGACGTAGGCCAGAGTGCCAGCCTGCCGTCGATGGCCTTTGCCAGTGCCGGCGGCCGGCTGGTCAACCTCAAGGCCGTGTCGGCCAACTGGCCCCTGCGCGGTGAAGTCACCTTGGCCACCGCCGGCGGCGAGCAGCGCGGCCGGCTGGCACCGGCCCGCGGCACCGTCTGGGCCGATGCCAGGCTGCTGGCGGCGCTCGGGGTGCGGACCGGCGACCGGCTGACACTGGGCGAACGTGAGTTCGTCATTGCAGCCGAGCTGGTGCGCGAGCCTGACGGGGCGCTGGACCTCTACAACTTCGTCCCGCGCGTGGTGATGCCGATGGACGACCTGGCTGCCACCGGGCTGGCCGGTGAAGGTGCCCGGGTACGCTGGCGCCTTCTGGCCGCGGGTGAGCCGGCGCAGGTGACGTCGGCCGCCAGCCTGCTCAAGCCGCAGCTGGCGCGCGGCGAGCGGCTGGAAGACATCCGCGAGGCGCGTCCCGAACTGCGGGTGGCGCTGGAGCGGGCCGGGCGCTTTCTGGGGCTGACGGCGCTGGCTACCGTGGGCCTGGCCGCTGCGGCCGTGGCCCTGGCGGCTCGTCACTGGCTGGGGCGGCATACGCGCATGGCGGCCGTGCTGGCCACGCTGGGCGCCACGCGGCGGTTGCGGCTGGCCGTGTTTGCCGGCCAGCTGTTGCTGGCGGCGGGTGCCGCGGCCCTGCTGGGGGCACTGGCAGGGGGCGGGGCGCAGATGTGGCTGGCAGCACGACTGGCGGCATGGGCCGGCGTGACCCTGCCGGCGGCAGCCTGGCCGGTATGGCTGCTGGCACCGGCGCTGGGGCTGGTGCTGGTACTGGGGCTGACCGCACCGTATCTGCTGGCCCTGACCCGGACGCCGGCGCTGGCCGTGTTGCGCGAGGACGTGCAGCAGACGCCGGCCGGCTGGGCCGTGGCCGGGGTGGCGCTGGCCTGCCTGATGCTGCTGGCGTGGCCGCTGATCGGTGACGCCACGCTGGCGTGGGTCGGCATGGCCGGCTTTGCCGGCTTTGCCCTGGTGGTAGCGGTGCTGGTGCGGCTGGCACTGGCGGGTCTGGCCCGCTTGCCCAGCCGTGGCGTGGGCGTGGGATTCGGCCTGCGCCTGCTGGCGCGGCGACCGTGGCTGGCCGGATTGCAGGCCATGGCGCTGGCAGTCGGCGGCATGGCCCTCCTGACGGTGGCGCTGGTGCGCGGTGACCTGCTGGATGCCTGGCGCGGCCAGCTGCCGGCCGATGCGCCCAACCGTTTTGCCATCAACATCCAGCCCGCCCAGGTCGGGCCGCTGTCGGCCATGTTCCGCGAGCTGGCGCTGCCGGTACCGGAGTTTGCGCCGATGTACCGGGCCCGCCTGACTGCGATCGGTGACCGGCCGGTGGTGCCGGAGCAATACCCGGACCAGCGGGCGCGCCATCTGGCCGAGCGTGAATTCAACCTGTCGTGGCGGGCGGCGCTGCCGCCGGCCAACCGGGTTACGGACGGACGGTTCTGGTCCGGCGGTGGCCAGGAGGCGGCGTTTTCGGTCGAGGCCGGACTGGCCCGTACACTGGGCATCCGCGTGGGTGACACGCTGTCGTTCGATCTGGCGGGCCGGACGGTCCGGGCGCCGGTGACCAGCCTGCGCGAGGTGCGCTGGGATTCGTTCCGGGTCAATTTCTTCGTGCTGGCGAGCCCTGGCCTGCTGGCTGGCGAACCGGCCAGTCTGGTGTCGAGCTTTTACCTGCCGCCCGACCGGCTGGTGGCGTTCGAGCAGGCGCTGGCGCGTTTTCCCGGCGTGACGGTGGTGGATGTCACTGCGTTGCTCAACGAGGTGCGCCAGCTCACCGACCGGCTGGCGCAGGCGGTGGAATTCCTGTTCGGCTTCACGCTGGCGGCCGGTCTGGTCACGCTGGTGGCGGCGACCGTGGCCACCCAGGCCGAACGTGCGCGCGACGCGGCATTGCTGCGCACGCTGGGGGCGACCCGGCGCCAGTTGCTGGCGGTGCTGCTGGGCGAGTTCCTGTGGCTGGGCGTGCTGGCCGGCGTGCTGGCTGCGCTGGGCGCGGGGGCACTGGGCTGGGCGGTGGGCTTCTGGGTGCTGGACCTGACCTTGCTGCCCAGTCCGTGGCTGTTGCTGGCCGGTGTGGGGCTGTGCGGGCTGGCGGCGTTGCTGGCCGGCGGCTGGGCGGTCCGGCGCGTGCTGGCCGAACCGCCGGCGGCGCGCCTGCGGGCGCTGTCAGCCGTATAATCCGGCCCTTTTTCCAAGGAGGATGCCATGTACCGGCTGGTGGACGAGCAGGCGGCGTTTCTGGTGATCGACAAGGCGCCGGGTACACATGTGCACCGTGACGGCGAGGCGACCGGGCTGATGGACCGGCTGCGGGACGATACCGGCTGCGATACGCTGCATCTGGTGCACCGGCTGGATGCAATGACTTCCGGCCTGCTGCTGGTGGCGCGCTCGGCAGAAGCGGCGGCCGCGCTGGGGCAGGCTCTGGCCGCCCGGCAGGTGGAAAAATTCTATCTGGCCCTGTCGGACCGCAGTCCGCGCAAGAAGCAGGGCTGGGTGATCGGCGACATGGAGCGCAGCCGGCGGGCCAGCTGGAAACTGCTGCCGACCCGGCAGGATCCGGCAGTCACGCAGTTTTTTTCGGCGGCAGCGGGTGACGGCCGGCGCCTGTTCCTGCTGCGTCCGCGCACCGGGCGCACGCACCAGCTGCGCGTGGCGCTCAAAAGCCTGGGCGCACCGATCTGGGGCGATTCGCTCTATCATCCGCAAGAACCCGGCCGTGAGACCCCGGACCGCGGCTATCTGCACAGCTACGGAATCGGTTTCGTGCTGGACGGCCGGCTGTGGCGCTATGTGTCGGCACCTGAGGCCGGAGCCTGCTGGCCGGTCTTGCCCGAGGCGTGGAAACAGCCCGCCCTGTTGCCATGGCCCGGTGGCTCCGTGCCCGGTTTGCAGGTAGAATGCGCCGCAGAATGACGGGTTGCCGCGGGGCAGCCCGTTTTTGCTTGTCTGGCTGAATTTTTTACGGAAATCGCACCATGACCCAGCCCTCCCTGACTATTTCGAGCCTTGACCTCGATCGCCTGGAAGATCTGCTCGAGCAGGTCGACCCCCGCGAGTTTCCGGCTGCCCGCCAGCTGGAAACCGAGCTTGCCCGTGCCGATGTGGTGGACCCGCAGGACATGCCGGCTGGCGTGGTGACGATGAATTCGCGTGTGCGCTTTGCCGATGCGGCCGGTGCCACCCGCGAATTCCAGCTTTGCTATCCGAAGGACATGACCGGTTCGCCGGACCAGCTGTCGGTGCTGGCACCGGTCGGTGCCGCCTTGCTGGGCCTGTCGTCCGGGCAGGCCATCGACTGGCCGCTGCCCGACGGCGGCCATACCCGGCTGACCGTGCTGGATGTCGTGTGGCAGCCGGAAGCCGCCGGCGAACTGCACCGCTGACCGGTTGTCCTGCAACACTGGCATGAGTACGATCACCGACCTCAAATACCTCAAGACCGTCATCGAAACGGCGCTGCTGACCGCGACCGACCCCCTGACGGTGCACGACCTCAAGCGGCTCTTCAGCGAACCCTTGCAGTCCGGGCTGATCTACGAGATGGTCGAGGAAATCCAGGGCGAATGGCGCGGTCGCGGCATCGAACTGGTCAAGCTCGCCAGTGGCTGGCGCTTCAGGGCGCGGGCCGAATTCAAGCCCTACCTTGAAAGGCTCAACCCGGAAAAACCGCCGCGCTACTCGCGGGCCGTGATGGAAACCATCGCCATTGTGGCCTACCGCCAGCCGGTGACCCGTGGCGACATCGAAGCGATCCGCGGAGTCAGCGTATCAAGCCATGTCATGCAGACCCTGTCCGAGCGCGGCTGGGTTGAAGTGATCGGCCACAAGGACGTACCCGGCCGGCCAGGGCTGTACGCCACCACACACAAGTTTCTCGATGACCTGGGGTTGAAGTCGCTCAAGGACCTGCCGCCCCTCGCCGACCTGGGCACCCTCGTATTGCCCGAAGCCATGAATACCGCGACCGGCGCCGAAGCGGCGGCCGCAGACATACAAGAAAGTTCCGAACATGTCGAAACCGAAACACAGTAACCAGAACACCGCGCGCCAACCCGTCGCGCGGACCCGCCGTGACCAGCCGCAAGGCGGGTTCGGCCAGTCCGGCAGCGGCGACAAGCGTTCGTTCACCCCGCGTGGCGAGGGTGGCTACAACCGCGGCCCGAAGCCGTTCGGCGGCAACGACGAGCGCCGTGGCGGCGACCGCGGTCGTTTCGAACCGCGTGAAGGCGGTGGTGACCGCAGCCGGTTTGAAAACCGCGAAGGTGGCAACCGTGGCCGTTTTGATTCCCGTGACGGTGGCGACAAGCGCCCGTTCACTCCGCGTGGTGAGGGCGGCTACAACCGCGGCCCGAAGCCGTTTGGTGGCAATGACGAACGCCGTGGCGGTGATCGCGGCCGTTTCGAGCCGCGCGAAGGCGGCAACCGTGGCCGGTTTGATGCCCGCGACGGTGGCGACAAGCGCCCGTTCACGCCGCGTGGCGAGGGTGGCTACAACCGTGGTCCGAAGCCGTTTGGCGGAAATGACGAACGCCGTGGCGGTGACCGCGCTCGTTTCGAGCCGCGCGAAGGCGGCGGTGACCGCAGCCGGTTTGAAAACCGCGAAGGCGGTAACCGTGGCCGGTTTGATGCCCGCGACGGTGGCGACAAGCGCCCGTTCACGCCGCGTGGCGAGGGTGGCTACAACCGCGGCCCGAAGCCGTTTGGCGGCAACGATGAACGCCGTGGCGGTGACCGCACTCGCTTCGAGCCGCGTGAAGGCGGTGGTGACCGTAGCCGGTTCGACAACCGCGGCCGGTTTGATTCCCGTGACGGTGGCGACAAGCGCCCGTTCACGCCGCATGGAGAAGGTGGCTACAACCGCGGTCCGAAGCCGTTCGGCGGCAACGACGAACGCCGTGGTGGTGATCGCGGCCGCTTCGAGCCGCGCGAAGGCGGTGGTGACCGTAGCCGGTTCGACAACCGCGAAGGTGGCAACCGTGGCCGTTTTGATTCCCGTGACGGTGGCGACAAGCGCCCGTTCACGCCGCGTGGAGAAGGTGGCTACAACCGCGGCCCGAAGCCGTTTGGCGGCAATGACGAACGCCGTGGCGGTGATCGCGGCCGTTTCGAGCCGCGCGAAGGCGGTGGTGACCGCAGCCGGTTCGACAACCGCGAAGGCGGCAACCGTGGCCGGTTTGATTCCCGCGACGGAGGCGACAAGCGCCCGTTCACCCCGCGTGGTGAGGGCGGCAAGAAGCCGGCTGCACCGGTACCGTTGACCTCGCGAGCCAAGCGCATGCCGCAGCGTCACCTGTCGGACAAGATTGAAAACAAGATGCAGAAGCTGCGCGAGCAGCGCATCGACCCCAGCGTGTCGCTCAACGAAATGCGCCTGCAAAAGGCACTGGCGCTGGCGGGCCTCGGCTCGCGGCGCGACATGGACGAGCTGGTGGCGGCCGGTCGCGTCAGCATCAATGGTGCCGTGGCCGAGCTGGGCGCACGGGTCAGGCCGGGTGACAAGGTGCGGGTTGACAGCAAACCGGTGCTGATCCGCTGGCCTGACCGTCTGCCGCGCGTGATCGTCTACCACAAGCAGGAAGGCGAAATCGTCACCCGTGACGATCCGGAAGGCCGGACCACCGTGTTCGACCGCCTGCCGCAGACCCGCAGCAGCAAGTGGGTGGCGATCGGCCGCCTGGACGTCAATACGTCCGGCCTGCTGATCTTCACCACCTCGGGTGATCTGGCCAACCGCATGACGCACCCGAGCTTCGAAGTCGAGCGCGAGTACGCCGTACGCGTGCTGGGCAAACTGACGCCGGAGCAGATGAAGGAAACCACGGCCGGCGTGCAGCTGGACGACGGTCCGGCCAGCTTCCAGTTCATCCGCGAGGATGACGACAAGGAAGACAGCGTCAACCACTGGTACCGGGTCGGTATCCGTGAAGGCCGCAACCGCGAAGTGCGCCGCATGTTCGAGCATTTCGGCCTGACGGTCAGCCGCCTGATGCGCGTGCGCTTTGGCATCGTGACGCTGCCAAGCCGCCTCAAGCGTGGCCAGTTCTACGAGCTGAACGAGCTGGAGGTCAGCAAGCTGATGCACTGGTCCGGCCTGACCATGGCCGGTACCCGCGCCGATTGACGGTGTTCCGGTACCGCCAGTCTGCCTGTTCAGCCCGGGACAAGGCAGCTGCGGCAGACTGTGTGGTACGTCAACGTGATTACCAGAACCTGCTCATGAAAGTTTTGTCCCTGCGTCATGCTGCGGTACCGGTGCTTGCCCTGGCCATCCTGGCCGGGTGCGGGCAGTCAGAGCCGGCGCCGCAGCCGGTGGCTGCTCCGGCACCTGTTGCCGTTCCTGAACCGGCCGTTCCGGCGCCCGGTGCCGGCAGCCGGGCCCGCTTTGTCGGCGAGTTCCGCGGCCTCTTGCCGTGTGCTTCGTGTTCCGGCATTGATACCCGGCTGTCGCTCCTGGCTGACGGCAGCTTTACGCTGCATGAAACCTATGAAGGTGCCAGGGACGAAAACGCCAGTTTCACCACCAAAGGGGCATGGAAGCTGGTGCCGGATGATGCCAACAGGATCAAGCTGACTGTGGCCAATGCACCTGATGAGACACGTTATTTCGAGTTGGTGGGCGTGAACCTGGAAATGCTTGACCGGGAAGGACGCAAGGTCGAAAGTCAGCTTGATTACACCCTCAAGCGCCAGTAGGCGCTGGCTGTCCGGTATGCGTGCGCCGTTGCCCTGTCAGGCAGCGGCGCAGCCTTTTGCGAAAGACGCTGCATGAGCAAAGCCTTTACCCGCGAAGACGACGAACAACCTGATGACGACCTGCCGGCCGAGCAGCGCCTGCCCCGGTCGACCAAGAACTATCTGACGCCGGCCGGCTGGCAGCGCATGAAAGACGAGCTGTACCGGCTCGTCAATCACGAGCGGCCGGAAGTCACGCAGGTGGTCAACTGGGCTGCCGGCAATGGCGACCGCTCGGAAAACGGCGATTACATCTACGGCAAGCGCCGGCTGCGTGAAATCGACCGGCGCATCCGCTTTCTGACCAAGCGGCTGGAAATTGCCGAGGTGGTCGATCCGGAGCGGCGCGAAGCCACCGACCAGGTGTTTTTCGGTGCCACGGTGGTGATGCTGCGCGGTGATGGCAGCGAGCAGACCGTGTCCATCGTCGGCGTGGACGAACTGGACCTGAGCCGGGGTCACATCAGCTGGATTTCACCGATTGCCCGCACGCTGCTCAAGGCGCGTGAAGGCGATGTGGTGTGGTTCCGCGGCCCGGACGGCGAGGAAGAAATCGAAATTCTTGAAGTGCGCTACGAGCGCATAGGTTAGGTGTCAACGCCCCGCATCCGGGGCCAGTCGTACAGGAAAGAAAATGGCAAGCAAACTATTGCGGATTCACGGCAAGGTGCAAGGTGTCTACTACCGCGACAATACCGTGGCGATGGCCCGGGCAGCGGGCGTGGCAGGCTGGGTACGCAATCGCAGTGACGGAACCGTCGAAGCCCTGGTCGAAGGCTCGGCCGAGCAGCTCGAGCGCATGCTCGCCTGGGCGCATCGCGGCCCGGAGGCCGCACGGGTGGACCGGATCGACATCAGCGAAGGACACCAGGCCGGAGAACCGGTCTGCATGCCGTTCGATCGGCTGCCGACCCTGTAGCCAGCCCTCCCGGTTCAGACAAAACGCCCGGCCAGTGTGCCGGGCGTTCTGTCTGGTGCTGTGCAGGCCACAAGGCTTGCCGTACCGGTTTTGTCCGCCTGCGGCAGCCGCAACGGCACGAAACCGGTACGGCGGGATTGCCGCAGACGGGCATGGTGGTCGTGTCACATCCCGAACGAGACGCCCAGCGCGGCGGCAATGCCGAGCAGGGCGAAGAGACAGGACGACACCACGTTCACCGTGCGCCGGGGCAGTGCGGTGGCAGCCCGGTGGCCCAGCCACACGGCCGGTACGTTGGCCAGCATCATGCCCAGCGTCGTACCGACGACTACGGCCATCAGGGAATCGTACTTGACGGCCAGCATGACCGTGGCGATCTGGGTCTTGTCACCCATCTCGGCCATGAAGAACGCCAGCAGGGTCGCCATGAAAACGCCGGCATTGTCGCGGATCTTCAGCTCGTCTTCGTCGATCTTGTCGGGAACCAGCATCCAGGCAGCCATGGCGATGAACGAGACGGCCAGGAGCCAGCGCATCGTTTCCGGTGCCACCAGCGTGACCAGCCAGGCGCCAAGACTGCCGGCGATGGCGTGGTTCAGCACGGTGGCCACGAAAATGCCGGCCACGATCGGCCATGGTTTCCGGAAACGGGCGGCCAAGAGCAGGGCCAGCAGCTGGGTTTTGTCACCGATTTCGGCCAGCGCCACAATGCCGGTGGACATCAGGAGTGCGTAAAGCATGAGGACATCCCGAGGCTCGTGACGGACACCATGACGCACGCGGCCGAGCCTCGATGAGAGCCGGCGTGCATCATGGGTCTTGCCGCAGTCCGTTCGGGACTGTTGCGCGCCATGGTCGCAGACCAAGTGTGTTGACGCGCACCTGCGGCCATCAAGCCGCGCCGGCTACTCCCCCAGGACGGAAGAAAAGCGGGGCGGATTGTAGCGGCGGTGGCGCGTGAGGTCAAAGCCGGCATTCAGGTCGTGTTTGCACAAGGCATAATTCCTGAGTAAATTGCTCGGAAATAACCGGAGAGGCTGTCATGAACAAACTGTCGCTGGACAAGAGCCGCATCAAGATCGTTCTTCTGGAGGGCATTCACGACAGCGCCGTGCGGGCGCTGGCCGCCGACGGCTACACGCAGGTCGTGCGTCATGCCAGGTCGCTGACCGGTCCGGCCTTGCAGGAGGCGCTGGCCGACGCACATTTTGTCGGCATCCGCTCGCGTACCGGCCTGACCGAGGAAGTCCTGGCTGCGGCTCCGAAGCTGACCGGCGTGGGCTGCTTCTGCATCGGCACCAACCAGGTCGACCTGGCTGCGGCTGCCCGGCGGGGCATTCCGGTGTTCAACGCACCGTTTTCCAATACCCGGTCGGTGGCCGAGCTGGTGATTGCCGAAGCCGTCATGCTGATGCGCGGCATTCCCGAACGCAGTGCACTGGCGCACCGCGGTGGCTGGCAGAAATCAGCCGATGGCAGTTTCGAGGTCCGCGGCAAAACGCTGGGCATCGTCGGCTACGGCCATATCGGCACGCAGGTCGGCATCCTCGCCGAGGCGCTGGGCATGCGCGTGACGTATTTCGATGTGGAAGCCCGGCTGCCGCTGGGTAATGCCAGTGCAGCCGCTTCGCTGGACGAACTGCTGGAAAACGCCGATGTCGTGACCCTGCATGTGCCGGAAACACCGGCCACCCACAACATGATCGGTGCAGCGCAGCTGGCCCAGATGAAGCCCGGCGCGCGCCTGATCAATGCGTCGCGCGGCACGGTGATTGATCTTGAGGCACTGGCCGTGCTGCTGCGCGAAGGCTATCTGTCAGGTGCGGCCATCGACGTTTTTCCGGTCGAGCCCAAAGGCAATGACGATGAATTCGTCAGCCCGCTGCGGGGGCTGGACAACGTGATCCTGACTCCGCACATCGGCGGCAGCACGGTGGAGGCACAAGCCAATATCGGTGCCGAGGTAGCGGCCAAGCTGATCCGCTATTCCAACAACGGCTCGACCCTGAGTGCGGTCAATTTTCCCGAGGTATCGCTGCCCGAGCAGCGCGGGCACACCCGCCTGTTGCACATTCACCGCAATCAGCCCGGCGTGCTGGCGGCCATCAACGACTGCTTTGGCCGGCAGGGCATCAACATCGCGGCCCAATACCTGCAAACCTCGCCGGAACTGGGCTATGTGGTGATTGATACCGACAGTCCGGTGCCGGAGTCGCTGCTGGCCGGGCTGGAGGCGCTGGACGGCACCTTGCGCTGCCGCCTGTTGTACTGAGGAACCGCGCGGGATGCAAAAAGCCGGGTCCGTGCGACCCGGCTTTTTCCGTCGAACCCGCCCGCAGTACCCGTCGGTACCGTGTGGCGGGCTGGCGTTGCCCGTTGCCAGACCGGGCCGCAAAGGCCGATCAGTGGCGGGTGGCCTGGCCGTCGTCTTCCCCGGCCGGTTCGCTGAACATGCCGGCTGCGTCTTCCTCGTCAAACACATAGGACTGGCGGCAGAATTCGCAGGCGATTTCCACGCTGCCCTGTTCGGTGATGATGCTGTCCACTTCTTCGCGCCCCAGCAGTTTCAGCATGCCGCCGACGCGCTCGCGCGAGCAGCTGCAGGCAAAGCTGACGGCTTCGGGCTCGAACACCCGCACGTCTTCCTGATGGTACAGGCGGTGCAGGATGTCGGTAGCGGCCAGTTGCCGCAGCTCTTCGGCCTTGAGGGTTTCGGTCAGCTGCACCACGCGCGGCCAGCCGTCTTCGTCGCCGTGTCCTTCGGGCAGGCGCTGGATCAGGATGCCGGCAGCGCAATCGGTACCGGCAGCGAGCACCAGACGGGTATCGAGCTGCACCGAGGCCTGCATGTAGTGCGTCAGCAGGCTGGCAACCGAGCCGCCTTCCAGTCCGACGATGCCCTGGTACGGCTCCTGGCCATTGCCGGGATCCAGTGTCAGCACGCACTGGCCTTGGCCTGCCAGCGTGGCCAGGTCGGCTTCGGGCGGGATGTCACCCTGCCAGCGGGCGGTGGCGCGCAGGGTCCGGTTGGCGGCGTCGATTTCCACCACCAGCAGCGTGACCGGGCCGCTGCCCTGGACTTGCAGGATCAGCTGGCCGTCGAACTTGAGGTTGGCCGCCAGCAGCATGCCGGCCGCTGCCAGCTCGCCCAGACGGTCACGCAGGGCCGCAGGGTAGGGGTGACGCGCCAGGATTTCGCGCCAGCTGTCGTCAAGGCGCACATGGGCGCCACGAGCCGGAGCGGAGTCAAAGAGGAAGCGTTGCAGGGAATCTTTCATTCACGGATCTTTCTGTCGTACCGGACCTACTCGGCAGCGAGCCGGGTGGTGAAAAGCGTCATGGGCAGGCTGGTGCCGACGTCGAATTCGCAGCCGGCCTGCACGCCCAGCTGGGCGATTTCTGCGGCACCTTCCAGCTGCGGCCAGGCGGCCCACATGGCGCCTACGGCGTAGTCGCGGCCGGAGCCGATGGCCCAGAACTGGTTGAATTCATACACTTCCCGCATCGAATAGACGGCGAAGATGCCGTGCGGATTGGCAATCAGCACGGTCATCTGGCTGGATTCGTACGGGTCATCCTCTTCTTCTTCCGTCTTGAGGAAGAAGTCGTCTTTCAGTTTGGGATGCAGTTTGCGAAACGTCTCGAAAATCGCCGGGCGGCTGTCGAACTGGCGGCTTTTCAGTCTGGACAGTGCGGCCTGCAACACGAGGTCGTGCGCAGCCGAGCCGGAAATGGCAAAAAAACTGCCGTCGAGTTCAAAAATCTTGTTCGAGCGGGCGTCGTGCGTGGCGGTGAGGCGGGTGTCGCCGAAGGTGGATTGGCAGTCTGCGGCAATCGCTACCTCGCGGCCTTTTTTCACCACGGTGATCGTGGTCATGGCTGGCTTTCGGGCGGAGGCAAAGCGGGTAAGATAGCGCCTTAACGACAAATTACAAGCCGCCAGGGCAAGGGAGCGTGACATGAAACTGATCATCGGCAACAAGCGCTATTCTTCATGGTCATTGCGGCCGTGGCTGGGCCTCAAGGTGGCCGGCATCCCGTTTGAAGAAGAGCTGCACGACATCTACGATCCCGGTGCTGCGGCCGACCGGGCCCGCTGGTCGCCCACCGGCAAGGTGCCGCTGCTGGCGGACGGCGAGCTGCTGGTGTGGGACACGCTGGCGATTGCCGAGTATGTGGCCGAGCGGTTTCCTGACCGGGGCCTGTGGCCTGCCGGTCGTGCTGCCCGAGCCATTGCCCGCGCGGCTTGCGCCGAAATGCATTCGGGCTTTGTGGCACTGCGTTCGGCTCATCCGATGGACATGAAAAAACGCGTGCAGGCCGAAGCCAGCCCGGCGGTCTTGGCTGATCTGGCCCGGCTGGAGGCCTTGTGGGCAGATTGCCGCGCACGTTTCGGCACTTCGGGACCGTTCCTGTTTGGCGGTTTCTGCTGGGCGGATGCCTTTTTTGCCCCGGTGGCCAGCCGCTGCCTGAGCTACGGCCTGCCGCTGTCTGCGGACTCGCAGGCATATGTCACGACGCTGGCCGGGCTGCCGGCTTTCCGTGAATGGGAAGCCGCCGGCCAGGCGGAAACCTGGCTGGCACCTTACTGACAAGGTGTGCCAGGGGCAGGCCGGCAGGTGCGGGCCTGCCGTGGATGAACCCGGACAGGAGCCGAATCTTTCATGTGCCAATTGCTCGGCATGAACTGCAATACCCCGACTGACATTGCCTTTTCTTTTGAGGGCTTTCGCCGGCGTGGCGGCCTGACCGACCATCACGCCGACGGTTTCGGCATTGCCTTTTTCGAGGGGGCAGGGGCAAGGGTGTTTCTGGATGTGGAGCCGTCAGCCCATTCGCGGGTGGCGGACTTTGTCCGTGATTACCCGATCAAGAGCGAAAACGTGATTGCCCACATCCGCAAGGCAACGCAGGGTGGCGTGAACCTCGTCAATACCCATCCTTTCCAACGTGAACTGTGGAGCCGCTACTGGGTGTTTGCCCACAACGGCAACCTTGAGGGATTTTCTCCGCCGGAGGGGCGCTATTACCGGCCGGTGGGGTGTACCGATTCCGAGCGGGCGTTCTGTTTCCTGCTGGATACCTTGCGCCAGCGTTTCGAGCATGAGCCGCCGTTCGTGGAGTTTTACCGGGTGGTGAGCGACACTGTCGGCTGGATCCGCCGGCATGGCACGTTCAATTTCATCCTCAGCAACGGCAAGTTCATGCTGGCGCACTGCTCGACCCGGCTTTACTACCTGACCCGGCAGGCACCGTTTGCCACGGCCCATCTGGTGGATGACGACCTGAGCGTGGATTTTTCCGAGCTGACCACCAGTAACGACCGGGTGACAGTGATTGCCACCCAGCCCCTGACCGACAACGAAAGCTGGACGGCATTCCAGCCTGACGAGCTCAGGGTGTTCAAATATGGTGCACTGCTGAAATCCGGCTGAACGGCCGGATGTGTCAAATTTACTGCCCTGCGGAGATGCGTGGGACCAAGGCTGCCGGTATGCTTGGCAACTGGCAGGGCCACAGTGTCCACGCTGCCCGACCGAACCCGAACAAGGATTGTCGAATCGTGACCAAACAGGAACTCATTCAGCGCCTGGCCGAACGGGCCAACGTCGGCAAGGTGGAAACCTTGCTGGTGGTGGATGCGCTGGAACAACTGATCCGCGAAGAACTGGCAGCCGGTGGCGAGATTCCACTGGCACGTACCGGCAAGTTCCGCCTGCGTGAACAGGCTGCCCGCATGGGGCGCAACCCGAAAACCGGCGAGTCGGTCATGATCCCGGCCCGGCGCAAGATCGTGTTTACACCAGCCAAGGCACTGAAGGATGCCGTCGGCTGAAGTGCTGCAAGGCAGGGTATCGGGTTGGAAACTGCTGTCTGATGGCTGTACTCGTGTTTGGTGTCTGTGTTTTGCCTTATGAATCGCCCCCTTATTCTTGAACACTTTGAAAAAAGCCTGTCGCGTTGCTCCAACGAGGACGAGGCCGTTGCCGCATTGCTGGATGCGCAATCGGTCGCCGCACCTTCCGGTGCCGGCGACATTCTTGAAATACGTGCCAAGGCCGGGGCCAAGTCTGTTCCGGTAGTCTGGGAAAGCGAACTGGCCGCAACCTGTGCCGCAGCCTTTGCCTCCCGCGTGCTGTTTGCCACCACGGCGGAAGGCGGTTTCTGGTGCTTTGTCGGTACCAGAGGAACCGTCGGCTGGGCCATGCATGCCTTTGTCGGCCTCATGCGCCTGCTGAAACGCGAGCGCAGCCGTTTTGTGGCCCAGACCTGTGACGCAGACTTGCCGAATGCCGCCAAGACCCGCCGGGCAGACATGTTTTGCCGGACCTGGGTCGGCATGCTGAAAAGCCGCCTGCCGGTCATGACCGTGTGCGGGGACGTGCAGGCATACCTGCAAGAGCACTATCCGGCCCTCGACACCCTCGCCGCGCGCGACCGGAACGATCTTGCCCTGTCGGCCCGGCGCAAATCCAGGGCCACAACGGACGAGGGCACACCGGCTCCGGCTGAAACACCTCCGGACGGCGTTCCGCCGTTACTGGTGTGGGAAGTGTGAAAAAGCTGCCTGATGGCGGCTTTTGCCTTACTGCACCAGCCGCAGCTCGCTGAGCTGCCCGGCAATATTCTTGAAAATCTCTTTCAGTTGATCGCCGCCGGGGGCATGACAATACGCCTCGCCACCAACTGACCCGAATACAACCGCAGCCAGCAGAACCGGAGCAACCTGACGGTATGGCGGTTACCCGACACGCCCAGGCCGGAGGCGGAGCCAATTGACGTCCGCTGGTCTGCACCGACACCACCATTCAAGCGGTACTGACGCTGAAGGTGTTGTTTAAACTGGGCTTGCGGCAAGCGTGGGGCTTGGTTTGCCGCCTGTTGAAGCTGCCCGGACTCGACTGGCTGCTACCCTGTTTCAGTACGGTCAGTCGGTAGCAGGCCACCTTGACCGTCAACATTCCGGTCCGATGTCGGGCCGAACTGTTGCACCTCCTGTCGACCGCACCGGCCTCAAGATTTGCGGCGAGGGAGAGTGGAAGGTCAAACGGCATGGCGCCGGCTACCGCTGGGCATGGCGCAAGGTCCATCGGATCATTGATGCCACCACCCTGGATGTCCGGGTAGTGGAGATGACCGACCACCGACAGGGCGATGCCGCTCAAGCAGAAGAACTGCTGTCGCAACTGGAGCCGGCAGAGTCGTTGGCGAATGTCAGAGGTAACGGCGCTTGCGATACCTAGGGTTTCTACCGGGCGGTTCATGTGCGGGGTGCAGAGGTCATCGTGCCACCGCGTCGGTTTCACGCAGGCTCGGAATGCCGCCTTGGCCGCTGTCCGGCATTTGGGCTGGTGGTCATGGAAAAAGTGGAGCGGTGATCTCCGGCGCAGCATGGTCGAATCCAGCATGGACACTTGAAGTTGCTGAGGGAGTGACTGGCGGCTTGCCAGCCGGAGCGGTCGGTGGCCGAGGTACATGTGTACTGCGCGATTCTGAATGCCTTCAACCGGCTCGGCAGGCCGGTGACAGTCGTACCAGCCTGAAATCCGGCTGAGGCAGGGGTAACCTGGCCCGAGCCCGGGTTATGCACAACACCGCCTTTTATTAATGTCAATCAGTCTGTCTTTTTTTGGCTATGGAGAACGGCGATGCGCAGCCATTCCTGCACGATCCGGTTGTTGTCAGCCTGCCGGCAGGCCAGTGCCATGGATACGACGGCATTGTCATCGTGGATCGGAACGTGAACGGCGCCCGGCAAATGCACGCTGGCGAGCTGCTCGGGCAGGATGGCGACCCCCATGCCGGCGGCTACCAGGCCGATCTGGGTGATGGCTTCGGTTGACTCCTGCTGGATCAGCGGCTCAAAGCCGGCTTCGTGGCAAAGTTGCCGGATCAGCCGCCGCAGGCCCGAGCCGGTTTGCGGCGGGTGAGCAATGAAGGCTTCACCGGCCAGCTCGGCCAGGCTGATGCCGGGGCGATGAGCCAGCGGATGCTGGCTGGGCAGCACGGCGTTGAGCCGGTCACGCTGTAGCGGGATCAGGGCCAGACCGGCCGGTGCCTGCAATCCGGTATCGCGGACCAGGCCGACGTCCAGTTCGCGGTGCAGCAGGGCATCGAACTGGCGGGTGGTAAACAGTTCGCTCAGCGACAGCCGTACTTGTGGCCGGCTGGCCCGGAATGCCTGTAGCAGACGCGAGAGCAGGGGCATCAAGGGTGCTGACGAGGTAAAGCCGATGCGAAGTTCACCGCTTTCGCCGCGGGCGATGCGTGCGGCTTCGGCCGCAGCGGCATCACAGTCGGCCAGGATGGCGCGGGCGCGCAGCAGGAGGTGTTCGCCCGCCGGGGTCAGGCTGACACGACGCTGGGTGCGCTCGAACAGTGACGCACCGATTTCCTGTTCCAGTGCCCGGATCTGCTGGCTGAGTGGTGGCTGGCCGATATTGAGCCGCTGGGCGGCACGGGTGAAATGCAGTTCTTCGGCAACGGCAATGAAATAACGTAAATGGCGCAGTTCCATTGAGAGCTTAAAAGTATCAATAAGGCGTCCAATATATATTGGACTACCAGTTATGCCGAGGGGTACCCTGCCGTCATCCGTCGTGTTTCGCAGGTTTTTTCCATGACTGCCCTGGCTTCTCCGGTGCTGGCCGCTGCGCCGATCGATGCGGCTCATCCGCATTACCGCTGGATTTCACTGGCCATGTTTGCCGGCGGCTTTGCCACGTTTTCGATGCTGTACAGCGTGCAGGCGCTGATGCCGCTGTTTGCCCAGACTTTTCACCTTTCAGCAGCGGCAGCCAGCATGACGCTGTCGGCCAGCTCGCTGACGCTGGCACTGTGCATGATCCCGGCCGGGATCCTGTCAGACCGGATCGGCCGCAAGCCGCTCATGCTGTTTTCGCTCGTGGGGTCTTCGTTCCTGACCCTGCTGGGATCGGTCAGCCCGGGGCTGGAAACGCTGATCCTGTCGCGGGCCCTGCTGGGCGTCACGCTGGCCGGCCTGCCTGCCGTGGCGATGGCCTATCTGTCCGAGGAGCTGGAGCCGGTTGCACTGGCCAGGGCGCTGGGGCTTTACATTGCCGGCAACGCGCTGGGCGGGATGTGCGGCCGCTTTGCCTCGGCCTGGATGGCCGAGCATGCCGGCTGGCGCATGGCGCTGGTGATGCTGGCCGTGGTCGGGCTGGCGTGCAGCGTGATGCTGTGGCGCTGGCTGCCGGCATCGCGCCGTTTTGTGGCCCAGCCGCTGGTGGTGGGCCGGCTGTTGGGTGACGGGCGGCGCATGCTGGGGGATGCGGTGCTGCCGTGGCTTTTCGTGCTGTCGTTCCTGCTGATGGGCTGCTTTGTCAGCCTTTACAACTACCTTGGGTTCCGTCTGATGGCCGGGCCTTTCAACCTGTCGGCCGGGCAGATCGGCTGGGTATTCATGCTGTACGTGATAGGCATGTTCTCGTCGGTAGGCAGCGGCCGGCTGATTGGTCGTTTTGGCCGTCCGACGGTGGTGGTGGCGATGCTGTCGTTGATGCTGCTGGGGCTGTTGCTGACGGTGCCGGATGTGCTCTGGCTGGTGCTGGTCGGGATGGCACTGCTGACGTTCGGCTTCTTTTGCGCGCATGCGGCGCTGTCGGGCTGGGTGGGGCTGCGGGCAGCGCAGGGGCGGGCTTTGGCTTCGGGGATTTACCTGTTTGCCTATTACATGGGCAGCAGCCTGCTGGGGACGGTCTCCGGTCTGGCCTGGGGGCAGGGAGCATGGCTGGCAGTGGCAGGCTTTCTGGCCGTGTTGCTCGGACTGGCGTTGCTGATCGTCTGGCGTTTGCGGCAGCAGGTTCGCACGACCTTGACGCAGGTCGGGGCATAGTCCGGGCGGGCTGTTGTTTGTGGCATTGCAGCAGCCTGACGGATGGCGTGATTCGTATGATGACCGTGAAGTCAGGATTGCGACGCATATTTTCAATAAAAGCACTTGCACCCATCCGGCATTTGCGTTAAAAATGACGCTTGTCCGTGCTGTGCGATGCAGTATGTGCGGCGCAACAAACCGGCAGACAAACAGATTACAGAAATGACCGCTTCCTCCTTCTCTTTCGAACTCAACGCGCTGCGACGTCGCTGCGCGACCGGCGCCCGACGAGTGCGCCGTGCTCGCGGCTGTCCGGATGCGTCGATCGGGGGCGAGGCTTAAAGCCAGCGCTCATCTCCACCCAAACCGGGCGACGCACATCCAGATGCGTCGCCCGATTTTTTTACCGGACGGGAAACTGCAATGCATGAAGTGAAGAAAGTCGTACTCGCCTATTCTGGCGGGCTGGATACTTCGGTCATTCTGAAATGGCTGCAAGACACCTATCAATGCGAAGTGGTGACGTTTACCGCTGACATCGGCCAGGGCGAAGAAGTCGAGCCGGCACGCAAGAAAGCACTGGCGCTGGGCATCAAGCCTGAAAACATCTTCATTGACGACCTGCGCGAAGAATTCGTGCGCGACTTCGTGTTCCCGATGTTCCGCGCCAATGCCGTCTACGAAGGCGAATACCTGCTTGGTACCTCGATTGCCCGTCCGCTGATCGCCAAGCGCCAGATC
The DNA here is from genome assembly GCF_000423285.1 of Laribacter hongkongensis DSM 14985. Lineage (NCBI taxonomy): Bacteria > Pseudomonadati > Pseudomonadota > Betaproteobacteria > Neisseriales > Aquaspirillaceae > Laribacter > Laribacter hongkongensis. The sequence continues at coordinate 138,466 of NZ_AUHR01000002.1, forward strand.
GAGATCGCCAACATGGTGGGAGCCGAGGCCGTCAGCCACGGTGCCACCGGTAAAGGCAACGACCAGGTCCGCTTCGAGCTGGGGTACTACGCCCTCAAGCCGGAAGTGAAAGTGATCGCTCCGTGGCGCGAATGGGACCTGCTGTCGCGGGAAAAACTGCTGGCCTACGCCGAAACCCACGGTATCGACATCAGCAAGCGCAAGAGCGGTGCCAGCCCCTATTCGATGGATGCCAACCTGCTGCACATCTCCTACGAAGGCCTCGCACTGGAAAACCCGGCCGCCGAGCCCGAAGAAGACATGTGGCTGTGGAGCAATAGCCCGGAAGCCGCCCCGGACGAGGCCGAATACATCGAGCTGGAATACAGCCAGGGTGACATCGTCGCCGTCAACGGTATGGCGATGAGCCCGGCCCAGGTGCTGACCAGACTCAACCAGCTGGGCGGCAAGCACGGCATCGGTCGCCTCGACATCGTGGAAAACCGCTACGTCGGCATGAAGTCGCGCGGCTGCTACGAAACTCCGGGGGGCACCATCATGCTCAAGGCCCACCGTGCGATCGAATCGATCACCCTTGATCGTGAAGTGGCGCACCTGAAAGACGAGCTGATGCCGAAGTACGCCAAGCTCATCTACACCGGCTACTGGTGGGCGCCGGAGCGTCGCATGCTGCAAGCCATGATCGACGAATCGCAAAAGACCGTGAACGGCTGGGTGCGTCTCAAGCTCTACAAGGGCAACGTCATCGTCGTGGGCCGCGAGTCGAAGACCGACAGCCTGTTCGATCCGGCCATCGCCACCTTCGACGAAGATGGCGGCGCCTACAACCACGCCGATGCGGCCGGTTTCATCCGCCTCAATGCCCTGCGCATGCGGATTGCCGCCAACGCCCGCCAGCGTCGCGGCTAAGACTGTCCCGTCCGGCAGTCTGGCCCGTCACCCCCGTCCGTTCCGGGCGGGGTTTTTTGCGTCGGCGCGCCCGGCATCTGCGCCCTGCCTGGTCGTGCATTCCGGCCACATGAGGCGCCGGAATTTCTGCGCTCAAGCCACGCGCGCTGCATGCCGGCACTGGCCGTGGCCGTTGTCCGGAGCAGTGGCGAGTGAGTCTTTGCGCGTGAGCTGTCCGGGTGTGGAATGCCACAACAAGCCGGGTCGCTCCTGTACCTCAGCACCGTATTGCGGTTGCCGGTCTGGATGCTGCTGCATGGCTGCGCTGCCGTCGCGATCCTGCGATCTCACTGAGGCATCGCCGACCAACTGTCGGGTGTGGGGAGGACGTGCAATGCCGGTTTGGCATGACGGCCGGCAATGCCGGGTCTTCTGCGCCCACTCATGGCGAACCGGCCCGTGCTGTTCATGGCCTGTCCGGCCCCGGTAAAACCGGATATCCGGCCCGCCGTTTTGTTGCCCGTCAGTCCTGCCTGCATGCGGACGGAGTCTGGACGACGGGAACGCTTAGTGGTGGTTTTGATGCCTTGCCGGAGATGCTGGCGCAAGACCGGGACGACCGGTTTTCGCAGCTGTGCGCAACCCATTTTCTGGTGTCGGCCCCCGAGCGGCTCAATCCGGTCCTGCCGGGGTGTCACAACCACTGCGATGACCCGGCTGCCGGCACGGGTGGCTGTCCGCAGCCCGTGCCCGGGTGACTGCCGGCTTCTGCCCGGATAGGGCTCAGCGGATCGTTCCGTCGAGCGTGGTCAGCACCCGGTAGTACTCCGGGCGCCGGTCGCGGAAGACTCCCCAGGCGCGGCGCTTTTCGGCAATCGCATCCAGGTCGAACTCGTGCACGAGGATTTCCTGGCGGTCGGCCGAAGCCTCGGCCACCAGCTCGCCTTCCGGGCCGGCTATGAACGAGCGGCCGTGAAAGGTGTCGCTGCCGTTGTCCATGCTTTCGGTGCCGATGCGGTTGCTGGCGATCAGCGGCATGATGTTGGCGGCAGCGTGCCCCTGCTGGACACGGATCCAGTGGTCTGCCGACTGGATGCCGGCGTCGTGCGGCTCGGTACCGATGGCGGTGGGGTAGAACAGCATTTCGGCACCGAGCAGCGCCATGGCGCGGGCACACTCCGGAAACCACTGGTCCCAGCAGATGGCTACGCCGATGGTGCCGTAGCGGGTTTTCCAGACCTTGAATCCCGTGTCGCCGGGGCTGAAATAGTATTTTTCCTGATAGCCGGGGCCGTCGGGGATGTGCATCTTGCGATAGCGGCCCAGCAGGGTGCCGTCTGCATCGATGACGGCTACGGCGTTGAAAAAACTCTGCCCGGCACGTTCGAAAAAGCTGACCGGCAGGACAACCTCCAGTTCGCGTGCCAGTGCCTGAAAGCGCGGCAGCCAGCCGTGCTGTTCAAGGGGCTGGGCCAGGTCGAACAGTCCGGCTTTCTGGTCGATGCAGAAGTAGGGCGTTTCAAACAGCTCTTGCAGCAGGATAATGCGGGCACCCCGGCTGGCCGCCTCGCGTACCAGTGCTTCAGCGTTGGCAAGGTTTTGCTCGCGGTTCCAGCTGCACGCCATCTGGGTGGCGGCGACGGTGACGGTACGCATGGACGGCTCTCCGGTGCGGTATCAACATAAAGCGCAATTATCGCGCGAAGCGGCTATTCCGGGCGGAAGATGCAGGGGCCACTATTTGCCAGTCCGGCCGGCTTGCGGCACGCTTGAGGGTTTGATGCCGGGCTGGCTTGCTGACCGGCATGGCCCTGACTGCAAATAGAAGGTTTTGCATGCCCTCCCTGCTCGCCTGTGATCGCCAGCCCCATGCCGCATCCTGCTACGCGTACTGCGCGGAAGGACTGCCTCTTCGAGCACCACTGGCAGGTGAAGTCACCACCTCCGTTTGCGTGGTGGGCGGTGGCCTGTCCGGCCTGTCGGCAGCCCTGGAGCTGGCGCTGGCCGGTGTGCCGGTCATCCTGCTGGAAGGTTCGCGACTTGGCTGGGCTGCCAGCGGCAGAAACGGCGGACAGGTCATCAATGGTTATGCCTGCGGCCAACCCTGGCTGGAGGCACAACTGGGCCAGGATGATGCGCTGCGGATGTGGCGCTGGTCGCTGGAAGGGGTGGAAATGATCCGCCAGCGCTGCCGCCGTTACGCCATCGACTGCGACCTGCAGTTCGGTTACGTGCAGGTTGCCAACCATCCCCGGCACATGGATGCCCTGATCGACCAGGTCGAGCAGATGGAATCGGCCTACCAGTATCCGGAACTGACGCTGATGGATCGTGGCGCCTTGCGTTATCACGTTGCCAGCGACCGCTATCTCGGCGGCATGTTCGACAACTGTTCCGGCCACCTGCACCCGCTGCGCTATACGCTGGGGCTGGCGCAGGCGCTGGAGGAAGAAGGCGGGCGGATCCATGAAGGTTCCTGCGTCCGCAACCTGGATTTCACCGGGGGCAAGGTGCGGGTGGAAACCGCCGATGGCGTGGTGCGCTGCGACCAGGTCGTGCTGGCCGGCAATGCTCACCTGGGCCGGCTGGTGCCCGAGCTGCGGCGCAAGATCATGCCGGTCGGGACATACATGATCGCCACCGAACCCCTGGGGCGGCGGGTGTACGACGTATTGCCGACCGGCGCAGCCGTCTGTGACAGCCGCCATATCCTTGATTATTTCCGCCTGTCGGCGGAAGGACGGTTGCTGTTCGGCGGCAAGGTCAGCTATTCCGGGTGGACGCCCTGGCGGGTGCAGCAGGGCTTGCGGCGCAACATGCTCAAGGTCTTTCCGCATCTGGCTGACGTGCGGATCGATCATTGCTGGGGCGGGCTGGTGGACATTTCGCGCTCGCGGGCGCCGCATCTGGGCCGGTTTGCCGCAGGCCGGGCATTCTACATGCAGGGATTTTCCGGACATGGCGTGGCCTTGAGCGGTCTGGCCGGCCGCGTGATCGCCGAGGCCGTCCAGGGCAAGGACCGGCGGCTGGCCGTGTTCGAGCGCCTCCGGCACGCAGATTTTCCGGGAGGCAGCCTGCTGCGCCGGCCGGCCCTGATGGCCGGCATGTGTGCTTTCCGCCTGCGCGACTGGCTGCCCGGATAGCCGACAGACGGCTACACTGCATGGCATGCCCCTGAATGAAGGAGACTGCCATGAAAGCTGTTGTGCAATCCTGCCCTGGAGCAGCCGATACCCTGAGCCTTGGCGATATGCCGATTCCCGAGCCCGGTCCTGGCCAGTTGCGCCTGCGCGTGCGTGCGGCGGGGGTCAACCGGGCTGATGTCATGCAGCGTGAAGGCCATTACCCGCCACCGCCCGGAGCTTCTGCCATCCTCGGGCTGGAGGTGGCGGGCGAGATCGACGCCATCGGTGCCGGCGTGACGGGATTTGTGCCGGGCGAGCGGATTGCTGCGCTGGTGTCGGGTGGCGGCTACGCCGAATTTGCCCTCGTGTCGGCCAGCCTCGCCATGCGCCTGCCGGCCGGAATGGGTTTTGTCGAGGCTGCCAGCCTGCCCGAAGCGTGGATGACGGCGTGGCTGAACCTGCGAGAGCTGGGCGACCTGCACGTGGGCCAGCGGGTGCTGATCCATGCCGGTGCCAGCGGTGTGGGAGCCGCCGCCATCCAGCTGGCGCGCCTGAGCGGTGCCACCGTGCTGACCACGGCCGGCAGTGACGGGAAATGCGCGTTCTGCGAAAGCCTGGGCGCCAGTCTGGCCATCAATTACCGGACTACCGATGTGGCCGGGGCCGTGCGGGCGGCGGGCAAGGTGGACCTGATCCTCGATCCGGTCGGTGGTGCCACGCTGGGGCCGAACCTCGCCTGCCTGAACCAGGACGGCAAGCTGGTACTGATCGCCTTCATGGCCGGCCGGTCAGCCGAACTCGACCTTGGTCAGTTGCTGATGAAGCGGCTGACCGTCATCGGATCGACGCTGCGTAACCGTGATCCGGTTACCAAGGCACGTCTGGCCGCCCGGGTGCAGGACACGGTGATTCCGGCCATCGTGGCCGGCGATGTCCGGGCCACGGTGGACCGGACGTTTCCGCTGGCTGAAGTGGCGGCGGCCCACCGCTATCTCGAATCCAACCAGAACCGCGGCAAGGTGGTGCTGACCGTCGCAGCAGCCAGCACGGTCTGAGAACGATGCACCCCGTCACCGGAATGACGGGGATGCTGGCCGGTTGCGGGAGCGGGGCAGCTGCGTTCAGCTTGATCCGGTATGCTGCCGGCTTCCGGGCTGTGGCCGGACGGGACATGGCGCACTGGGCATGATCGAATGGAAACAGGCCGGCTTCCTGTTTTGCAATCACCGGCAAGGCGGAGCCCCGGTCGTGCATCCCCGCGCCAGTCACGTGCCGGTGAGAGGCATGTGTGGCCGGGTCAGGAGTCCGGTTCTCCCGGTTTGTGAAGGCTGGCTGCCGGGCTGCGACTGCCAACCGGCATCGTCGTGGTGTGCGGCACCCCGTTGCCTACCGCGCACCCCCCATTGTGCGTTACCCCTGTCCGCCACCCGGACTACCCCGTTCGCTTTCGCGGGCCTGGCTACGAAGATGCCCTCGATTGAACTCAGGGCTTGTTCGTCGAAGGATGGCCGGATACAGCCTCATCCATGGGGTGTTTTCAAAATGGGTCTGCGCGCTCAACCACTTCAAAAGATGCCGTGTGCTGCCATTCAGGATGTCCATGGCAGCCTGTCTCTAGACTGTTGTGACAAAAGGCGTTGAGCCATACGATTCAAGTTCCTGTGCACACAGGATCACGTTATCGCGAGCCGGTACCGTGGGCCAAATGTGGGGAAATCTCACATTTGAGCATGTGGTGGAGTGAGCAAACCGCACTTCATGGAGCCGCTGATTCGGTGCCTCAGGTCGAGGCTCATCGGGAACCCCGGTTTGGGGTGGCCAAGAGGTTCCGGTCTGCCTTTCGTTACGCGTGATTCCAGTTCGCTTTCACGAGGCTGGATACAGGTTTATACAAGTAATGCTGGCTTGCCGGCAAGTTTTTGATTTGAAGGTAAATTGCAAAATTACGCCATAAAAATTCATTGTTTTATTTAATTTTAACCGAATAAGAATTATTGTTACAATACTATGATTGTATTTGATTCTTGAGGTCGAAATTAATTAACTGATTCGATAAATCACTGGCGCTATCCACGCCAAATGCCAGAAATTACGGCAGCTGATGGCCGGGCGGTGATGGTCCGTCACGCTGAAATGCTGCGCCGTCAGCAAGGCAAGCAATCTATCGTGATAGAGTTAAAACTTTAACAGTATTTAGTTTTTTGCATACTGTTTTTCAATTCAAAATCAATATTCAATTTTTCAAGAAAACATTAAAAATCAATAGCTTCTATCTTGGATGCAGGCCATTGCTTGCTGATTAACAAAACTGAAACATGCGAATTTTTCTGTGTGAAGTGGAGCGTGTGGTCTAAATGCTTTCCTGCCTGGGATTTTTTCCGATCTAGTTATGTTGGCTCATAAAAATATGTTGTTTACTTTACAGGTATTGATTGGCTAGGTTGCCGTAAGTAGCTGTATAAAACCGTATTAAACAGTCATTGATTCTTATGACATAAATTGTTTGTGCCAGATCATGTATTTCAAATTTGGCCATCACTTATATTTTGCAGTTCAGTAATCTGTCGCGCTTCAACGTAACGACAGGTTGCAGGTCATGCGGACGCTCAAGGCACGCATTCTGGTGTGGAATACGGTTTTTCTGGTGGCGCTGGGCGCCCTGATGGTCGGGGTGGCATTCTGGCAGATGCGCACCTCCCTGCTTTCCACGCTGAACCAGGAAATCCATACGCTGGTCCAGGGGCAAACCCGGACGCTGGAATCATGGTTGCAGGACAAGGAACGCGTACTGACCGGCATCGCCAGCCAGAACGAGCAGGGAGAAATCCCGCTGCGTGACCTCAAGCAGGCGGCAGCAATCGGCAATTACCCGGCAGTATTCGTTGCCTGGCCTGACGGACGCAGCCTGTTTTCTGACGGCTGGCAGGCACCGGCCAGCTGGGTGCCCTCCGAACGGCCGTGGTACCAGCCGGCGGTCAAGAGCAAGCAGGTCATCGTGACCGATCCCTTTACCAATGCCATGAACGGCCACAACATCGTGACGTTTGCCTACGCACTGCGGCAGGACGGCGTGTTGCAAGGCGTACTGGCGGCAGACATGGACATGGAAGAGATGGTCAAGGCCGTGCTGGGCAACATCGACATCCGTGGCGGGGGCTACATGTTCCTCGTGGACGAAAAAGGCATCCTGCTCTCGCATCCTGACAAGGAACTGGTGCTCAAATCCATCACGGCTTCAAATGCCAGCCTGACGCCAGAGCGGCTGGCGGAGTGGGCCGGTCGGGACCGGTTTGTCGAATCACCCCGCAATGACGGCGCCGACATGCTGCTGATGTGGGAGAAGGTGCCGGGTACCAACTGGTATCTTGGCGTGGCTACCTACAAGGAGGCCGTGCTGGCACCACTCGACACCCTGCTGCTGATGCTGGCCGGCAGCGGTGCACTCCTGATTGCACTGGTGGCGGCCATCAACTCCTGGCTGACCCATCGTTCACTGCGTGGCCTGGCGCAATTGCAGCACACCATGACCGCCATTTCGCAGGGCGAGGGCGACCTGACCGTCCGCCTGCCTGAAGAGGGGCAGGATGAACTGGCTGAAACCGCCCGGGCCTTCAATGTCTTTATCGGGCGCCTGCACGAGATGTTCCGCAACCTGCGGGAAGAGGCATCCGGTCTGGTGGACGACATCCAGCGCATCAACCAGCAGATGAATGGCATCGCCGGACGGTCGCGGCAAATGGCTGACCTTTCGTCGTCGAATGCCGCCACGCAAGAGGAAATCTCGGTCAGCATTGCCCACATTTCCGGTAATGCCGGCGATACCGACCAGCACGTCCGGGCCACGCACCGGCAACTGGAGCAGACGGCCAGTGACATCGAATCGCTGGCACACGGCATGGAGGCAACCATGCAGGCCGTGCAGGGCCTGCGGACGGTGCTGGACGGGCTGGACCAGCGTTCCGGGGAGATTTCCGGCATTACCGGCGTCATTCGTGACATTGCCGACCAGACCAACCTGCTGGCGCTGAATGCGGCCATTGAAGCTGCGCGCGCAGGGGAACAGGGGCGCGGTTTTGCCGTGGTGGCCGACGAGGTCCGCAAACTGGCCGAGCGGGCCGGTGCGGCCACGCAGGAGATCACCCTGATGATCAGCGCCGTGCGTCAGGAAACCGCCCAGGCCGTGCACGACATGGGCGCCACCGTGGAGTCGGTCAGCGCCGGGCTGGAGCAGACGCAGTCGGTAGTCGGTACCATCCGCGAAGCGCGGCATGCAATGGAGGAGGCCGTGGGCAAGGTGGCGGAAATCACCGATTCGACCCAGGAGCAGCAGAATGCCAGCACCCTGCTGGCGCAAAGCACCGAGTCGATGAACAGCCATATCCTCGAAAACGACCGCAATCTCCAGGCGATCAGTGAAACGGTGGCGGGAGTGGACCAGGCCGCCCAGCATGTGGGCGACACCTTTGCGCGTTTCCGGTTGTAGGCAATGCCAAGGTTTGTTGACGCCAGGCCTGGCCACAATGGAAACAAGATGGTCATGGCTGCCAGTACAACTGGCTTGTATACCTTTTTCAGATGCCGGTTCTGGCCGGTTGGAAGTGCGCCAGCACCAGCAGACAGGCCTGTGATTTTTACCATCTCAAACACAAAATAAAGAAAGAACCCGCCCGCAACTCCGGCATCCGCTCCAGACAAGGCTTTCAACCATGCGTTGCGGGGAGGGGGCGGGTACTTTTCCTATGCAGGGGGTTTTTTCCCGTTCTCGTCTCCGGCTGGCGTGGCATACATATGGTAAGTGCGCCTGATGTTTTTCCCGGCCTGACGTGTCCATCCGCTTTTCCTGCGATCCATACCCGTGAAACCTGCGTGTAGATACAAAACAAGGTGTAACGGTGTTAAAAATGTCTGAAATCCATGCCAGGCAAGGGTGTGGCTGTTACACCGCTGTCACACTCGAGGGCTTTCCATGTGTGACACTCCAGATTTTCCACAAATCCGGCAAAGCTGCCCTCTTGGATTCCGCCAGCCAAAGGTTGGCCAGAAAACCCTGCATTTGACCAGGACATGAAGTCAGAAAATCTCGATTCATGGTTTTAACGGCCTTCTTCATCATCCGTTCACCGGGTCAATCTGGACGAATCCCCCGTGCGAAGTGCACTCAAAACAAGCGAGAAGGCAGGTGATAGCTGTCGGCGGCTCGGGTAATACAGGTAATACCCTGAAAACGCAGGGCACCAGTCCTCCAGTACACGCACCAGTCGTCCCGCCTCAACATGCGGGGCAAACTCCTCCTCGGGCAAGTTGGCAATCCCCAGCCCTGCCACGGCCGCATCCACAATCCCGGGTGAGGTGTTGAATACCAGTTGCCCGTCCACACGTACGCTGAGGGTCTGGCCCTGGTGACCGAAATCCCAGGTGTAAAGCCCCCCTGCAGTCTGCATGCGCATGTTGATGCAATTGTGCCCGAGCAGGTCACTCGGCGTTTCCGGCATCGGGTGCTCCATGAAGTACGCTGGTGAAGCCACCACTGCCATACGCAGGGGAGGGCTGATTGGCAGCGCGATCATGTCCTTGTCTATGGAGTCTCCAAGACGCACGCCGGCATCAAACCGGTCTGCCACGATGTCCCTGAAACCGTAGTTGACGTCAAATTCGATGTTGATGTCAGGGTATTCCCGCAGCAAGGGAGCAAGCCTGGGCAGCAGGATGCTATGCAAGACATGCTCGCCGCAGGTGATCCTGACGGTGCCGGCCGGTTTGTCCCGCATGCCGGTCAGTTCATCCAGCCCCGCCTCGATTTCGTCCAGCCGATAGCCGACCGTATCAAGCAGGCGCTCTCCGGCTGCGGTGGGTGACACGCTGCGTGTTGTACGCGTCAGCAGCCGGATGCCAAGCCGGGCTTCCAGGCCACTGATGGCCTGGCTGAGTGCGGATTGCGTGATGCCCAGCAGGGAAGCTGCACGGGTAAAACTGCCCTCACGTGCCACTGTCACGAAATAGAGCAGATCATTGAGATTGCGTTTGGCCATGTCCTCCAGTGTCTCACGGATGATTGATTAGTACACCTGATAAGATTTGTAAGTATTCATTAGCTAGTTAATCCGTGCCCGAATAGTGAACATTCAGGGCATGAAAAGCCCACGCCAATTTGGACACCATGGCCCGGCCATGCTGTCCGCACAAAACCCGAACCTGCCGGTGTCGTCTGGCCCTGCATACGACAAGGCCGCAGCCGGCGTTTCTGCGCTGCGCCATTCCGGCTCCGGCATCCGGCCCGAACCGGTCAAACACCGGCCATCAGATTCCTCGCGACAAGAGCCTGATACGCAGCGTGCCAACTGGAGCGGCGTGTTTGCCATGTCGCTGTGCGTATTTGCGCTGATCGCTTCTGAATTCATGCCCGTCAGTCTGCTGACACCAATCGCCACAGACCTGCACGTCACCGAAGGCATGGCCGGGCAAGGTATTGCCATTTCCGGTGCCTTCGCTGTCCTCGCCAGCCTGTCGATTGCATGGCTGGCCGGCGACCTGGACCGCAAGATGCTGCTGCTGGGGCTGACAGGCCTGATGGCAGTATCTGGCGCCGTGGTGGCTCTGGCCCCCGGCTATGCGGTTTATCTGACGGGCCGCGCACTGATCGGTGTCGTGATCGGCGGGTTCTGGTCCCTGTCGGCCGCGACCGCCATGCGCTTGGTCCCTGCCGACCGGGTGCCTCGTACCCTGGCAATCTTCAATGGCGGCAATGCACTGGCCACAGTGATCGCCGCCCCCTTGGGCAGCTATCTGGGAGCGGTGATGGGCTGGCGCGGTGCATTCCTTTGCCTCGTCCCGGTCGCGGCGCTCGTGCTGGTCTGGCAATGGACCAGTCTGCCCGCCATGCCGCCGCAGGTCCGTAATCCGGGTCCGGGCACTGTGTTCCGGATGCTCAAAAGCCGTTTCATCACCTTGGGCATGGTGGCATGCGGCACCTTTTTCATGGGCCAGTTTGCGCTGTTTACCTATGTCCGCCCGTTTCTGGAAACGGTAACGCAGGTCAACGTGTCTACGTTGTCACTGATCCTGCTGGCCACCGGCGTGACCGGTGTCATCGGCACCATCCTGATTGGCCCGGCTCTCAAACGCAGTCTGTACGGCACGCTCGCCGTCATCCCGGTCTTGATGGCCGTCATCGCCCTGGGGTTGCTGCCGCTGGGGGCAAGTACCGGTGCCGTACTGGTACTGCTTGGATGCTGGGGTCTGCTGGCCACATCGGCTCCGGTGGGCTGGTGGAGCTGGATTGCCCGCGCCATGCCTCACCACGCCGAGGCCGGAGGAGGCCTGATGGTGGCAGTGATCCAGCTGTCCATTGCGCTGGGTTCAACCACAGGAGGCTTGTTGTTCGACGCCGCCGGCTACCAGGCCACCTTTGCGACCAGTGCCGCCATTCTGCTGCTGGCGGCCTTATTGGCCGCAATGACTGCGCGCTCGCAACTCCGGGTGCCCGCCTGAACCTCGCTACCACAGGAGATACATCATGGAATGCACGGCCTGCCCACAAGACCGCATGTCAGCTTTCGATACGCACCATCGTCAAAACAGCTGCTGCCTTCCAGCTGCACACCTGCTGGTCAGTCTGTTCATGCTGGTCGCCAGCCGTGCAGCCGTATCCGGGCCGGATGGCCCGGCGGCACCTGTCCTTGATGCGCCAGAGACATCCCGTGTGGAAATGACCATCGGCCAGGCCGGCTTCACGGTCACCCTTGCCGATACTCCGGCCGCCCGGGCCCTTGGGGCGCATTTGCCCTTGCTGATCGACATGGCCGAGCTGAACGGCAACGAAAAACATGCTGCACTGCCGCAACCCCTGCCGGTCAGTGCCAGCCGGCCCGGCACGATCCGCTGTGGCGACATCATGCTGTACGGATCAAGCACCCTGGTCGTTTTCTACCGGACGTTCAGCTCACCCTATGCCTACACCCGCATCGGCCGTGTCGAAGATGCAACCAATCTGGCCCGGGCGCTGGGTGCTGGCCACGTACGTATCCGGTTTTCCAGGCCGGCAGCCCCCTGAGGCGATGCCGGTCTGCTCTTTGAAAAGCCCTTCACCATTCCCCGCAGGAGATTCTCATGCATACATCCACTTTGCCGGCCCAGAACCCCGGACAGCAACCACGCCTCAAAGAACTTGTCCGGACCACGATCCTCCTCGCCCTGGGGTCCGTGCTTGGCACCGCGGCGGCACAGGCAGCCGCACCGGCTTCTGGTCTGACGACAGGTGCACTGCCCCTCACACAGGAATGGGACAAGGTCTTTCCCAAGAGCAGCAAGGTCGAGCAGCGCAAGGTTACTTTCAAGAACCGTTACGGCATCACGCTGGCCGCTGATCTCTACCTGCCTAAAGAGCGGACAGGCCAGCCTTTGCCGGCCATTGTCGTGAGCGGTCCGTTTGGTGCGGTCAAGGAGCAGTCCTCCGGGCTGTACGCCCAGACCATGGCCGAGCGCGGCTTTGTCACGCTGGCGTTCGATCCGTCCTACACCGGAGAAAGCGGTGGCGAGCCGCGCAACGTGGCTTCGCCGGACATCAATACCGAGGACTTCAGTGCAGCCGTGGATTTCATCGGCCTGCAACCTTTCGTTGACCGTGAGCGGATCGGCATCATCGGCATCTGTGGCTGGGGCGGCATGGCGCTGAATGCGGCAGCGGTGGACAAGCGCATCAAGGCGGTCGTCACCAGCACCATGTACGACATGACCCGCGTGATGTCCAAAGGCTACAACGACAGCATGACGGCCGCGCAGCGCACGCAAACGCTGGCACAACTCGGACAGCAGCGATGGAAAGATGCCGAAAGCGGGACACCCGCCTGGCAGCCGCCGTACAACACCCTGCGTGGCGGTGAACTGCAGTTTCTCGTGGATTACCACGATTACTACATGACACCCCGCGGCTACCATCCCCGGGCCGTCAATTCCGGCAATGCATGGACCGTGACTACGCCGTTGTCGTTCATGAACATGCCGATTCTGAGCTACATCCGGGAAATCTCTCCGCGCCCGATCCTTTTCATCCACGGTGAAAACGCGCACTCGCGCTATTTCAGTGAAACCGCCCATGCAGCTGCCGCGCAGCCGAAAGAGCTGCTGATCGTCCAGGGCGCAAACCACACTGACCTGTACGACCGGATGGACAAGATCCCGTTTGACAAGATGGCTGCATTTTTTGAGCAACATCTGGACTGATCCCGCAATAAATGAAGATCAGGTTTGCGGTGATACATTCCCTGCTGTGCGATCGCAGCAGTTAATCAGCTGGCAATCTTGGCCAGGTCAGACCAAAGCAGTGGTGTAACAGGTGTTACAAGAGAAGCCCTTTCCGGACAAGGACTTCAGAGACTTGTAACACCGTTACACCTTCTTTCTACGCATGTGTGGTTTTTGTTTCTGGCCCAGATCGCTGGATAGCCACGAATTTTTAGAAATGCATCGGAGCATGTAGCCCAGGTTCCCGTGTACTGACGTAGCTTTGCTCCCTGAACCAGCTTCCGGCATCCCGAACCTGGCATACACCCTGGCCGCATTGGCCGGGTCGTGGCCCCGTGCGATTTCATCGCGCAACACGCTGGGACTGACCAACCAGACCACACGCCCGCCCGGCTCCCGTTTCCGGGAGCCCGCACAGTTCGGCACGTTAGGTTCCCGGTCATCCGGGGCGGTAATGTCGATAAAGCGGCTCCAGCCATGCAGGGCAAACCAGCCTTCGGCCTGCTCGATGATCTGTACATCCTCGCGGTTGCCCGGTCCGTAGCGGTCAATCCATTCCGCCATGCAGCCGGTGACCGCGGCTTTCCCTTAGCCGGCTTCCCAACCGGTCAGCCCGGCTTCGGTGGCCAGCTTCAGTGCCTCACCGATCAGGACAAAGCGGGATTGGTAATGATTTGGGCTGGTTGTTGAGCATCCCATTCCGTATCGGGATGTATCAGTCATGCGGAGGCGCAATCTGCCGGCATTGCGGTGCCTGGTGCTAGACGTCCAGACTGGCCGGCTGCGTCAGCAGCGGGCGGTGGTGCCACTGGGCGTCGGTCAGCTCAAAGCGTGACACCAGCCGGCGCAGCTCCCGTGACGTGTGCTCCAGCAGTTCCGATGCCCGCCAGGCATTCTGCACGGCCGTCCGGCTGGTGGCGATCTGGCCGGCGATGTCGCGTACCTGGGCTTCGGCTTCGGCGGCATGCTGCTGTGCCTGCTCAAGGGTCGGGTGCAGGTTGTCTGCTGCCAGGGGGGCAGTATTGCGCGCATGCAGCAGTCCGCTGGACATGACGGAGATTTCGTCGGCAATCTGGAGCAGGACAGTACCGGTCCGGCCGACGTGGTCATGTTGTTGCTCGGCATGTTCGACCACTTGCCAGAGCAGGTCCTTGAGGCGCAGGCACTGGGTATCCATGTGGCGGGAAAGCTGGCTGATTTCATCCAGCATGACCCGCAGGTGCAGCTGCATGGTGGTGCTGGCACGGTTCAGGCGACCGGTTTCGCCAGCGCCCTCAAGGCAGATGTCACCCGCCAGATGACCCTGGGCAATGCGGTCAAGGCGGCCGATGGCATCGTTGAGCGGGTCGATGATGTGGGTCAGGTACAGGCGGCCGACGCGTACCACGGCCAGGATGCACATGCCAATACCGAGGATGGCCAGAAGCTGGATCAGGTGGTTGCGCTGGCTGGCCGTACGGTTTTCCTCGAGTGCGGAGGCACCCAGCCGGTTTTCCAGGACTTCCAGTTCGCGTTCGGCCTGTTCGGCCAGCGGGAGCAGCTTGTTGCTGAGCAGGAACTGCAACTGGCTGGCTGACTGGTTGGCCAGTGCTTCGCTGACCGGCAGCAACCCTTCTCGTTGCAGGCTGGTGAGGGTTTTTTGCAGGTCCTGCAGGCGTTCACGGGTGGTTGTGTCCTGTAGCCGGTCGGACAGCAGTTGCAGGTCGGCCTGCATGGACTGGCCGCTCTGGGCAAATGCCGTCTGGCGCCGCTCGGCCTGCGAGAGCGGTTCTTCGTAGGACAGGTCATGGCGCAAGCCTTGCAGGTTGCGCTGGATGTCGGCCAGCGTCCGGCCAAGCCGCGCACTGACCTGTAGCGGTTCGACATACTGGCGGGTCAGGATGTCTCCGGTCCGGTTGGCCAGCAGCAGGCCGCCAATGCCCAGGATACCGCCCGCCAGCATGGCTGCCGTGACGAATCGCGTACCCAGTTCGATGCCGCGGCGGATGCCGATGCGGTGGGCCATGCGCTGTTGCCAGCCGGTGGCCGGGGTGTCTTCTCCGTTCATGAGGCGCCGGGCAGCGGCAATCGCGTCCGGACTGGCTGCCTGCCGTACCGACATGTAGCCGATGGTGCAGTCGTGCTGGCGCACCGGCACCACGCAGGTGTCGACCCAGTAGAACGCTCCGTCCTTGCTGCGGTTTTTCAGCGTACCGCGCCAGGGCTCGCCCTTGTGCAGGGTGTACCACATGTCGGAAAACAGCATGGGGGGCGTGTCAGGGTGCCGCACGATGTTGTGCGGCTGGTTCAGGAGTTCTTCGCGGGTAAAGCCGCTGACCGATACGAAGGCATCATTGGCATAGATGATGACCCCCTTGAGGTTGGTGCGCGAAACCAGCACGAGGCCGGGCGGGACGACGGTTTCACGGTCAAGTACGGGCAGGTTGTGCTTCATGCCGTGGGTGCTCCTCCGGCCGGACACCGCGTCTGTCGCCTTGCCCGGATGCAGCCGGATGCACACAAGAAACGGACGGGACGGACATTCGCCGGAGCAATGCAAAGCATGGTCAGTACCTGAAAATGGTCAGGCCGTCATTTCGCCATAAAAAAACATCGTCATAAAGCGATTGCCAATTGATTTTTTACGGTTTGCCGGTTTTTGTGATAGGTGCCGGCAGAAACAGGTCAGGTACTGTGCAGGTGCGGCAAACAACGGGCGGCAAATCGTGCCGCCTGACGGCTGGAGGCCAGCCAGAGTCCGCCCAGGATCAGGACCATGCCGGCCATGTGGTAGGGCAGAAAGGCTTCGCCAAGAAAAACGGCTGATTCCAGTGCTGCCAGCCCCGGCATCAGGTTCATGAAGGCACCCGCCCTGGCACCCCCCAGCTCGCTGACCGCCCGGTTGTAGAACGCATAGGCCAGCAGCGACAGGCAGATGCCGACATACATCACCGCCGTCCAGCCACCCGGCCCCAGGGTAGGCAGGCCTTCCAGCCACAGGCTGCCGATCGCGACCGGCAGCAGCATCACCACCGAAATCGCCATCAGCGCCACCATCAGCACCATGGGATGCAGCCGTCCGCGCAGACGGCGCAGCAGCAGGGTATAGGCCGCCCAGGCCATGCCGCTGATGATGACGAAAATGTCACCACGGTTGAAATCCAGCGCCAGCAGGCTGGCCAGCTGCCCTTGCGTCACGATGACCAGCGAACCGGCGATCGACAGCGCCAGGCCCGCCAGCTGCACCGGCATCAGCCGCGTGCCGCTCAGGCAGACGGCCAGCATGATCCACGCCGGTGTCAGGCTGAGGAGTGCGGCGGCATTGGTGGCGGTGGTATCGGAAAGGCCGACATACAGGAACACGGTGTTGGCCACGAATCCGCTGAAAGCCAGCCACAGCAACGGGCGACGGTTGGCATACAGGCGCGGCCAGGCAGCCCGCACGGCCGGCCACAACAGCGGCAGCGCCACCGCCAGGGCAATCACCCAGCGCAGCCATGACAGCAGCCACGGCGAAATGGCGTCACCCATGGCCCGCACGATCACCACATTGCTGGACCAGAAGCCGATGGAGGCAACCAGCATCAGGACGGCACGGGTGGCCGGGCGCAAGGAAGGAAGGGCGGGCATGATGAGGCTGGCAGCAGGAGGAAGATGGCGGACGCGATTGTAGCGCGCTCGCTATTTTTCAGAGATAACAGACTGTATTTTTGCAAAAAAACAGTCTGTTATGCTGTATTTTGTTTTTATTTAAGATTTTTAATCTTAGATTTTTTGATTTTTCAATACAAAATCTTTTATCGCTGAAACGACCTGTTCGCAGGCGGCCCGGTCGACCTGCCAGTGCGTCACCAGCCGCATCCAGCCTTCTTCCGGCGGATTGGCCTTGATGCCGGCCTGTCGGAGCGCCTCCATCAGGGCTGCCGTATCCACCGGCCCGGTGAAGCGGAACCACACCATGTTGATCTGCACGCTGTCCCGGTCCAGCTCGATGCCCGGCAGGGCTTGCAACTGGCCGGCCAGCCATTGCGCATTGGCGTGGTCTTCGGCCAGACGCTCGCGCATGACCGTCAGGGCCAGGAGGCCCGGTGCCGCCAGTACGCCGGCCTGGCGCATGCCGCCGCCCATCAGCTTGCGCAGCCGCCGGGCCCTGGCGACAAAAGCGGCCGGTCCGGCCAGGATCGATCCGACCGGAGCGGCCAGCCCCTTGGACAGGCAGCACATCACGGTATCGACGTGACGGGTGATCTCGCGCACGTCGCAACCCAGTGTCGTGGCAGCATTGAAAATGCGGGCGCCGTCCAGATGTACCGGCACCTGCCAGCGGCGGGCAACGGCGGCGGTGTCGGCCATGATGTCGAGCGGGATGACACGGCCGTTGGAATGGGCGTTTTCCAGGCAGATCAGCCCGGTGCGCGGCCAGTGGATGTCTTCGCCCTTGCGGATGCGGGCCTCGATCTCGCCGGGCGGCAACACGCCGCGGTCACTGGCGATGGTGCGCAGCTGCACGCTGGCCAGCACGGCAGCGCCGCCGGTTTCGTGCCAGACGATATGGCAGTCGTCGCCCAGGATGACTTCATCGCCGCGCTGGCAATGCGTCATCAGCGCCAGCTGGTTGCCGAAGTTGCCGGTCGGCACGAACAGGGCGGCTTCCTTGCCGAGGATGCCGGCGGCCAGGGTTTCCAGCTCCTGCACGGTCGGATCGTCACCGTAGACGTCATCGCCGACCTCGGCATGGAACATCGCCTCGCGCATGGCAGGGGTCGGTTGGGTAACGGTATCGCTGCGGACGTCGATCCAGCGGGTCATGACAGGGCTCCAGTACAGGCAAAAAACGTCTGCCAGTATGCCAGAGCCCCGTGGTTGCGGACGCCTTCTGCCTTATCCGGCCAGCAGCTGCCGCAGGACGAACGGCAGGATGCCGCCGTGGCGGTAGTAATCCGCCTCGATCGGCGTGTCGATGCGTGAAAGCACCGGCCGCCTGAGCACGCTGCCGTCGGCGCGGCCGATCACCAGCGTCAGCTGCGCCTGCGGTACCAGCACGTCGCCTTCGACGGCATAGGTTTCCGTGCCGTCCAGCCCGAGGGTTTCGATGCTGTCGCCGGCGGCAAACTGCAAGGGCAGCACGCCCATGCCGACCAGATTGCTGCGGTGGATGCGCTCGAAGCTTCGGGCGATGACCGCCCGCACGCCCAGGAGATAGGTGCCCTTGGCTGCCCAGTCGCGGCTGGAGCCGGTGCCGTATTCCTCGCCGGCCAGCACCACCGTCGGGATGCCTCGGGCCTGGTACTGCATGGCAGCGTCAAACACGGTGGCCTGCCGGCCGTCCAGCAGGGTGAAGCCGCCCTCGGTGCGGCTGCCGTCGGCTCTGGGCGGCAGCATCAGGTTCTTGATGCGCACGTTGGCAAACGTGCCGCGCATCATTACTTCGTGATTGCCGCGGCGGCTGCCGTAGCTGTTGAAATCCGGCCGGGCCACGCCGTGTTCCAGCAGGTAGAGTCCGGCCGGAGTGGCCTCGCCAAACGCGCCGGCCGGGCTGATGTGGTCGGTGGTGACCGAATCTCCCAGCAGCAGCAGCGCGCGCGCACCGGTGACGGCCTGCAAGGGCGGCGGCTGGTCGGTGAAGTCCGAAAAGAACGGCGGCTCGGCAATATAGGTGGAAGGCGGCCAGTCATAGGTCTCGCCGGCCGGGCTGGTGATGCTGTTCCACAGGTCATGGTCGCGGGTGAAGTCCGCGTACTTTTCACGGAACACGGCCGGGTCCATGGCGAGCGGCAGCAGGCGGGCGATTTCGTCCGAGCCCGGCCAGATGTCGCGCAGGTAAACCGGCAGGCCGTCGGCACCGAGGCCCAGAGGTTCTTGGGTCAGGTCGATGTTGACGCGTCCGGCGATGGCAAAGGCCACCACCAGCGGCGGGCTGGCGAGATAGTTGGCACGCAGGTTGGGGTGGATGCGTGCCTCGAAGTTGCGGTTGCCGGACAGCACGGCCGCACAGACGAGGTTGCGGCTGGTGATGGTGTCGTTGATTTCCGGTGCCAGGTCGCCCGAGTTGCCGATGCAGGTGGTGCAGCCGAATGCCGCCACGTTGAAGCCCAGTGTATTCAGCGCATCCATCAGGCCGGCGGCTTTCAGGTATTCCGGCACCACGCGCGAGCCGGGGCCGAAACTGGTCTTGACGCGCGGGTGGACCGTCAGCCCCTTGGCGACGGCTTTTTGCGCCAGCAGCCCGGCCGCCAGCAGCACGCTGGGGTTGGAAGTGTTGGTGCAACTGGTGATGGCGGCAATCAGCACGTCGCCGTGGCCGATATCTTCGGCTTCACCCGCTACGACGTGACGCTCGCCCAGTTCCGCCTCCGGGCGGCCAAAGCCGCCTTCGGCCGGCGGGGCTGACAGCAGGTGCTCGAAGCGCTCGCGCATGTCCGGCAGGGCGATCCGGTCCTGCGGCCGTTTGGGGCCGGCCAGCGAGGCCACGACGCTTGAAAGGTCGAGCAACAGCGTGCGCGAATAATCGATTGCGCCTGCCTGAGGGACGCCAAACAGCTGCTGGGCGCGGAAATAGGCTTCAAACAGGGCCACTTCGTCCGGGGTACGGCCGGTGCCGGCCAGATAGGCCACCGTTTTGTCGTCCACCGGGAAGAAACCCATGGTGGCGCCGTACTCCGGTGCCATGTTGGCGATGGTGGCGCGATCGGTCACGCTCAGGCTGGCGGTGCCGCTACCGAAGAATTCGACAAAACAGCCGACGACTTTTTCGCGGCGCAGCATTTCAGTCAGGGTCAGCACCAGGTCGGTGGCGGTGATGCCTTCGTTCAGCTGGCCGGTCAGTTCAACGCCGACCACGTCCGGTGTCAGGAAATAAACCGGCTGGCCCAGCATGGCCGCTTCGGCTTCGATGCCGCCCACGCCCCAGCCCACTACGCCGACACCGTTGATCATGGTGGTATGGCTGTCGGTACCGACCAGCGTGTCCGGATATGCCATGCCGTCGCGCTGGTGCACGCCGCGAAACAGATATTCAAGGTTGACCTGGTGGACGATCCCCACGCCCGGCGGTACCACCTTGAAGGTGTCGAATGCCTGCATGCCCCATTTCATGAACTGGTAGCGCTCGCGGTTGCGCCTGAATTCCAGCTCCATGTTGTGGTGCAAGGCGTCCGGGCTGCCGTAGGCATCAATGGTGACCGAGTGGTCCACGACCAGGTCGACCGGTACCAGCGGCTCGATGCGTTCCGGGTCGATGCCGCGGGCGGCGGCCGTGCTGCGCATGGCGGCGAGGTCGCACAGGAGCGGTACGCCGGTGAAATCCTGCAACACCACACGCGCCACCGTGAACGGGATTTCTTCCGTACGCGGTGCCGTGGCCTGCCAGTTGGCCAGTGCCCTGACGTGTGCAGACGTGATCTTGTCGCCGTCGCAGTTGCGGTAGACCGATTCCAGTACCAGCCGGATCGAGACCGGCAGGCGGGACACCGGGCCGATGCCGGCAGCCTCCAGTGCCGGCAGGCTGGCCATGTGCAGGGATGAATCTGCCGCATTCAGCGGAACAAACGGTGGCAGGTCGGGAAGGGACATGATCGGACTCCGGCAATGACACAGGATTCGACAGGCTTACCCTAGGCAACATGGGGCAGATTGGCAGGCGGCGCAAGGACGTATTGCTGCTTGACCGATATACCAAGCAGTTGCTTGGTTCGCTTCACAGGGGCAAGTGCTGACGATAGAATGCGTTTGTCTTGCGGTGCCGCAAGCAGTACGCGGCGCGTGTGCCGTCCGGGGGTTTGCCCCGCGCCCATTAGAAAGAGAAGAGAGGATAGAGTCGTGCTTGAAGCATATCGTCAGCATGTCGCAGAACGTGCAGCCCTGGGGATTCCGCCGCTGCCGCTCAACAAGAACCAGGTCGCCGACCTGGTCGAGCTGTTGAAAAACCCGCCGGCCGGGGAAGAAGCTTTCCTCGTCGACCTCATTACCCACCGCGTGCCACCGGGCGTGGATGATGCAGCCAAGGTCAAGGCCTCGTTCCTTGCCGCCGTGGCCGAAGGCACGGTCAAAAGCCCGCTGGTCTCGCGCGCCAAGGCGACCGAGCTTCTGGGCACCATGCTGGGCGGCTACAACATCCAGCCGCTGATCGACCTGCTGGACGACGCCGAAGTGGCCCAGGTGGCTGCCAACGGCCTCAAGAAAACCCTCCTGATGTTCAATGCCTTCCACGACGTGAAGGTCAAGATGGACCAGGGCAATGCCTTCGCCCGTGAAGTGGTGCAATCGTGGGCCGATGCCGAATGGTTCACCTCGCGTCCCGAAGTGCAGGAAAAGATCACCGTCACCGTTTTCAAGGTGCCGGGCGAAACCAATACTGACGACCTGTCGCCGGCACCGGATGCCACCACCCGCCCGGACATCCCGATGCACTATCTGGCGATGCTGAAGAACACTCGTCCGGATGCGGCCTTCAAGCCGGAACAGGACGGCGTGCGCGGCCCGATCCAGTTCATCGAAGACCTGAAGAAAAAAGGCCATCTGGTTGCCTACGTCGGCGACGTGGTCGGCACCGGCTCCAGCCGCAAGTCCGCCACCAACTCGGTGGTGTGGGCGACCGGCCAGGACATTCCGTTCGTGCCGAACAAGCGCTTTGGCGGCGTGACGCTGGGCGGCAAGATCGCACCGATCTTCTTCAATACCCAGGAAGACTCCGGCTCGCTGCCGATCGAAGTCGACGTGTCCCGGATGGAGATGGGCGACGTGATCGACATCTATCCGTACGCCGGCAAGATCGAAAAGAACGGTGAAAAGATCGCCGGCTTTGCCCTCAAGAGCGATGTGCTGCTGGACGAAGTGCGTGCCGGTGGCCGTATCAACCTGATCATCGGCCGCGGCCTGACCGCCAAGGCCCGCGAAGCACTGGGCCTGCCGGCCTCCACCACTTTCCGCCTGCCCAAGGCCCCGGTC
Organism: Laribacter hongkongensis DSM 14985; assembly: GCF_000423285.1. Taxonomy (NCBI): domain Bacteria; kingdom Pseudomonadati; phylum Pseudomonadota; class Betaproteobacteria; order Neisseriales; family Aquaspirillaceae; genus Laribacter; species Laribacter hongkongensis. Next base: position 160,644 of record NZ_AUHR01000002.1, read on the forward strand.
GACAGCGGCAAGGGCTTCTCGCTGGCCCAGAAGATGGTCGGCCGTGCCTGCGGCCTGCCGGAAGGCCAGGGCGTGCGTCCGGGCACCTATTGCGAACCGAAGATGACCACCGTCGGCTCGCAGGACACCACCGGCCCGATGACCCGCGACGAGCTGAAGGATCTGGCCTGTCTGGGCTTCTCGGCCGACCTCGTCATGCAGTCGTTCTGCCACACTGCCGCTTATCCGAAGCCGGTCGACGTGCGCATGCACAAGGAACTGCCGGCCTTCATCAGCACCCGTGGCGGCGTTGCCCTGCGTCCGGGCGACGGCGTGATCCACAGCTGGCTCAACCGCCTGCTGCTGCCGGATACCGTCGGCACCGGCGGCGACAGCCACACCCGTTTCCCGATCGGCATTTCCTTCCCGGCGGGCTCCGGTCTGGTGGCCTTTGCCGCTGCAACCGGCGCCATGCCGCTCGACATGCCGGAATCGGTACTGGTGCGCTTCAAGGGCCAGATGCAGCCGGGCGTCACCCTGCGTGACCTGGTCGGCGCGATCCCGCTGTACGCGATCAAGCAGGGCCTGCTGACCGTGGCCAAGGCCGGCAAGAAGAACATCTTCTCCGGTCGCATCCTCGAAATCGAAGGCTTGCCGGACCTGAAGGTCGAGCAGGCATTCGAGCTTTCCGATGCCGCTGCCGAGCGTTCGGCTGCCGCCTGCGCCATTGCGCTGGACAAGGCTCCGATCGTCGAGTACCTGAAGTCGAACATCACCCTGATGAAGTGGATGATTTCCGAAGGCTATCAGGATGCCAGGACGCTGGAACGCCGCATTGCTGCCATGGAAGAGTGGATCGCCAAGGGCGAGCTCCTGAAGCGCGACGACGATGCCGAGTACGCTGCCGTGATCGAAATCGATCTGGCCGACATCAAGGAGCCGATCGTGGCCTGCCCGAACGACCCGGACGACGTGAAGTTCATGTCCGAAGTGGCCGGCACCAAAATCGACGAAGTGTTCATTGGCTCGTGCATGACCAACATCGGTCACTTCCGTGCCGCTTCCAAGCTCCTGGAAGGCAAGCAGGACATTCCGGTGCGCCTGTGGATGGCTCCGCCGACCAAGATGGACGCCAAGCAGCTGACCGAAGAAGGCCACTATGGCGTGCTCGGCCGTGCCGGTGCCCGCATGGAAATGCCGGGCTGCTCGCTGTGCATGGGCAACCAGGCACAGGTGCGTGAAGGTGCGACCGTGATGTCGACTTCGACCCGCAACTTCCCGAACCGTCTGGGCAAGAACACCAACGTGTTCCTCGGCTCGGCCGAACTGGCCGCCATCTGCTCGAAGCTCGGCAAGATCCCGACGGTCGAGGAGTATCAGGCCAACATCGGCATCATCAACGAGAAGGGTGCCGAAGTTTACAAGTACCTGAACTTTGACCAGATCAAGGACTACAGCGAAGTCGCCTGAATCCTGACTGGCAGGAACGGTCGCCCGGGCGCGAGCCCTTGCGGGGTAGCCGGCCAGGCCGTGCTGCTCCGGCAGGCGCCGCGGTGGTTTGACTGCACCGGGTGAAACAGCAACCCCGGATCTTCTGGCGTGAAGATCCGGGGTTTTTCTTTTGGTGAATGGCTGTTGCCAAGCCATGCGGCAGCCAGACCGGGCTTGTTCATCCTTGGTGAGGCCCGGGCTGGCGGGTGTGTTGCCGGCTTGTGTCAGGAAGGCTGGAAAACGAGATGGCAGGCAGGAGCCAGACCGGCAGTTCAGAACGGGGCCGGGCAGTACCACCGGCACGGCTCACCGTTATCCGGATGAGGAAGTGCCAGATGTTCCGCATGCAACAGCAGACGGGGAGCTGCGGACTGGCTGGACGGCGTGCCGTACAGCGGATCGCCGAGGATGGGGTGGCCGATGGCATCCAGATGCACGCGCAGCTGGTGCGTGCGGCCGGTGACCGGCTCCAGTTGCAGGCGGCTGCATGGCAAGGGGTCCGTCAGGCTGGCCAGCACCAGATACCGCGTCAGTGAAGGCTTGCCGGTTTCGGCGTCGATCTTCTGCCGCGGGCGGTTGGGCCAGTCGGTGATCAGGGGCAGGTTGATGTCGCCCCGGTTTGCTGGCGGGCAGCCGGCCACCACAGCCACATAACGCTTGTCGACCTGGCGCTCGGCAAAGGCGCGCATCAGGTTTTTCTGGTGCAGCAGTCCGCGGGCAAACACCACGAGTCCGGAGGTGGCCATGTCCAGCCGGTGGACGATTTCCGCATCGGGAAAATCTGCGCGTACGCGGGTCAGCAGGCAGTCCTGCTTGTCAGGGCCGCGTCCCGGTACAGTCAGCAGCCCGGCCGGCTTGTCGACAACCAGCAAGGCTGCATCCTGATGCAGGTAATGCAGTGGTGCCGGAGCAGGCGGCAGGTAGGGCAGGCTGGTGGGCATGGAGGACGGGACGGGGGAAAAGGACCGGCACCTTGCCACGCACCGGAACGGCTTTCAAGCGAGGGCGTGCAGGTCATGAAGCCAGAGGTCCTGTCCAAGGCCATTAAAAACAGTCGGTTATGCCGGCATGGCAAAACTCGTGCTAGAATCCGCGCCTTCCAGTAGCGTTCCGAAAAGCGTTCTTTCAATGTCCCGCAATCTCCGCAACATCGCCATTATTGCCCACGTCGACCACGGTAAGACCACGCTGGTTGACAAGCTCCTGCACCAGGCCGGCACTTTCCGTGACAACCAGCACATCGCCGAGCGGGTGATGGACTCGAATGATCTTGAACGCGAGCGTGGCATTACCATTCTCGCCAAGAACACCGCCGTCAACTACAACGGCACCCACATCAATATCGTTGACACCCCGGGACACGCCGACTTCGGCGGTGAAGTCGAGCGCGTGCTCGGCATGGTCGATGGCGTCGTGCTGCTGGTTGACGCCCAGGAAGGCCCGATGCCGCAGACGCGCTTCGTGACCAAAAAAGCGCTGGCGCTCGGTCTCAAGCCGATCGTGGTCATCAACAAGATCGACCGCCCAGGTGCCCGCCCGGACTGGGTGGTGGACCAGACTTTCGACCTCTTCGACAAGCTCGGTGCCACCGATGAACAGCTGGACTTCCCGGTGGTGTATGCCTCGGGCCTGAACGGCTTTGCCAAGATGGAACTGGACGAAGAGTCGGATGACATGCGTCCGCTGTTCGAAACCATCGTCCGGCACGTCGAGCCGCCCAAGGGCAGCCCGGACGAGCCGCTGCAACTGCAGATTTCGGCGCTGGACTACTCGACCTACACCGGCCGCATCGGCGTGGGCCGCGTGGCCCGTGGCCGCATCCGTCCGGGCCAGCAGGTTGTGGTCATGGCCGGTGTCGACGGTCAGCCCAAGGCAGCCAAGGTCAACCAGGTGCTGGGTTTCCAGGGCTTGGAGCGCGTGCAGGTTGAAGAAGCCGAAGCCGGCGACATCATCCTGATCAACGGTATCGAAGACATCGGCATCGGCGTCACCATCTGTGAACGCGACAATCCCGAAGCCCTGCCGATGCTGTCGGTGGACGAGCCGACCCTGACCATGAACTTCCAGGTCAATAACTCGCCGCTCGCCGGCACCGAAGGCAAGTTCGTCACCAGCCGCCAGCTGCGCGACCGCCTGCAGAAAGAGCTGCTGACCAACGTGGCCCTGCGTGTGGAAGATACCGGTGACGCCGACGTGTTCCTGGTGTCGGGCCGTGGCGAACTGCACCTGACCATCCTGCTGGAAAACATGCGTCGTGAAGGCTACGAGCTGTCCGTCTCGAAGCCGCGCGTGGTGATCAAGGAGATTGATGGCGAAAAGTGCGAGCCGTACGAAATGCTGACCGTGGATGTCGAGGATGACAACCAGGGCGCCGTGATGGAAGAACTCGGCCGCCGCCGCGGCGAGCTTCAGGACATGGTGAGTGACGGCAAGGGCCGCACCCGTCTGGAATACCGCATTCCGGCCCGCGGCCTGATCGGCTTCCAGGGCGAGTTCCTGACCATGACCCGCGGTACCGGCATCATGGCGCACGTGTTCGACGAATACGCGCCGATGAAGCCGGACATGCCGGGCCGCCGCAACGGCGTGCTGATCAGCCAGGAAAACGGCGATGCCGTGGCCTACGCCCTGTGGAACCTCGAAGACCGTGGCCGCATGTTCGTCAGCCCGGGCGAGAAGCTCTATGAAGGCATGATCATCGGCATCCACAGCCGCGAGAACGATCTGGTGGTCAACCCGATCAAGGGCAAGAAGCTGACCAACGTGCGTGCTTCCGGTACTGACGAAGCCGTGCGCCTGACGCCGCCGATCCGCCTGACCCTCGAATACGCCGTCGAATTCATCGACGACGACGAACTGGTGGAAATCACTCCGCAGTCGATCCGTGTCCGCAAGCGTCACCTGAACGAACACGATCGCAAGAAGGCCCTGCGCGGCCTGCTGTGATGATGGCCGGGCTGGTGGTGCACACCGGCCCCGGATGCAAAAACCCCCTGAACAATCAGGGGGTTTTTTGTTGCCGGTCTGCTCAGGGCAGTTGGTCGCCGACGGGGGGAGACAGGAAAAACGTCAGGGTTTCCTCGGCCAGTTCAGTGACCGACAAACCGCCGTCGCTCTTGAACCACTGCACGCTCCATTGCAGGGCACCCAGCAGCATCAGGCGCAGCAGGTGCGGATCCCGCGCCCTGACTGCTCTCTGGGCCACGGCTTCTTCCAGCACCTGTTGCCACAACGATTCGTAGCGGTCACGCAGCACGATCAGGCCGGGCTTGTAGGTGTCCGATACGCTGCGCCACTCGTAGAGCATCACCTCCAGTGCGGCCTGGTTGTCGCCCAGCAGCGAGTGCAGGTGGACATGCACCAGCGCCCGGACCCGGTCGGCCGGTGTGCGGGCGGCAGCCAGCGCGCTGGCCAGCTGCTCGGTGGTGTCGGTGATGCCGAGCGCCATGACGGCGACCAGAATCTCTTCCTTGGTCCGGAAATGGTAAAACAGGCTGCCGGATTGCAGGCCGACCGCATTGCCGATGTCGCGCACGGTCGTACGCTCGTACCCGTGGTCGCGAAACAGGCGGGCGGCAACGCGGACCAGTTCGGCCTTGCGGCTGTTATCTTCAGTGACGGGCAGGTTCATGCGGGTTGTCGAGCAATTGCTTGGTTGAGAGCGTCCCATACCATACCCGATTCGAGCTTGTTGAGACAGTCCATGTGCCCCAGTGGGCAGATGCGCTCAAAGCACGGGCTGCATTCCAGACTCAGGGAGACAATCACCGCCCGGTCGGTGAGCGGCGGGGTGAATTCCGGGCTGGAGCTGCCATAGAGGGCCACCAGCGGCAGTCCCAGCGCCGCAGCCACATGCATCAGCCCCGAGTCATTGCAGACAGCGGCCTCTGCCAGTGACAGCAGGTCAATGGCCTGATCCAGCCTGGTGCGGCCGCAGAGGTTGATGACACCGGCCGGGGCCTGGTCCTTGATGGCCTGGGCGATCTCCTGGTCCTTGGCCGAACCGAACAGCCATACCTGCTTGCCTGCCACCAGGCAGCGCTCGGCCAGCGCGGCAAAATGCTGTGCCGGCCAGCGCTTGGCCGGACCGTATTCGGCTCCCGGACAGAAAGCAATGACGGGGCGGGAGGTGTCCAGTCCCAGCGCCTGCACGGCCGCTTTCCGGGTAGCCGGGTCGATGCTCAGGCTCGGGTACGGAATCGGCCGCCGGGGCAGTACGCCCGGTTCTTCGGCTAGGGAGACGAAACGGCCGACCATGTCGGGCAGGGCGTTTTCATCCAGTTTGCGCAGGTCATTCAGCAGTCCGTAGCGCATCTCGCCGACAAAGCCGGTGCGGATTCCGGCGCCGGTGGCAAACGGCGTAAGGGCAGACTTGAGCGAATTCTGGAGCACGATGACCTGGTCGAACTGCTCGCGGGCCAGCTCGCGCCCGAGGCGCAGGCGCTTGACCAGTTCCAGTGCGCCGTGGCCGAAAGGATTGAGGTGGGTGCGGGCCACTTCGGGCATGCGGGCGAGTACCGGCAATGTCCAGCCCGGCGCCAGGACATGCAGTTCGAGCCGGGGGTGCCGTTCGTGCAGACGGCGGTACAGGGGCTGCGCCATGACGGCGTCGCCGACCCAGGCAGGGGCAGAAACCAGTATTTTCATAAGCAAAAAAGGTGCGGTTGATGCCGCACCCCGGTAATCAGGAACAACAGGCTAATCGTCAATGATGGCCGGTCGGCAGCGGTCCGACAAGCTTGTATTCGGTTCCGCAGTACGGACACTTGGCATGGCCGTGCTGCTTGATGATCGGCAGGTAGACGCGCGGGTGGGCATTCCACTTGCTCATCGAGGGCATCGGACACTGCAAGGGCAGGTCGGTGGCGGTGATTTCGATGAAGTTGGCGCGGAGGTCTTTGTGTTCGGTCATGTTCGGGCAGTCCTTGTCATTTGACCCAGGTGAGCCAGTCGCGGTGGGTGCTGTCTTCGCCCTTGACGATGGCAAAGTAGCGGGACTGGATTTCGGCAGTGATCGGGCCGCGGCTGCCGGCGCCGATCTGGCGGCCGTCGAGTTCGCGGATCGGGGTGACTTCGGCGGCGGTGCCGGTAAAGAAGGCTTCGTCGGCGCTGTAGACTTCGTCGCGGGTAATGCGCTTTTCCACCAGTTCCAGGCCCATGTCGGCGAGGATGGTGCAGACGGTGTCGCGGGTGATGCCTTCCAGTGCCGAGGTCAGGTCCGGCGTATAGACCTTGCCGCGGCGGATGATGAAGATGTTTTCGCCCGATCCTTCGGCGACAAAACCGTCCACGTCCAGCAACAGGGCTTCGTCGTAGCCGTCACGGGTGGCTTCGGCATTGGCGAGGATCGAGTTCATGTAGTTGCCGTTGGCCTTGGCCTTGCACATGGTGATGTTGACATGGTGGCGGCTGAACGAACTGGTCTTGACCCGGATGCCTTTCTGCATGCCGTCTTCACCCAGATAGGCACCCCACGGCCATGCTGCCACGATCACGTGCACGTCGTTGGCCGGCGGAGCCACGCCGAGCTTGCCGGAACCGTAAAACGCCATCGGGCGGAAATAGCACGACTTGAGCTGGTTGGCCTTGACGACCTCCAGGTGGGCCGCATTGATCTCGTCCTTGCTGAACGGCAAGCCGATTCCCAAGATATGGGCCGAGCGGAACAGGCGGTCAGTATGGTCCTGCAAGCGGAAGATGGCCGGACCCGATCCGGTTTCGTAGGCGCGCACGCCCTCGAACACGCCCATGCCGTAGTGCAGCGTATGGGTCAGCACATGGGTGGTGGCGTCACGCCACGGCACCAGCTTGCCGTCGTACCAGATAAATCCGTCTCGGTCAGCCATCGACATCTTGATGTTCTCCAGATTCTGAATCTTGTTGGGTGATCATGCGCAAGGATTATAACGCTGTCTTTTTTGGCCCGGGACGGCTGATTGCCACCCCGCCGGGGTTTTCCCCTGGCAAAGCCGGCGATTGCGATGCCGGCCTGCCACGGACTAGCCGAATACCGCCTGCCAGAGCGCCTGCACGTGTGCGTGATGCTGGCGCAGCGTGTCGTCCACGCTGACGCCGCGCTGGCCTTCCAGCCGCTCGGCATGCTGCAGCCGGCGGTAGTGACGGTAGGCATCCTGCGCCTGGCGGGCCATGTCGTGGCCGATCAGGTCGGCGTTGGCCGCCAGCCCCAGCAGGGCGATGTTGCCCAGATTGCCGGTCAGCTCCGGGTAGTAATGGGAATGGGCCAGCACCAGATACTGCACGATGAATTCGACATCCACGAGGCCGCCGCGGGCGTGCTTCAGGCTGGTTTCCTGTGCCGGATGCGTTTCCAGCATCCGTTCGCGCATGGCCAGCACCTCGTCGCGCAAGGTGGCAATGTCACGCGGCGTGGTCAGGACGTCAAAGCGGGTCTTCTCGAAGCGATCGCCGACCTCGCTGTCACCGGCACAGAAGCGCGCCCGGGTCAGCGCCTGGTGTTCCCACAGCCAGGCCTTGTTGGTCTGGTAGCCGGCAAAGGCTTCGACCGAACTGACCAGCAGGCCCGCCGCACCGTCCGGACGCAGGCGCAGGTCGATGTCGTAGAGCACGCCGGCCGGTGTGGCGGCCGTCAGCCAGGTGCTCAGCTTGCGGCCGAGGCGGGCATACAGCTCGCCGGCATCCGGGTCGGGATCGTCGTACAGGAAAATCAGGTCGAGGTCCGAGCCGTAGCCCAGTTCCTTGCCGCCGAGCTTGCCGTAGCCGATGACGGCAAAGCGCGGCACCTCGCGGTGCCGTTTGGCGATGTCGCGCCAGGCGTAGCGGACAGCGGCTTCCAGCACCACGTCGGCCAGCAGCGAGATCTGGTCGGACAGGGCTTCGAGCGGCCACATGCCGGCAATGTCCTGCGCCACCAGCCGGAACTGCTGCGCGTGCTGGAAGTGGCGTAGGGTGTCCATCAGGTTTTCCACGTCGCCGTCGGCATCGGCCAGCTGGCTGTCGAGCTGCTGGCGCAGGGCCGGCCAGTCAGGTTCGGCATACAGCACCCGTGCGTCCAGCAGCTCGTCCAGCAGGATCGGATGCCGGGTCAGGTAGTTGGATACCCACGGGCTGGACGAGCACAGCGAAGCCACCCGCCGCAGGGTTTGCGGGTATTCCGACAGCAGGGCGAGATAGCTCGAGCGGCGGCTGATGGCCTCCATTAGCCCGAGGATGCGCATCAGCGTTTCGTCCGGATTGCCATGCGACGCGGCCACTTCGATCAGGGCCGGAATCAGGCTGTCAAAGCGGTGGCGGTTTTTCGGCGGCAGTTGCTGGTAACGCTGCGAGTGGCGCACGGTGGCCAGCTGGCGGGCGGTTTCGTCCGCAGCGTGATAGCCGAGGCCGGCCAGCTTTCCGGCGGCCTCGGGGGTGTCGATGGTCTGCCACAGGCCGAGCAGCGGGTGTTCGGCATGGTCTTCGGTCGGCAGGAAAAACACCTGCTCGAAATGCCGGTGGACCGTGGCGCGGACCCGGTTGAGCCGGGCCAGGAAGCTGTTCCAGTCGGCAAAACCCATGCTGGCGGCAATGCGGGCCTGGAGCTCGGGCTTGTCCGGCAGGGTTTGCGTCTGCTGGTCGTCGAGGTACTGGATGCGGTGCTCAAGGTTGCGCAAAAAGGCATAGGCGGCCAGCAGCTCGTCCACGGCATCCTGTTCCAGCAGCTTGAGCTCGGCCAGCCGCCGGTAGGCTTCGCGGGTGGAGCGGACCTGCAAGGATTTTTCACGGCCGCCGCGGATCAGCTGGAATACCTGGGCGATGAATTCCGCTTCGCGGATGCCGCCCGGCCCGAGCTTGATGTTGTCGGCGAGGTCGCGGCGCGCCACTTCCTGCTGGATCTGCTGGTACAGGTCGCGCATGGCAGCATAGGCGTTGTAGTCGAGGTACTTGCGGTAGACAAAGGGCCGCGCCAGGTCGTAGACGCTTGCCGCGTCACCGGTCAGCACCCGCGCCTTGATCCAGGCGTAGCGTTCCCATTCGCGACCCTGCGTGATCAGGTAGCCTTCCAGCGCGTTGAGGTTCATGACCAGCGGCCCGGCATCGCCATACGGGCGCAGGCGCATGTCGACCCGGAACACAAAGCCGTCGGCGGTCGGTTCGTTGATGGCTGCGATCAGCTTTTTGCCCAGCAGGGTGAAGTATTCCTGGTTGCTGATGCTGCGCTCGCCATTGGTTTCGCCGGCTTCCGGGTAGACGAAAATCAGGTCGATGTCGCTGCTGACATTGAGTTCGTCACCACCGAGCTTGCCCATGCCGATGACGGTGAGTTCCTGGATGCTGCCGGTTTCCTCGCCGACCGGTTCGCCATAGCGGGCCAGCAGCGGCTTCAAAGCGCGCAGGGCAGCGTCTACGCTGAAGATGGCCAGGCCGGAGATGGTGGCCATGACTTCGTCAAGCGTGGCGCGACCGCTGAGGTCACGGGCAATCAGGCGGGCCAGGACGGCCTGCCGCAGCTTGCGCAGGGCGCGCTTGACGGCATCCTCGCTGTCCAGCGGGCAGGCGGCCAGCATGACCGCCATGTCCGCACGGGTAAACGGTCGTTCCAGTTCTGCGATCAGCCGGGCTTCGAGCGCCGGGTCTGCCGCCAGCGTGCGGCGCAGCCAGTCACTATGGGTGAGCGCGATGGACAGCGGGTTTTGTTGCATAATGTTCAACCTTGCTCTTCGGGCGATCGACTTGCCCATTTTATCCCTGCCACGCCCTTGAATGCTCCTCGTAAAACGCTGATGTCATTGCCGGTCGGCGCCACCCTCAAAAGACTGGCCCGCGCCTTGGCTGTGGCCGGGGGCATCCTTGCCGGCCTGCTGCTGCTGCTGTGGGCGTGGCTGGCCTGGTACCTGCTGCCCAATCTGGGTACTTACAAACCGCAGCTGGAGCAGGAACTGTCGGCGGCGCTGGGACATGCGGTGCATATCGGCTCGCTGACCGGCTCGCTGCAAGGGCCGGTGCTGACGCTGGCGCTGCACCAGGTCGAAATCGACAATCCGAATCCCGGCGGCTATCCGCTGCAACTGGCCGAACTGTCGGCCCGGCCTTCGTGGAAAAGCCTCATCAGCTGGTCGCCGCGCTTCACCTGCATCACCCTGACTGCGCCGGAGCTGTCGCTGCGCCGCGCCCGCGACGGCCACCTGTACCTGAACGGCATCGTGCTGGACGGCAGCCGCTCCAGCGACAGCCAGATGCTGGACTGGCTGCTGGAACAGGACGAAATCCGCATCGAACAGGCGCGCCTGCGCTGGCGTGACGAAGCCATGGGGCTTGCGGAACTGGACCTGACGCAGGGCAACCTGTCGCTGGTGCAAGGGCTGTTTGGCCACCGGCTGACCCTGACCGCCCATGCACCCGAAGGCTGGCTGGACGCCTTCCGTTTCCAGATGACCTGGCGTGGCGACCGGCTGGAAAACTGGCGTACCTGGCGCGGCAAGTTCGCGCTGGATGTCGGCGGGGCCAATCTGGCCGACTGGCGGCGTACCCTGGCGTGGCTGGCACACATGCCGGCCGGGCAGGGTGGTGCCCGTGTCGAAGCCTCGTTTGCGGATGGCCAGTTCACCAGCGGGCAGGCACGGTTCGACCTGAAAAACGTGGTGCTGCGGCCGGAGGCTGCCGGACCGCTGGTGGCCGTGCCCAACCTGTCGGGCGAGGTGGAACTCAAGCCGGGGGCTGACGGTGGCAGCGAGCTCCTGGCCCGCAACCTGGTGGCCCAGACCATCGACGGCAAACTGTTTGACCGGGCCGAATTCCGGGCCCGCTGGCGCGAAGGTGCCAAAGCCGGCGGCAGCCTGTCGTTATCCCGTGCCGATCTTGGCGCCTTGCGACCGCTCTTGCGCGTGCTGCCGCTGGGGGAAAACGCCGCATGGCGCGCGCTGGACCCGGACGGCTTTGTCGAGGAAGTGACGGCTGACTGGCAGGGCAGTCTGGCCGCACCTGGCCGTTATGCGGTCAAGGGACGCTTTTCCGGACTCGGCTGGCAGCCGGTCAAGCTGCTGCCCGGCATCAGCGGCATCAGCGGTGAACTGGATTTCAGCGAGCGGGGCGGCATGCTGCGCCTGTCGGACCCGGACGGGGCAACGCTGACCATGCCCAGCGTGTTTGCCCGGCCGATAGAGGTGCGCAAGCTGGACGCAGCCGTGCGCTGGACCCGCCAGCCCAAGGGTGTGGTGGATGTCGAGCTGGAACAGGTTGACCTGAAAAATGCCGACCTCGAAGCCCGTGTACAAGGCCGCTACCGCTGGGCGCCGGACGAGAGTGCGGCCGGCCTGATCGACCTGACTGCCAGCATTCCGAAAGTGGCGGCCACCGCCGTGCCGGCCTATCTGCCGCTGGTGGTCGGCGATGACACGCGGGCCTGGCTGGCCGGTGCGCTGAAGGCTGGACAGGCCGAAAACGCCCAGCTGAAGCTCAGCGGCAATCTGGACCGTTTTCCCTTTACCGACGGTGGCGGCGAGTTTCTGGTGACGGCGGCCACCCGCAACGTATCGCTGGAATATGGCGAAGGCTGGCCGTGGATCACGCATATTAACGGCCTTCTGGAGTTTCGCAATGCCGGCATGCTGGTCAAGGCGACCGATGCCCGCTCGATGAATGCCGCCATCGGCCCGACCACCGTAAGCATCGCCGATCTTGGTGCTGACCATCCGCACCTGCTGGTCGACGGTGGTGCCAAAGGCGCATCGGCCGACTTCGTGCGGTTCATGCAGCAAAGTCCGCTCAACACCATGCTGGACGGTTTTCCGCAAGGATTGAAGGCGCAGGGCAACGGCCAGCTGTCCCTCAGGCTTGATATTCCGCTGACCGATGTCAAAGCCATTGCCGTGGCCGGGCAATACGCCTTCCTCGACAACACGCTTGAGCTGGGGCACGGCATTCCGGCCCTGCAACAGGTCCGGGGGCGGCTGGCCTTCAGCGAGCGCGGCGTCAGTGCCCGCGGCATCGCTTTCCAGGCACTGGGTGGCTATGGCCGGCTGGATGCCGATACCCAGCCGTCCGGCCTGATGCGCTTTGTGGTCAACGGCCGGGCTGATGCCCGGGCCGCACTGGCGGAATACGTGCCGCCACTGGTGCCCAACGTTGGTGGCATGACACCGTTCCGGCTGGTCATTGACGTCAACAGGCAATTGAAATCACTGCAACTCGACAGCACGCTGCATGGCGTCACGTCCGACCTGCCGGTGCCGTTTGCCAAACGGGCCGATGCCAGCTGGCCGCTGCGGCTGACCATCAGTCCCAGCGGAACCCAGAGCCGGCTGACGCTGCGGCTGGGTCAGGAAGTCCGGGCACAGTTCTATCTCAAGGACAGTGGTGCGCTGGCCCGAGGTGCCGTCTGGGTGGCGCAGGGGCGTGGCAACCTGCCGCGCCAGGGGCTGGCGATCTACGTGGCCAGTCCGTCCATTGATGCAGCTCCGTGGCTGGCCCTGCTGGGCCGCGACGGCGGCGGTGCCATGCCTGACGTACCGCTGACACTGAACCTGCAGGCCGATCAGGTCAGCATTGACGGCCGTCTGCTGCATGCCGTGAAAGTGAACCTGGAGCCGCGCAGCAGCGGCTGGTCGGCACGGGTGGACGCCCGCGAACTGAACGGAACGGTCAGCCTGGGCGAACAGGGACGGGTGCAGATGCGGTTGGCAAGCCTGAGCCTGCCCCTGGCCCGGCAGGACGAAGGTGATGTGCCGGTTGCTGCCAACAGCAATGAATCACTGCCGTCGCTGGACGTGCAGATTGACCGGCTGACCTGGAAAGACCGCAGCATGGGCAAGCTGACACTGATGTCCACCCGGCAGAAAAACGAGTGGAAGCTGGACCGCTTCCAGTTGTCCAACGGCGACGGGCAGATCAACCTGCGGGGCGTGCAGCGTACGCAGGACGGCCAGATGCGCAGCCAGCTCAATGTACAGCTCGACAGCGCCAGCCTTGGCAAGTTGCTGGCCCGGATTGGCGAGGCCGACCTGGTGCGGGGCGGCAAGTTCCGCTCTACCGGCCAGCTGGAATGGCAGGGCGGCATGACCAGCATCCAGTGGCCCTCGCTCAGTGGCGAAATCACCCTGTCGGCAGAAAGCGGCCAGTTCACCAGGGCCGAGCCCGGAGTCGGTCGCCTGCTGGGGCTGACAACACTCCAGTCACTGGGGCGACGGCTGCGGTTTGACTTCAAGGACGTGTTTGGCGAAGGGTTTGCCTTTGACAGCATCAACGGCGCCATAGGGTTGGACAACGGCATGGCGACGCTGAATGACTTTGTGGTGCGCGGGCCGGCCGCCACCATCACCCTGACTGGCAAGGCCAACCTGGTCCGCGAAACGCAGAACCTGACTGCGCGTGTCTTGCCCAGCCTGTCGGAAGGCGTGGCGATCGCGGCCGGTGCGGCGACACTGAACCCGCTGGTCGGGGCCGCAGCCCTGGCGGCGCAGAAACTGTTGCAGGACCCGCTGGGCAAGCTTTTTGCCAGCGAATACCGCATTACCGGCACGTTTGCCAGTCCGAAAATCGACAGCGTCAGCCGGACTGCTCCGGCAGACCGGGAGAAAAACCGATGACGACACGGGTTGCCGTGGTGCAGATGGTGTCGGGCCACGTGGTGGCCGACAATCTGGAGCGTGCCCGCCTGCGCGTGCTTGAGGCCGCCCGCGGTGGCGCCGCGCTGGTGGTGCTGCCGGAATACTTTGCCCTGATGGGGCTGGCCGATACCGACAAGCTGGCCGTGGCCGAAGCGTTCGGCCACGGGCCGATGCAGGACGCCGTGGCACAGATGGCTCGCGAGGCCGGTGTCTGGCTGGTGGCCGGCACCCTGCCGCTGGCTGGCCAGAATCCCGGCCGGGTGCGCAACAGCTGCCTCGTGTTCAGTCCGGCCGGTGAATGCGTGGCACGCTACGACAAGATCCACCTCTTCGGCTTTTCCGGACTGGGCGAGCGTTATTGCGAATCCGACACCATCGAGCCGGGTGACTCGCCGGTTGCCGTTGACACGCCGCTCGGGCGGCTTGGCCTGTCGGTCTGTTACGATCTGCGCTTTCCCGAGCTTTACCGCCACCTTGGCGAGATGACGGCGCTGGTGTTGCCGGCGGCCTTTACCGCCGTGACCGGCGAGGCGCACTGGGAAGTGCTGCTGCGCGCCCGCGCCATCGAAAACCAGTGTTACGCCATTGCCGCCGCGCAGGGCGGTGTCCATTCTTCAGGCAGACGCACGCACGGACACAGCATGATCATCGACCCGTGGGGCCGGATCGTGGCCAAACTTCCCGAGGGCGAGGGCGTGCTGTGGGCCGACCTTGACCCGGCGCTGCTGGCCTCGGTGCGCAACCGCCTGCCGGCACTGCGGCACCGGGTGCTGCAATGCCGCGCTTGAACGACGAATTTTGAACGGATAGACCATGACCACCGAGTCCCATCTTGATATTGCCACCGGCCTGTTGCTGACCCGCAACGGCCTGACGCCCGCCGCGCTGGACCAGGTGTTTGCCCGTCTTGGGCAGCACGACGTGGATTACGCCGACCTGTATTTCCAGTACACCCGGCAGGAGGGCTGGAGCCTCGACGAGGGCATCGTCAAGTCCGGCAGCTTCAATATCGACGAAGGCGTGGGTGTGCGGGCGGTCGCGGGCGAAAAGACCGCATTCGCCTATTCGGACGAAATTTCGCTGGATGCCCTGCTGTCCGCTGCCGACATCACCCGGGCCATTGGCCGCACCGGCGGTGACGGGCGGGTGCAGGCGCACAGCCGCACTACCGGGCATGCGCTGTTTGCGCCCATCGACCCGATCGCCAGTCTGGATTCGGCCAGCAAGGTGGCCTTGCTCAACCGTCTGGAGCAGATGGCCCGCAGTATGGATCCCCGGGTGAAGCAGGTGATGGCCGGGCTCGCTGCCGAATACGACGTGATGTACGTTGCCCGCCGCGACGGCACGCACGCGGCCGACGTGCGGCCGCTGGTGCGGTTGTCGGTCACCGTGATTGCCGAGCACCAGGGCCGGCGCGAGCAGGGCAGTGCCGGTGGCGGCGGCCGCTTTGACCTGGCCTTCTTTACCGATGAAGTGCTGCATGACTACGCCAGAAAGGCCGTGGACCAGGCGCTGGTCAACCTGGAGGCCCGGCCGGCACCGGCCGGCCAGATGACCGTGGTGCTGGGATCGGGCTGGCCGGGTGTCCTGCTGCACGAAGCCATCGGCCATGGCCTGGAGGGTGACTTCAACCGCAAGGGCACATCGGCCTTTGCCGGCCGGCTGGGCGAGCGCGTGGCGGCACCGGGCGTCACCGTGGTGGATGACGGCACGCTGGCCAACCGTCGCGGCTCGTTGAACATTGATGACGAGGGTACGCCGACGTCCTGTACCACCCTGATCGAGGACGGCATCCTCAAGGGCTACATGCAGGACAGCCTGAATGCGCGCCTGACGGGCACGGCACCGACCGGCAACGCCCGCCGCGAAAGCTATGCCCACATTCCCATGCCGCGCATGACCAATACCTACATGCTGGCCGGGGATAAGGCGGCGGAGGAAATCATTGCCTCGGTCGAGCGCGGACTGTACGCCGTGAACTTTGGCGGCGGCCAGGTGGACATCACCAGCGGCAAGTTCGTGTTCTCGGCCAGCGAGGCCTGGATGATCGAGAATGGCAAACTGTCTTACCCGGTAAAAGGGGCTACCCTGATTGGATCAGGGCCGGAAGTCCTGAACCATGTATCGATGATCGGCAACGATCTGGCGCTGGATACCGGGGTGGGCGTGTGCGGCAAGGAAGGGCAGAGTGTCCCGGTGGGCGTGGGCCAGCCGACCTTGCGCATCGACGGCGGGCTGACCGTGGGCGGTACGGCCTGAGTCTTCGGCGCTCCCTGCAAGGCGGGCTTCGGCCCGCCTTTTTACTTCCCGGATTGTTAAAACAGTTAACAAGTTTATGACAAAATGTTTTATGTGCTGACATAATCGGGCTGTCGGACAGCCTGACCATCGGCGCGGTGCCTTCGTCTGGCGAAGGTGTCGACCGGATGTCCAATAGAGAGCAATACACCCGTTTGGGCTGAATTCGGCCAAGTCATTTAGCTGGAGAACCTACACATGGCAGCTGCACACCTCAATCCGTATGAAATCGGTCTTGACAAGAATCCGGCCAACTATGTTCCGCTGACGCCGGTCACGTTCCTTGAACGTGCCGCCCAGGTCTATCCGAACAAGCCCGCCGTCATCCACGGCCAGCGCGTCTACACCTGGAGCCAGGTTTTCGAGCGGAGCCGCCGTCTGGCATCCGCACTGGCCAAGCATGGCGTCCGCAAGGGCAGTACCGTCGCCATCCTGTGCCCGAACATTCCGGAAATGGTCGAAGCCCACTTCGGCATCCCGATGCAGGGTGCTGTTCTCAACACCATGAACTACCGTCTGGATGCCGCCACGATCGCTTTCCAGATCGACCACGGTGAAGCCGAAGTCCTGCTGGTCGACAGCGAATTTGCCAGCCTGGCCCGCGAAGCCCTGCACAAGAGCGGCCGCCGCCCGCTGATCGTCGACATCGTCGACAGCGAATACGACACCGGCGACCGCGTGGGCCGCATCACGTACGAAGAGCTGCTGGCCGAAGGCGATCCCGGTTACGAATGGCCGCAGGTGGAAGACGAGTGGGATGCCATCACCCTCAACTACACCTCCGGTACCACCGGCAACCCGAAGGGGGTGGTGTACCACCACCGCGGCGCTTACCTGAACGCGCTGGGCAACATCGTCGCCACCAACATGACGCCGGATACCGTCACGCTGTGGTCGCTGCCGATGTTCCACTGCAACGGCTGGTGTTTCAACTGGTCGCTGGCTGCGGTAGGCGGTACCTCGGTGTGCCTGCGCCGCGTCGAAGCCGGCCTGATGTTCGAGCTGATCGAAAAGTACAAGGTCAACTACATGTGCGGTGCCGCCGTGGTGCTGAGCATGTTCATCAATGCCGCCGACGAGGTCCGTCGTCCGTTCCCGCTGCCAGTGCGCTTCATTGCCGCAGCGGCTCCGGTGCCGGTACCGATCATCCGTGCCGCCGAAGCCATCGGCTTTTGCATCACCCACGTATACGGGCTGACAGAAACCTACGGCCCGGCCACGGCCTGCATCTGGAAAGACGAATACAACGCCTTGTCCGATGACGACCAGGGCGACATCCGCAAGCGCCAGGGCGTGCGCTACCACGTGCAGGAAGCTGTGAGCGTGCTCAAGTCCGACACCATGGAGCCGGTGCCGGCCGACGGCCAGACACTGGGCGAAGTGATGTTCCGCGGCAACGTGGTGATGAAGGGTTACCTCAAGAACCCGTCTGCCACCGAGCAGGCGTTTGCCGACGGCTGGTTCCACACCGGCGACATCGGCGTCCTGCATCCGGACGGCTATATCGAACTCAAGGACCGCGCCAAGGACATCATCATCTCGGGCGGCGAAAACATCCCCACCATCGAAGTGGAAGCCGTGCTGTACCAGCACCCGTCGGTGCTCGAGTGTGCCGTGGTCGCCAAGAAAGACGAAAAGTGGGGCGAGATTCCGTGTGCCTACATCACGCTCAAGTTCGGAGCAGAAGAGCCGAGCACCATGGAGCTGATGCAGTTCTGCCGTGAACGTCTGGCCCACTACAAGGTGCCGCGCCTCTACGTCTTCGGCCCGCTGCCCAAGACTTCGACCGGCAAGATCCAGAAGTTCGTGCTGCGCGACCAGGCCAACCAGGGCCAGTTCGTGCTCAACTAAGCGTACCGTGATGCTGACAGGACGGCCCGGCGGGCCGTCTTTTTCATTCCGTTTCCCCGATGATGCAACCTTTATCCCGGTCTTGCCGGTTCCGCACCGGCTGCCGCTGGCTTGCATGGGGGCTGGCTGCTGCATGGTTTGCCGGCAGTGTATGGCTGCTGTGGCGCGAAAGCACTGGCAGTGCCCCCCTGTTTGCCCACGCCGACAAAGCGGGCCATTTCCTGCTGTTTGCCATCCAGACCGCGTTGCTGCGGCTCGCGCTTGGCACCGGCCACACGCGGTTGATCCTGTCACTGGCTGCCGTCTGGGCTGCCGGATCGGAAACCGGGCAGGTTTTCCTGACGGTCAGCCGTACCGGCGACCCGCTGGATGCACTGGCCGACATGGCCGGCTGCGTCGCTGTCCTGGCATGGGTGCGACGCTGGCGCTGACCGGGGTGCAAGGTCAGGGCTACAATGCGGACATGATGCCGTGCCGGCCTTGCCGGCCATGGCGTGTTGCACCCTGTGGCCTCCGGGTCGTTTCTTGACGGAATCCAGCATGATTGATAACCGTATCTATGCCAGCCGTCGCCAGCGCCTGATGGGCGAACTGGGCGACGGCATTGCCATCCTGCCGACAGCTCCCGAACTGGTCCGTAATGGCGACGCCCATTACGCTTACCGTTTTGACAGCAGCTTTTACTATCTCACCGGTTTTGCCGAGCCTGAAGCCGTGCTGGTGCTGGATGCCACCGCCGGCAAGTCGGTCCTGTTCTGCCGCGACAAGGACATCGAACGCGAAATCTGGAACGGCTACCGCTTTGGTCCGGAAGGCGCGAAAGAAACCTTCGGATTCGACGAAGCCTATTCCATCAGCGAATTTGACGAGCGCCTGCCCGACCTGCTGGCAGACCGGCATACCCTGCACATGGGGTTCGGCCGCGATGCCGCCTTTGATGCGCGGGTCAACGTGGCGCTCAATGCCTTGCGCGCACGCTTCCGCACCGGCGTGACGGCACCGACCGTGCTGCGTGACGTGCAGGCCGTCGTGCACAACATGCGCCTCTTCAAGGACGACAGCGAAATCGCCCTGATGCGCGAGGCCGGCCGGATTTCGGCTGAAGCACACGTGGCGGCCATGCGTGCCGCGCGTCCGGGCTGCTTCGAGTACCAGCTGGAAGCAGAAATCCTGCGTACCTTCTGCACCAACGGCGCCCGCACGCCGTCCTACGAAAGCATCGTGGCCGGAGGCGGCAATGCCTGCGTGCTGCACTATGTCAGTAACCAGGACGTGCTGAAAGACGGTGACCTGGTCCTGATCGACGCCGGCTGCGAATACCAGGGCTACGCCGGAGACATCACCCGGACATTCCCGGTCAACGGTCGTTTCAGCGCTGCCCAGCGTGACGTGTACGACGTGGTGCTGGCCGCCGAACTGGCCGCCATTGCCGCCGTCAGGCCCGGTGCCCGCTGGAACGATCCGGCCGACGCTGCCCTGCGGGTGCTGGTACAGGGCCTGATCGACCTCGGGCTGCTGTCCGGTTCGCTGGACGGCAACATCGAAAGCGAAGCCTACAAGCAGTTCTACATGCACCGCATCGGCCACTGGCTGGGCCTCGACGTGCATGACTGCGGTGACTACAAGGTAGACGGCCAGTGGCGCGAATACCGCCCGGGCATGGTGACCACCGTCGAGCCGGGCCTGTACCTGCGTCCGGCCGACAATGTGCCCGAAGCCTTCTGGAACATCGGCATCCGCATCGAGGACGACGTGCTGTGCACGGCAGAAGGGCATGAAATCCTGACCGCCGGCGTGCCCAAGTCGGTCGCCGACATCGAGGCCCTGATGGCGGAAGGTCGCTGATCATGCTGCCCGCGCACGCCGATGTGGTGATCGTGGGTGGCGGGCCGGTCGGCGCGCTGATTGCGCTGTCGGCCCGGTCCGCCGGCCGCAGCGTGCTGGTGGTCGAGGCGCGTCCCCGGGAGGCGGACGTGCACGACCCGCGCGTGCTGGCGCTGTCGCATGCCAGCCGCGAGCTGCTGGCCGCGCAGGGCATGTGGCCGGACAGCCTGCCGGCCACGCCGATCGACACGGTGCATGTCAGCCAGCAGGCCACGTTCGGCCGCACCGTGCTCAACCGGCGTGACCTGGGCCTGCCGCACATGGGCTGTACCGTGGCCTATGCCGACCTTTATGCCAGTGCCCGGGCCGCCCTGCTGGCAGCGGGAGTCAACGTGGCCTTCGGTGCCCGTGCCGTGTCGCTGCGGACCACCCGCTGCTACGCCACGCTCGGCGTCAGCCTGGCCGGCAAGGAGCAGGCCGTGACCGCCCGGCTGGTCGTACTGGCCGACGGCGGCAGCCTCGTCAGCGAGTTGCCGGACATCCGCTATCGCGAGCACGATTACCAGCAGTGCGCGGTGCTGGCACGCCTGCATCCCGAACTGCCGCATCACCAGGTGGCGTGGGAGCGTTTTTCTGCCAATGGCCCGATGGCGGTGTTGCCGGTCGGGGACGACCTGATGGCCGTGTGGACGCAGTCGCATGCAGGAGCCGCCCGGCTGATCGAGCTGGACGACGAGGCTTTCGTGGCTGAATTTGCCGAAGCCTTCGGCGACCGCCTGGGACGGTTGACCGCCTGCGGACCGCGTCTGGCCGTGCCGCTCAAGCTCCGAATGGCCAGCCGCATTGCCGGCCGGCGGGTGGCCCTGGCCGGTAATGCGGCGCAGACCATGCATCCGATTGCAGCCCAGGGGCTGAACCTGGGCCTGCGCGATGCGGCTGCACTGGCCGCGTTGCTGGCACGTCCCGGAGATCCCGGAGAGGCTGCACGACTGGATGCCTATGTCGAAATGCGCCGGATCGATGCGCTGGCGGTGACCGGCTTCACCCACAGCCTTGCATACCTGTTCGACCAGCACGATCCTGTCCGGCGCGCAGTGCGCGGTGCCGTGATGACCGTGCTGGACACCCTGCCGATGGCGCGCCGGCGCTTTGCCGAATCCATGGTGTTCGGCGTCGCCAGCCGTTAGCCCGTCATGTTTTCACGGAGGCCGGCCCGAAAGGGCCGCTTGTTGTCATGCAGACTCATTACGACATTGTAATTGTGGGGGGCGGGCTGGTTGGTGCCAGCCTGGCGCTGGCGCTGGGGCAGGCAGACCGCTTCCGGGTGGCCTTGCTGGAGCCACGGCCGGCCCGGCTGGAAGGGCTGGACCAGCCGGATGACTGGGATGCCCGCGTCTACGCCGTCAGCCCGGCCAACCAGCGTTTTCTGGCGTCGATGGATGCCTGGCCGGACATGAGCCGCATGGCCGCCGTATCGAAAATGGACGTGCGCGGTGATGCCGGTGGCCGCATCGAATTCGACGCAGCCGGTGCAGGGGCCGGTGCGCTGGCCTGGATCGCCGAAAACCGATGGGTGCTGGCCGGCATCTGGCGGGCGCTGCGCGAAACACCGGTCGAAATCCTGCACGAGCGGCCGGTGGCTTTTGAATCCGACCATGGCCGTGCTGCGCTGACCCTGAACGACGGACGGCTGCTGACCGCCCGGCTGGTGGTCGGATGCGATGGTGCCAACTCGTGGCTGCGCTCGGAGGCCGGCATCGATATCCGGGTTTCACCCTACGGGCACAGTGGCGTGGTGGCCAATTTCCTGTGTGAACGCGACCACGGTGGCGTGGCACACCAGTGGTTTACCGGCGACGGCGTGCTGGCCTACCTGCCGCTGCCGGAGCGCCGGATGTCGATGGTGTGGTCGTGCGCCGATCCCGAACAGCTGCTGGCCCTGTCCGGCGACGAGCTGTGCCGGCAGGTGGCCGAACGCGGACAGTTCACGCTGGGGCAGCTGTCGCTGCTGACACCGGCACAGGCTTTTCCGCTGCGCCTGATCCGGCCGGCACAGGTAATCGGCACCCGGCTGGTGCTGGCCGGTGATGCGGCACACACCATTCACCCGCTGGCGGGGCAGGGGGTCAATCTGGGGTTTGGCGATGCCATCCTGCTGGCAAAGCTGCTGGCGCAGGCCGACGATCCGGGGTCTCGCCTGTTGCTGCGCAGTTACGAGCGCGGGCGGCTGGAATCGGTGCGTACCATGCAATATACCTGTGATGCCCTGTTCCGCCTGTTTACCCATCCGCATCCGGCCATTGGCTGGCTGCGCAATACCGGACTGAAATTCACCAATGCTCTGGGACCTGTCAAACGCCAATTGGTGAAAGAGGCCATGGGGTTGTAAATATCCGGCATCATTAAATCAAATATCATTAAATTTAATTAAAAATATAATAAATGCATTAAATGGGTGAATAAATAGAAACTTGTTTATTTATCCGTAAAGTCAGTAAAAATATTTTATCTTTATCGGGCATGATTACTCTCGACAAGCATGGATACGGTTTGCATGATTGCGGTCCGGATACCTGTTTTGGTCAGAGGGTTGTTTATGGGGTGGAAAAAGCGTGGATGGCTGGTTATTGGTGTGTTGTGCGGATTGGTGGCCTGTTCTGAAAGCATTCCTCGCGTAGATAACCGCTCCCATTCCGCTTTCAGCCAGTCAGCCGGACAAAACACTTCACCGGCACGCATCGTTCTGGTGATGAAATCACCCACCAATCCCTATTTTTCCGAACTGGCCAATGGCGCCAGCCGCGCCCAGCTGGAAACCGGCATCGACCTGTCGATCAAGGTTGCACACGAGGATGATGCACTGGAGCAACAGATCCGCCTGATCGACGAGGTCATCGCAAAACACCAGGCCGACGCGATTGTCATTGCTCCCACGGACTCGATCCGCCTTGTCCCGGTACTGGCGCGCGCCAGAAAAGCCGGCATTCACGTCATCAATATCGGCAACCGGCTGGAGCCGCGCATCGTGGCACTCTACGGCATGCCGGTGGTGCCGCTGATCAGCATCGACAACGCCAGTGCAGCCTACCAGGTGGCCGGCAAGCTGGCCGAGGGCCTGCCGCGTGGCAGCAAGGTGGCGATCATCGAAGGCCTCCTGGGCACCAACAATACCCGGCAGCGTACCGAGGGTGCCTTGCAGGCCTTCAGCGAGGCCGGCCTGCGCGTGGTGGCCAAACAGAGTGCGCGCTGGAAGGGCGACGAAGCCTACCAGGTGACCGCACAGCTGCTGCGTGACTATCCGGACCTGCGGGCCATTTTCTGCAGCAATGACATGATGGCGCTGGGAGCCGCGCGCTACCTGCGCGAAAAGGTCATTACCGGAGTGCGGCTGGCCGGGTTCGACGGCATCACCGAAGCCCGCAGCGCCCTGCACCAGCGCCAGCTGGTCGCCACCATCGACCAGCATGCCAGCGAGCAGGGCTATCTGGCGGTCAGGCTGGCGGTCGATGCCATTGCCGGCCGGCCGCTGGCAGAAGAAACCCTCGTGGATACCGAACTGCTGACGGCAACTGCCACACCGTCACCCTGATGCACTGGCGGGCTTGCCGGATCAACTGATCCGGCGGAAGGCGGGCAGGGCAGCCAGCAGTTTCTTGCCGTAGGCCGCGGTTTTCAGGCGTGTGTCCAGAATGCTGACCCGGCCGTAATCGCTTTCGGTGCGGATCAGGCGGCCCACCGCCTGGATCAGCTTGACCGATGCTTCCGGCACCGTCAGCTCGATGAACGGATTGCCGCCCTGCGCCTCGATCCAGCGGCTGAGGGTCAGCCCGACCGGATCGTCCGGCATGGCAAACGGCAGCTTGGCGATGATCACGTGTACGCAGGCCTCGCCCGGCAGGTCCAGCCCCTCGGCAAACGAATCCAGTCCGAAAATCAGGCTGGCGCGGCCATCGGCAATGGCAGCAAAGTGCTGCTCCAGCAGACGCGACTTGGGCAGTGTGCCCTGCATCAGCAGCCGGTCGGCAAACTCGGGCGACAGCCGCTCGGCCACTTCTTCCATCTGCCGGCGCGAGCTGAACAGTACCAGCGTTCCCACCGGCTGTGACAGGTCTACCAGCCTGGGTAGCCACTTGGCGATTTCGCCGGTGTGGCCGGCGGCATCCTTGGGGCTGGCAGCTAGCGGCGGCAGGTAAAGCTCGCCCTGGTGGGCATAGTCAAACGGTGACTCCAGCGCCAGCGTGGTGGTTTCCGGCAGCCAGGCCAGACCGGTCTGCCGCAGCAGCAGGTCGAAAGAATTGAGGGATTGCAGGGTGGCCGAAGTCAGCACGGCGCCCGATGCCTTGCGCCAGAGCGTGCTGGCCAGGTCGCCGGCCGCCGAGACCGGCGACGCCGAAATGCGGTAATCGCGCCGGTTGCCGCTGATCCGTGCGGCAATCCAGCGGGCGATCGGCGGCGCCTTGTCGTCGGTTTTCTGGATGAACAGCTGCCATACGGCCGCCAGCGGCTCGGCCCGGGCAATGAAGAATCCCAGCTCGCTGGCGCAGCGGTCGAGCAGCAGCGTGTCTGCTTCGCGCTCCTTGCGGGCCTCGGCCAGCGCGTCAGACAGCTGTCCGAGCTGTTTTTCCAGCGCGGCAGACACCATGGCGAGGTTGCTGGCCAGCTGGACCAGCCCTTCGGGCAGGTCGCCGGCCGGCAGCAGCCACAGGGGCTCGGCACCTTCCGGGGCTGTCAGTTCCGGAACCCCGTCGAGCACGGCCACTAGTTCGGTCAGGTGTTCGATGGCGGCGGCGGCCGAATCGATGGCCAGTCCGCCCAGCTCGGGCTTGCTGATGAAGCCGTCCAGCCGGCTGACCAGGGTGGCGACCTTGTCGAGCCAGCCCAGCGTCGGGCCGGTGACAAAATCGGCGGCAAACTGGTTGACGGCCTTTTTGGCCAGATGGTGCGCTTCGTCGAGGATATAGAAAGTCTGCTCCGGCGCCGGCAGGATCACCCCGCCGCCCATGGCGCAGTCGGCCAGCAGCAGGTCGTGGTTGGTGACCACCACGTCGACATTGTCGAGCGCCTCGCGGGCGGCGTAAAACGGGCATTCCGGCCGGTTGGGACAGGCGGCTTTCAGGCAGCCGTGGCGGTCGTTGGTAATGCGTCCCCACAGGCTGTCGTCGAGGGTTTGTGGATAGTCGTCGCGGTCCCCCGACCACTTGCGGTAATAAAAACCGTCAGCCAGCTGCTTGAGCGTGGCCAGTTCGGCCGCTTCGGGCTTGCGTTCCCACAGCGCCGCCATCGGGTCGGCAGCTAGCAGTTCGCCCTGGGTGGTGTCGGCCGTGTGCTGGTAGAGGCGGTAGGGGCAGACGTAGCGGCCGCGGCCCTTGGCCAGGGCAAACGTCAGCGGCAGTTCGCTGTTTTCCACCACGAACGGCAGGTCACGGTGTACCAGCTGTTCCTGCAAGGCCACGGTGGCCGAGCTCACCACCAGCTTGCGGCCCCGGCTTTTGGCCATGACGCCGCCGGCAATCAGGTAGGCCACGCTTTTGCCGACCCCGGTCGGGCCTTCCACCACCAGGATGCTTTCACCGGCCCGTTCGGGCAGGTCTTCGCCTTCGGCGCGTTCCAGGCTTTGCGACAGGGTCTTGGCAATGGCGGCAATCATCTGCCGCTGGGCGGCGCGTGGCTTGAAGCCGGGCAGGGCGCTAGCCAGCGTCTGGTAATGGTGCCGGATGGCGTCTTTTTCGAGATCGGTGAGCATGGCGCACATTTTACCTTGCCCGTCCCGCCTGTGCCGGTCGCTGTTGCCAGCCGGTGGTACGCTAGCAGCTCCGAACCTTTCGTGACCAAGGACGCACCATGCAAAGCCGGATGCAGAAATTCCAGCTCGCCGAAGACGCCATTCATGCCCTGCTGGACACGGCGCTGCACGGCCGCCTGTCCACGCTGAACGCCGATGGCTACCCGTACACCGTGCCGGTGCATTTCGTGTTTGCCGAGGGCCGGCTGTACGTGCACGGGCTGGACCGCGGGCAGAAAATCGACAATATCCGCAGCTATCCGCTGGTGGGTTTCGAGGTGGACGAGCTCGACGGCCTGCTGACCGACAACCTGAGCCAGCCCTGTCAGGCCGATGCTGCCTACCGCAGCGTGGTGGCGCAGGGCGATGCGCGGCTGATTGACGACCCGGCGGAAAAGCACCGGGTGCTGGGCTGGTTCGTGCGCAAGTACACGCCGGCCTTTGCGCCGCAGGACATGCCGTCCAACAAGGTGATGGCAACCTGCGTGATCGAGATCACCCTCAGGTCCCTGACGGGCAAGTATCACGCCTGACACCTGCCCGCCGGGTGGTCAGGCTGGCTGGAACAGCCCTTCGAGCGGAGCGAGGATGCCCAGCACGGCCCGCTGGATGCTGCGGACCAGCACCTCCCGGTCCAGCTGCGGGTGCAGCACGGCCCGGATCAGCAGGCCGTTGAACAGCGTGCACAGGGTGTCGAGCGCGCCGTGCAGGTCGCTGGCCTGTTCGGGCGTCAGCGATGTCCGGGGGCTGACCAGCAGGTCGTGCAGCCGCTGGCGGGCTGCCGTGTCGGCATCGCGCAGCAGCTCGGCAACCTTGGGATTGCGGGCAGCTTCGGCCAGCATTTCCAGTTGCAGCGCACTGTGATCCGGCGCCAGGTTTTCCTGCACGCCCTGGCGGATGTTGTCGACCAGTGCCTGCAGGCGCGGCCCCGGGTGCAGGGTGATTTCGTCCATGGCCGAATACATGGCCTGCAGGTCGCGGGCAATGATGGCGGCGATGATCTCTTCCTTGCTGGCAAAGAAATGGTAAATGTGGCCGGTGCTCATGGCCGCGGTGCGCGAGATGTTGGCCATGCTGGCAGCGTGATAGCCCTGCTGGAGAAAACAGGCCGCTGCGGCATCGAGAATCTGCTGGCGACGGGCATCAGCCAGCGCCGGATCGGGCTGGCGCCCGATTCTGGGTCTGGAACACATGGATAGTCCCCGAAGATTGGCAAATGACAAAAGAACGGGCCGCCGTGGCGACCCGTCTGCCGTTACGGTCAGGAGCGCCAGCCGCCACCCAGCGCCCGGTAAAGGGCGATGCGGTTGGCAAGCCGGTTGAGCTGGACCTCGATCAGCCCCTGACGGGCCGTGTAGTCGCTGCGCTGGGCAACCAGGACATTCAGGTAACTGTCGATGCCCTTGTCAAAGCGGGCCTGCGACAGCCGGTAGCTCAGGCCGGTGGCTTCTGTCAGTGCCGTCTGGGCCGACAGGCGTTCGTCGATGGTGTCCTGCACCGCCAGGGTGTCAGCCACTTCGGTAAACGCCTTCTGGATGGCTTTCTCGTATTGCGCCAGCGAGATGTCGCGATCCGCCTCGCTCACCCGCAGGTTGGCCAGGTTGTGGCCGCCTTCGAAGATCGGCAGCCGGACTTGCGGCATGAAGGACCAGCTGCGCGAGCCGGCGTCAAACAGCCCCGAGAGGTCGCTGCTGGCGGTGCCGACGCTGGCGGTCAGCGTGATGCTCGGGAAAAACGCAGCCCGGGCCGCACCGATGTTGGCGTTGGCTGCCTTGAGGGCATGTTCGGCCTCGACAATGTCCGGGCGGCGCAGCAGCAGGTCGGACGGCAGGCCGGCGGGCAGGGCGGCCGGCGTCGGCAGCTCGGCAACCGGGGCCGTCGGCAGCAGTGCGGGGTCGACACTGGTGCCGACCACCAGCACCAGCGCGTTGCGGTCCTGCGCCAGCAGGGCTTCGTAGCGGGCGACTTCGCCACGGGCTGATTCCATGCCGGTCTGGGCCTGGCTCAGGTCCAGCGCCGAAGCGCTGCCCAGTTCAAAGCGGCGGCGTACCAGCTCGTATTCGGCCCGCCGGTTGCCCAGCGTGTCGCGCGCCAGTTTCAGCTGTTCGCGGTCGGCGGCGTAGGCGAGGTAGGCATTGGCGACTTCGGACACGAGGCTGATCTGCGCGGCGCGGCGGGCTTCCTCGGTGGCGAGGAAGGTTTCCAGCGCGGCGTCCTTCAGGCTCTGGATGCGGCCGAAGAAATCCACTTCATAGCTGGTCAGCCCCACGCTGGCGCTGTACTGGCGGGCGAGGGTCGAGGCACCGTTGCCGGACAGGTCGCCTGGCAGGCGCTGGCTTTCGCTGCCGCCGCTGGCGGCGATCGACGGCAGCAGGTCGGCACGCTGGATCTGGTAGCGCGCACGGGCCTTGTCGATCTGCAATGCCGCCACCCGCAGGTCACGGTTGTGGGTCAGGGCCAGTTCGATCAGCGTCTTGAGCTGCTCGTCCGGGAAAAAGGCCCGCCAGTCAGCCAGCAGGGTGTCGCTGACGGAGCCTTCCGGGCGCGTGGCTCCGACACTGTCGGGGAACTGGCCCGCCACCGGCAGGGCCGGTTGCCGGTAATCAGGTGCCATGGTCGTGCAGCCGGTCGCCAGCAGCATGGCGGCCAGCGAAGTGACAATCATCGGATGGTTCATGGGCGGTTCTCCTCGGAAGGGGTCGGATCGGCTGCCGGCGGCTCATGCGCGCTCAGGTTGTCCCTGGGACGCAGCCAGTGCCGTTGACCATCGAAAACACGGCGGATCACCACAAAGAACAGGGGCACGAAGATCACGGCCAGTACCGTACCGGTGATCATGCCGCCGATCACGCCGATGCCCAGTGCGTTCTGCGCACCGGCACCCGCGCCGTTGCTGACGGCCAGCGGCAGCACCCCGAGGATGAAGGCAAACGACGTCATCAGGATCGGGCGCAGGCGCAGGCGCACGGCAGTCAGCGCGGCCGACAGCAACGAGTGGCCGGATGCCGCCAGGTCCTTGGCGAATTCCACGATCAGGATGGCGTTTTTCGAGGCCAGACCGATGGTGGTCAGCAGGCCGACCTGGAAGTACACGTCGTTGGAAAGCTTGAACAGCATGGCGGCTGCCAGCGCCCCGATGATGCCGAGCGGGACCACCAGCATGACCGAGAACGGAATCGACCAGCTTTCATACAGGGCAGCCAGACACAGGAAGATCACGAGGATCGACAGGGCGTACAGCATCGGTGCCTGCGAGCCGGCCATGCGTTCCTGGTACGAGAGGCCGGTCCACTCGTAGCCGATGCCTGCCGGCAGCTGGGCGACCAGCTGTTCCATGGCCAGCATCGCTTCGCCGGTGCTGTGGCCGGGTGCTGCCTGACCCTGGATCTGCACGGACGGCAGGCCGTTGTAGCGTTCCAGACGCGGCGAGCCGTAGGTCCAGTGGGCGCTGGCAAAGGCGCTGAACGGCACCATTTCACCCGTGCTGTTGCGCACGTACCATTTGTTCAGGTCTTCCGGCAGCATGCGGGTCGAGGCTTCGCCCTGGATGTACACCTTCTTGACGCGACCCTTGTCGATGAAGTCGTTGACATAGCTGCCACCCCAGGCGGTGCTCAGGGCGTCGTTGATGTCAGCGGTCGACAGGCCCAGTGCACCGGCACGGGCAAAATCGATGTCGAGCTGGTATTCCGGCATGTCTTCCTGACCGTTGGGGCGCACGGCCATCAGGGCCGGGTTCTGCGCTGCCATGCCCAGGAGCTGGTTGCGGGCCTGCATCAGGGCGTCGTGGCCCAGACCGGCGCGGTCCTGCAGTTGCAGGTCAAAACCGGTGGCGTTGCCCAGTTCGACCACGGCCGGCGGAGCAAAGGCAAACGCCATGGCATCCTTGATGCCGGCAAACGCACCCATGGCCCGGCCGGCGACGGCCTGCACCTTGCGGTCTGCGGCCTTGCGCTCCTTCCAGTCCTTCAGGCCCACGAAGCCCAGCGCCATGTTCTGGCCATTGCCGGCAAAGCTGAAACCGGCCACCGAGAAGATCGACGCGACCGAGTCGGTTTCGTTTTCGAGGAAGTGCTTTTCCACCTGCTTGACCACTTCCATGGTGCGTTCCTGCGTGGCACCGGCCGGCAGCTGCACCATGGTGAACATCATTCCCTGGTCTTCGTCCGGCAGGAAGCTCGACGGCAGGCGCATGAACATCACCGCCATGCCGGCCACGATCAGGCCGTAGATGACCATGTAGCGCACGCTGCGGCTGATCATCCTGCTGGCCATGTTCTGCGTGCCGCCGTTCAGGCGCTCCAGCCAGAGGTTGAAGCGGATGAAGATGCGGCCGAAGAGGCTGGATTCGGCGCTGCTGTGGCCTTTGGCAACCGGCTTGAGCAGCGTGGCGCACAGGGCCGGGGTCAGCACCAGCGCGATGATCACCGACAGCACCATGGCCGACACGATGGTGACGGAGAACTGGCGGTAGATCACGCCGGTGGAGCCGCCGAAGAACGCCATCGGCACGAACACGGCCGACAGCACCAGTGCGATGCCGATCAGGGCACCGGTGATCTGGTCCATCGACTTGCGGGTGGCTTCGCGCGGCGACAGGCCTTCCTCGCTCATGATGCGCTCGACGTTTTCCACCACCACGATGGCATCATCCACCAGCAGGCCGATGGCCAGCACCATGGCGAACATGGTGAGGGTGTTGATGGAGTAGCCAAAGGCGAACAGCACGCCGAACGTACCCAGCAGCACCACTGGAACGGCAATGGTGGGGATCAGGGTGGCGCGGAAGTTCTGCAGGAACAGGTACATCACCACGAACACGAGGATGACCGCTTCAAAGAGGGTCTGGACCACGCTTTCGATCGACAGCTTCACGAACGGCGTGGTGTCGTACGGCACCACCACTTTCATGCCCTGCGGCATGAAGGTCTGCAGGTCCTGCACCTTGGCTTTCAGGGCCGCAGCGGTATCCAGTGCGTTGGCACCGGTGGCGAGCTTGATGCCGAGGCCGGCCGCCGGCTTGCCGTTGAAGCGGGCAATGTGCGAATACGATTCGCTGCCCAGTTCAACCTTGGCCACGTCTTTCAGGTAGACATTGGCACCGTTGCCGGTGCTGCGCAGCAGGATGTTTTCAAACTCGGCCGGGGTCTTCAGGCGGCTCTGGGCCGTGACGGTGGCATTGAGCTGCTGGCCGGGCAGGGCGGGAGTGCCGCCGAGCTGGCCGGCAGACACCTGGGCGTTCTGCGCCTGGATGGCATTGCGGATGTCGGCCGGGGTCAGTGCGTACTGTTGCAGCCTGGCCGGGTCCAGCCAGATGCGCATGGCGTACTGGCTGCCGAACAGGTTGACTTCACCGACTCCGGGTACGCGGGCAATGATGTCCTGCACGTTGGCGGCAATGTAGTCGGCCAGGTCAGTGTTGCTCATGCTGCCGTCTTCGGACACGAAGCCCATCACCATCAGGAAGTTGGTGGCGGACTTGGTGACCGTGATGCCCTGGCGTTGAACTTCCTGGGGCAGGAGCGGCGTGGCGAGCGACAGCTTGTTCTGCACCTGCACCTGCGCCGTGTCCGGATTGGTGTTGGCGTCGAAGGTCAGGGTGATTTCCACGCTGCCGCTGGAGTCGCTGGTCGAGGACATGTAGGTCAGGTGATCGATGCCTTTCATGTTCTGCTCGATCACCTGCGTCACGGTGTCTTCCACCGTCTTGGCCGAGGCACCCGGGTAGGTGGCGGAAATCTGCACCGTTGGCGGTGCGATCTGCGGATATTGCGCCACCGGCAGGTTGAGTACCGACAAGGCACCCGCCAGCATGATGACGATGGCGATCACCCAGGCAAAAATCGGGCGATCAATAAAGAAACGGGCCATGTTTGCGTCTCCTTACCGTGCAGCCGGTGCGGCAGCAGCAGGCTTGGCCTGGCCGTCGGCCGCCGGCTTGCTGCCGGTTTCCACCGGCTTGACCGGCATGCCCGGGCGCACTTTCTGCAACCCTTGCACGATGACTTTGTCGCCGGCCTGCAGGCCGGCGCTGACCAGCCACTTGTCGCCGATGGCGCGCTGGGTCTGCAGCACGCGCTGGGCCACCTTGCCGTCCTTGCCGACCACCAGTGCCGTCGGTTCGCCCTTGGTGTTGCGGGTCACGCCCTGTTGCGGCACGAGCAGTGCCTGCGGGTTGATGCCTTCCTGTACCTGTGCGCGCACGTACATGCCCGGCAGCAGCGTGGCGTCCGGGTTCGGGAACACGGCGCGCAGGGTGACGGTGCCGGTGTTGGTGTCGACGGTCACGTCGGCAAATTCCAGCCGGCCTTCCTGCGGGTAATCACTGCCGTCTTCCAGCTTGAGGCTGACCTTGGCGCGCCCTTTTTCGTCCTGTGCCAGCGTGCCGTTGGCCAGCTCGCGCTTGAGGCGCAAGAGCTCGGCGCTGGACTGGGTGACGTCGACATAGATCGGGTCAAGCTGCTGCACCGTGGCCAGTGCGGTGTTCTGGTTGCCGGTGACCAGTGCGCCCGGCGTGACGCTGGACTTGCCGATGCGTCCGGCGATCGGCGAGGCCACGCGCGTGTAGTAGAGGTCGATTTCAGCGGTTTTCAGCTCGGCTCTGGCTGCCAGTACTTCGGCCCTGGCGGCGTGGAAGGCGGCCTGGGCGTCGTCGTTGTCCTGCTGGCTGACGGCCTGGATGGACACCAGTTCGCCATAGCGCTCGGCCTTGGTGCGGGCGGTGGTCAGGTTGGCTTCGGCCTTGGCCAGGGCTGCCTGGGCACGGGCGACAGCGGCTTCGTAGGTGGCCGGGTCGATCTGGTACAGCGGTTCGCCGGCCTTCACCATGCCGCCTTCGGTGAAGTGGCGTTTCTGGATGATGCCGCCAACCTGTGGGCGGACGTCGGCGACCAGATAAGGCGAAGTGCGGCCGGCCAGTTCGGTCATCAGGGCCAGGGGTTCGGTCTTGAGTGTGACCACGCCGACTTCGGCAGCAGGAGGTGCCGCAGCTGATTCGGCCTTCTGGCCGTTGCAGCCGGCGAGCAGCCAGCTCATGGAAAGGGCGAGCACCAGCGGGGCAAGGGGACGGGAGAGTGTCATGGTGGAGGAGGGCGTCCGGAAAATCATGAAGCCAGTCCGTACAGACTGGCCATTCTGTAATTAAGTGAGCGTTCATTCTATTTTTGATGGGCGGCCGGATCAAGACCATTCGGGTGAAATTTTCCGGTGTGATATACCAAAAAAATGACTTGACGATTGACCTTGTGTAGTGACCAAGGGGCGGCATTCCGGCTCGCTTTGTTTTTGTGCTCATGCCGATTGCATCGTGCCATTGAGCTTCTGGCGGCACGAACTCATAATCGGTGTTTCCGAACGCAAGATACTTCTGACAATGACGTTTTCCACCGGTCTGAACCTTGGCTGTGAAGGCCGCAAGATCATTGCCCGATACCTGCCGGGCGACCCCGCCGTGGCCCCGACCCGGGATGCCCTGCAGGCGTTGCTGGTGCAGCAGAAATGGCATAACGCTGCGCTGGACGAAATGGCGATCGAGGCATTCCTGAAAACCTGTCAGGAATCGGCCGAAGAAGGCAATACGGTGATCGGGGAGCTGCATGACGGCAGTTTCGAGATCAGTGTCAGCAGTGATGCCATGACAGCCTGGTTGACGCTCCGTTTGCCCATGGGCGGACAGGCTGTCGACCCGCGCAGGGTCATTCAGTCACTTCAGGATCACGGCGTGGTTTACGGATTGCAGACCGAAGCGTTGCGTACGGCCCTGACCAGCGGCCATTGCGAGCATCTGGTGGTGGCCGTCGGCTGTCCGGCCGGCCATGGCGAGCGGACGCGCTTCGTGAATCTGGTTGAGGACCAGCTGGGAGATGACCCGGGTGATTCTTCGGCGCTGGCACGGGTGGATTACCGCGCCATGGGCCACCTGCATCTGGTGGACCGCGGCGTGCAGCTGATGCGACGGATTCCGGCCAGTCAGGGCGTACCCGGCATGAACGTGCTGGGGCAGGCCGTAGCGGCTGTGCCGGTGCCGGACCTGCCGTTCGAACGCGGCCTGTCCGGTGTCGATGTGGCATCGAATGATCCGGACGTACTGGTTTCCACCCTGGCGGGTGCACCTTCCTTTCTGGAAAAGGGCGTCAAGGTGCTGCCGGTCATCGAAGTCGACGAAGTCGGCCTGGATTCCGGACACATCGAGTTTGACGGCACCTTGCACGTAAAAGGTGACATCCGTGCCGGCATGCGCGTGATGGCTGGCGGCGATGTGGTGGTCAGTGGTGCCATCGAGGCTGCCGAGGTACGGGCTGGCGGCAATGTTTCGGTCAAGGGCGGCATCATCGGCAAGCTCGGCAGCCAGGATACGGCCCTGATCCGGGCGGGAGGCTCGATCGAGGCCCGCTTTGTCGAAGGCGCCCGCCTGAGCGCCGAAGCTACCGTCAAGGCCGAGCGCGGCATCCAGCAGTCGAATGTGGAAGCCGGGCACAGCATTCTGGTCGGCAACCAGGGCAGCCTTGGGGGCGGCCAGTATTCTGCCTTGCGTCATGTGCAGGCCGGTGTACTGGGGCTGCCGACCGGTGTGACAACCGTGGTGCAGGTCGGCTACCAGCCCGGACTGATCCGCCGGCGTGACGAGCTGGAGCTGGAACGCAAGGCCCGGCTGGACGAGTTCGGCAAGGTATTGCAGGTCATCACCTTCTGCAAGCAGAGCCCCGAGCACGCCGACCAGCTGGAAAAGGCGCGGCGGACGGCCGGGACGCTCAAGTCCGAAGTCGATCGCCTGACACTGGAGCTGGCTGAACTCAACGACAAGCTGACACTGGCCGCAGATGCGGCCATCGTCGCCCTCAAGCAGATCTACTGCGGTGTCGAGCTGCGCATCGGCCAGAAGCGCATGACGCTGGACGAGGAGCGGCGTGGTGGCAGTGCCCGGCTGAAAGGCTCGCAGGTGGTCATTGAATGACGGCCTGACCCGACAGGCACGTAACGGAAAAGGGCAGCCTTCAGGCTGCCTTTGGTGTGCGTGGATGCCGGAGCGTCAGTCGTCTGCCAGATCCTCGTGTGCGGTTTCGCGGCTGGCCAGCATGGCGACCAGTGCGACCGCCGATGCAATGACCAGATACCAGGCCGGAGCCAGCTTGTTGCCCGTGACGCTGATCAGCCAGGTGGCGATGAACGGAGCCGTGCCGCCAAACAGGGCATTGGCCGAGTTGAAGCTGAAGGCAAAGCCGCTGTAGCGCACCTTGGTCGGGAAGATTTCCGACAGGAAGCTGGCCAGCGTGCCGTCGTTCATTGACAGCAGGGCGCCGAAGGCGATCTGGATCAGAAGGATGGTGATGAAGGCACCGTGGTCGAGCATGCTGAACAGCGGAACGGCCAGCAGCATGAACAGGATCGAGGCAGAAACCAGCATGGTCTTGCGGCCGAAGCGGTCGGACAGTTCGCCCATCAGGAAGATGAAGCCGATATAGGTCACCAGCGAGATGGTCGAGGCGATGAAGGAGCTCTGTTCGGTCATGCCCAGTTCTGCGGACAGATAGGTCGGCATGTAGCTGAGGATGGTGTAGAAGGCCACGGCGTTCAGGCAGGTGACACCGAAGGCGATGATGACTTTGGCGCGGTATTTGCCCAGCAGGTCGTGGATCGGCACCTTGTTTTCGACTTCACGCTTTTCCAGTGCTTCTTCCATCTGGCGGAATTTCGGCGTGTCTTGCAGGTGCACCCGGATGTAGCGGCCGATCAGGCCGAACGGGGCGGCCAGCAGGAAGGGAACGCGCCAGCCCCAGTCGTGGATCTGTTCCAGGGTCAGGAACATGTGCATGCCCGCGACGAACAGCGAACCGAACAGCAGGCCTGCTGCCGTACTGGCCGGCACGATGCTGCAATAGAGGCCGCGCTTGCCGGTGGGGGCATATTCGGCCAGGAAAGCCGAGGCTCCGGCGTATTCGCCCGAGGCGGAAAAGCCTTGGACCATGCGGATCACCAGAAGCAGGATCGGAGCCCACATGCCGATACTGGCGTAGGAGGGCAGGAAGGCAATGCAGAAGGTGGCGCCGGACATGATCAGGATCGACCATGACAAGGCGTTGCGGCGGCCGATGCGGTCACCGATGTGACCCCAGAAAATGCCGCCGACCGGGCGTATCAGGAAGGAAATGGCAAAGACGGCGAATGCCGCCAGAAGCCCTGCGGTTTTGTCGGCCTCGGGAAAGAATACGACGGCGATCACGGCAGCAAGATAACCGTACGATGCGTAGTCGAACCATTCGACAAAGTTGCCGATAAAACTCGCTACCGCTGCTCGCCGGAGCGCGAGCTTTTCATCAACATCGTTACGGTTGATGGTATGACCTGAGTTCGACGTAATGTCGCTATTGCTACTCATGTCATGTCTCCTTGGTCTATGCGAAATCGGGAGGCAATCCTGAATGGATTTCAAAGAAAACAGTCTGTGCGGAGTCACCTCACAAAATGACCATTCAATATTTGCATGAATGATGATTTTGTCAGGTGATGCCTGAATCATTCTGTGAGACTTGTCAGAAATCCGAAATTGCAAGTCGGAGACTGCTGTTTGGGCCGGGAAATATTACATAC
Organism: Laribacter hongkongensis DSM 14985; assembly: GCF_000423285.1. Classification (NCBI taxonomy): domain Bacteria; kingdom Pseudomonadati; phylum Pseudomonadota; class Betaproteobacteria; order Neisseriales; family Aquaspirillaceae; genus Laribacter; species Laribacter hongkongensis. The sequence continues at coordinate 197,016 of NZ_AUHR01000002.1, forward strand.
TGTTACATCGGTTGTATGTTGCGTTATATCAACCTGTATCGATAAATGGTCAAATCCTTATGATGAATCAAGGGTTACCCGAAAATTGCTTATTAACAAAGTTAATTTCTGTTCCTTGAAAATCAACGGGTTTTCTTCACGCGATAAAAAACCATCCTGATTCAGGTAATCAGGATGGTTTTCTCGACAAACGGTAGATCAGGCGGAATGGCGTGCTTGGTCGGCCACGTATTCGTTCAGCGAGACAATCTTGGTCTTGCCGACGCGGTGCCGGTAAATCTCACGCAGATACCTGATGGTTTTCTTGATGCTGTCACGGCTCAGACGGATGTCGTTGATCGATACGAATTTGTCCGGATTATGAATCAGCTCGCGATATTTCTTTTCGTACATCGGCTTGATTGCATACCAGTTGGTATCAAGGATCTTGGCCGGGTTTTCGTGCGGTTCCAGCATGCCGTCGAGCCGGCTTTCATCAAAATGCTCGCTGGTAATGAAATCGAGGATTTCCTTGTCGAGGCTTTCGTCATACCGGTACTGGTCAACGGCAAAACAGCGCTTGATGAAGGCCACGATCAGGGTCAGGAAATCGTCGCTCAGGCACGGGCTCTTGACGACCAGCGTGGTCAGCGACAGGTTGGCCGAGGCGCCGATCACCAGCGCATAGCGTTTGAGCGTGGTGTTGGGGAACAGGTTGTTGAGGTGGGTCTTGAGGCGGTTGAGGTCGGTGTATGCGAGCTTGTAGCCCTTGGGCAGCGACACGATGGTGACGATCGACGAGCAGTTCTTGAAGAAGAACAGTTCCCGCAGCTGCTCGGCATCAAAGCCCGACTGGCGGTACTGGTCGAGTGCTGCGCGATAACGCTGCGATTCGATCGGCAGCAGGCTGATGCCCTCAATGGCCTGGGTGGTGCGATTGAAGTGCGGCAGTTCGATCGAACGGAAGAAGAGGTCGTCGATGTCCAGCCCGCCGTTGTGTTCCGGCAAGGCCAGCGGATCGGATACGACCGATTCGGCATAGGCGACGGCCACGGGGCCGGCAAGGCTCATGAAGAGGTCGTTGGCATCCAGGCGGATGGTTTCGCCGATGTCGATGCCGGCATTGCGGAAATAGTTCTGGTCGTAGTCGGTGGTGACTGCCTGCGCCGTCAGGATGTTGAAGATCTGCTGCGAAATGTACTGGTTGGCATGCCGCTCCATCGCATTGACATCGATATGACCGATGCCGCTGTCCTGGTCGGATTCGGCATAGCGCATGATGTCGTTGGAGATCAGCATCATGGCGTTCCACGGGCGGATGCGGTGCATCACGCTTTCGGTATTGGCTTCTTCATTGTCGAAGTTGTAGGAAAAATCCCATTCTTCGGCGAGGTACTTGCACAGCAGGCGGCCGGCATTGATGTGCAGGGCTTCGGCACCGCTGCTGGTCGAATCGGAAATGTTCGGCAGGATGCAGATGCCGCTGGTGAAGATCGGTTCGAACACGAAGGAGCGGCCGCTGCCGTCGTCAATCTGGCTTTCGTCGCGCGTATCGAACGTCTTGCTCATGTACGAGTACTGCTGGGCCAGTCCGAATTCGGATGCCATGCCGGAACCGGTGCCGCCGCCGGCACTGAAAATGTAGAAATACAGGCGTGACTGGTTGGCCTTGATGCCGCACGAATCGATCAGGTACGAGTGGATGAATTTCCAGTCGGCGTTGGAGAAACGCTGGGTATCCTTATTGAGGATGATCTTGGCCAGATACTGGCCGAGGATCGGTGCATTGCCGGCACCACCGGCATGGACTTCGGACAAGTCCATGATTTTCATCTTGTTGTAGTCGCTGAGGAAGCTGCCGTCTCCTCCCCGGCGCGAAAACAGGATGCGGCCCTTGATGTCCTTGTCGAGGTCACCCAGCATCACCATCGGTTCGATCAGGAAGACCGGCTTGCTGACCCGGGACTGGGTGCGGGCCAGATTGCGGCGGATCCAGTTTTTCGGCTGCCGCTCGGTTTCGACGACCGGACTCTTGCTGGCTTCTTCGTGTTCGAATTCGTTGGAATAGAACTGCCGTGCGTTATAGACCAGTGAAGCCACGTCCAGTGCGATGTTCGAACCGCAACGGCCCAGGCCGATCAGGCAGACCGACGGAAACGGCTGCTCGGCATTGGCATCGTCCTGCATGTCCGTGCCCCCCAAAGGGAACACCATCGAGCGCAGTCCGTCCAGGTTGCGCAGGATCCGGTCAAAGTCCTTTTCGGTGAAATACTGGAAAGCCTCGGAGCCCTCCAGTTGCAGCTGCCCATGGATGACGGCTCCCTTGCTGGAGGGGAGCGTCTTATCGACGGGCTCAAGAAGTTCAACGGAAGTATCTGACGTCGTGGACATGGCGGGTGATCCGGCTGGAACCGATGGCGGATTAGGTCAGCACCTTGTGTTGACCCTATTCGATTTCGGCAAGTCAAAAAACTGTTAGCTTATACGAACATCATGATTTGCGGGAATACTACCGTCACAAATTTGATATTTATATAAACCGGTGCTTGACCTGATTTGCCTCGGGGCAATCAGTATGAAAAAAGCGGCATCATCTGATGCCGCCGGTTTTGCTTTGCACATGCGGATTTTACAGAAACTGGCCCATTTTGCGGCGATAGAATTCATGAAAATGCTGCATGCCGTCCTCCGTGGGAGACTGGTACGGGCCGGTTTCGCTTTCTCCCCGCAACCACAGTGCCTTGCGGCCCTCGTGCATGCGGTAGCAGATTTCGTCATCCTCGACAGCCGTTTCAAAATAGGCTTTCTGCTCGGCCTCGATGAATTCCGGTTCAAACCAGACGATGTCTTCCGGATAGTAAAACTCGGTCGTGACCGTGCAGTTTTCCGGCCCTTTCGGCAAGGCAGTGCTGATTACCAGCACATGCGGATACCATTCAACCATGATGTTGGGGTAATAAGTCAGCCATATCGCACCAAACTCCGGCTGCTTTTCGGCAAAACGCTGCAATACCTGCTCATGCCAATTGGCGTATGTCTTGCTGCCTGCGTGTGACAAGCGGTTTTTTACGCCGACTGTCTGCACGTGGTATTGCTCGCCCCATTCCCATTTGAGGTCGGCGCAATTGACAAAATGCCCGAGCCCGGGGTGGAAAGGGTCGACGTGATAGTCTTCCGAATACACCTCGATGAAGGTTTTCCAGTTGAAGGCGTATTCAGTCAGGTGCGTGCTGTGGTAGGCAAAACCGGCAAAGTCGAGATGCCGGGCAACGCCAAGCCGGGACAGGTCGCGGGCAACATCGCGCCTGGCATCAAACAGCAGGCCGTTCCAGCGGGTGAGGGCTGTGGAGTTGAGCTTCAGGCACGGGGTTTCGTGAAAATGCGGTGCACCGGTCAGCTGTCCCTGGTTGTCGTAGGTCCAGCCGTGGATGTTGCAGACGATCTGCGGAGCATTGCCCCGCCCCTTGAGCATCAGTGCCTGCCGGTGCCGGCAGACATTGGACAGCAACTCGATGCTCTTTTCATTGCGTTTGAGCATCTTGCCGTGGCCCATCCATTCCAGCGTATGGAAATCACCGGCGTTCGGCACCATCAGTTCATGACCGTAATAGACCGGTGCATCGGCAAACAGGTGCTTCATTTCCAGCTCGTAATGTGCCGGGTCAAAATAGGTATGAACGGGGAGTTGCGCAGTGGATGCGCCAAGCATGCGGGCCTGAGCCAGATCAGACATTATTCCCACTCCAGGGCAAAGAGTAAGACCAGCCGAATCTCGCCAAAACGAGTTTGCGGGGGACAGAAAAAGCAATGCCGGGTCGATTCATCGGCCCGACATAAAAGTGGCGGGGACTTTACCCTGGTGTGTTTTTCGGGGCAAGCCCCATCCCGGCGCAGGTTTCAGGCCGGCCGCCGTCGCCGCAGCAGCAGGGCCTGCGTGGCCTCATGGCGTGCGTCATCCTCGGTATGCAGGTATTTGCGGGTGGTCTGGATGCTGGCATGACGCAGGTTCTGGCTGACCACCAGCAGCGGTACGCCGGCATCCAGCTGGTGAGAGGCCGAAGTATGGCGCAGCCAGTGGGTCGAGGCATGCTGCAGCTTGGCAGCCAGCTGGGGATCGCGCTGCCGGACCACCGTGGCGACCTGCTGGAATACCTGCTTGACGATCAGGTAGATGGCCGTTGGCGACAGCGTGCTGTACTGCCCGCGACCGATCATGCGGCAGACCAGCGGCGTAGCCTCTCCGGTGGCAGGCAGGGAAGCCAGCCCCAGATGGTCCCGGTAGCGTTGCAGGGCATCCAGCAGCTCTTCGCTGACCGGAATGTCGCCGTACTTGCCGCCCTTGCCGATCACCCGCCACCACCACAGGCCATTGCGGCGGAATATGTCGCCCATGGTCGCCCGTGCCACTTCGCTGCGGCGCGCACCGGTCAGGTACAGCAGCTGGAACAGCCAGCGGGCCCGTTCGAAGTGGGCGATTTCCCGTTCGGAATCGACAGGCAGGGCATCCAGTTCGTCCAGCACGGTTTCCCAGACATTGATCTCCAGGTAGCGTTCCAGCGGTGCATTGGCAATCACCCCGGCCGATTTGCGACGGGACAGCGACAAGGGATTGGCCTGCATGTAACCGGCGTCGCACAGGTATTTGAACATCGCTCCCAGGATGGTCAGTGACTGCTTGATGCTGGAGGGCTTGAGCGGCCCATTGAACGGCCGCCATTCCGGGTGGCCGTACGGGTGACGGGGCCCGACCCAGCGGCTGGCCGGCTGGGGATTGGCCAGAAAGCGCTGGTAATCCAGCAGGTCTTCCCGGTTGAGCTGCACCAGTCCCTTCTGGCGCAGTTCGCCAGCCCACATCAGCAACCGTCGCGCTTCCTTGCGGTAATTGATCAGGGTATTGGGCGAGTCTTCGAATTCGCGCAGCCAGGTCATGATCGCGGCCACATCGTCTTCAGCCGCAATCAGCTTGGGTCGGGTGCCACCAAATGCCGGGGGCAGCAGGGGCTCATTGTCCAGCCGGGCGGGCGGGATCATGCCGGGGTAGGTCAGATGAGTCATGTCGGTGCATCCAGTGCCGGCAACGACGGATGGGCGGCCAGTTCCTGGCGGGCAACGTGCAGGGCTTCATGCAGGCGCCGGGTTTCTTCACGGGCCTGTTCGAGCATGAGCAGCCGGGCGGCATGGAGTTCTTCCTGCTGGTTCAGGGTTTCGGCCAGCTCCTGCCGGCGTGCTTCGGCATGCTCCAGCGCCGTTTCCAGGCGGCTGCGCTCACCCTCGGTTTGCAGCAGCCGTTCCTGGAGTGCGGCCTGGACACTGGCGAGTTCCTGGCGGGTCCGGTCAGCCACTTGCTCCAGCCGTTTTTTCTCTGCTGCGTGTTCGCTGCGTTCGCGTTCGGCCTGCTCGTACAGCATGGCACGCACGCCCTCCAGCCGTTCGTAGGCCAGCGTTTCGCGGCGTTCGGCCTCTTCCTGGGCCGCAACCAGCCGGGCTTCCCATTCGGTTTTCAGTGCTTCGCGCTCATCTTCCGCACGGAGGGCATCCTGCCGGCGTGCAGCCTGCTCCCGTTCCAGTTCGGCCGCCGCTGCTTCAATTGCGCGGGCCCGGGTTTCGCATTCACGCAGGCTGGCGGCCACTTCGGCCTGACTGTCGGCCAGGGCGGATTCGAGCTCCTGGCGGGCACGGGCAAGCTGTGCCAGGGCATCCTGTTGCGCGGCGAGCTCGGCCTGGCGGGCGGCCAGCTCGGCTTCAAGCGCATCTGCCCGGGCCGTGGTTTCGCGGCGGACGTTGTCGAGGTGTGTTTCGGCAATGCTGCAGGCGCGCTGCCACAGGCTTTCCATGGCGTCACCAAGTTCGGCCGGCCAGTCCGGCCGCCGGGTGGTGGATGACACGCGCGCCAGAAACCACTGGCGCCAGGCCTTGAGTTCGTTGTTGATCGTGGTGTTGGAGCCGGAGCCTAGCCGCTCACGGACATTGACCACCGTGGGCCAGGTGCCTTCGGTGACCAGTTGCTGGGCGGCGGAGCGGATGCGCGAGGCTATGTCGCTGGCGGGCATGTCGGGCAGGACCATGGGCTGCACGCAAAAGGAGTCAATCGGATGCCGAGTGTAACGAATTCATGAAAACGATAACAGGCGTTATTGTCATAATCGTACAGCGCAGACACTGGTGCGACGACTGCCGTGCGGGCGGCGTTCCGGGTCGTCGAATGTTGAAACCAGGACAAGCCCGGCGCGGCGCATCATGCCGGCCGAAGCGGCATTTTCTTCATGCCGGTCGGCCGTGATCCATGTGATGCCCCGGGTGGCGAGGGCGTCACAGGCGGCCTGCATAAGCCGGGTGCCCAGCCCCTGGCCGGCGGCTTCGCGGGACACGACAGCTTCGACCAGAAAGCCGCATTGTGCCGGTGCGACATCGTGCGGTCGCAGGTGCGGGAAGTGGTCCTCCTGCCGGTAGACCAGTGCACCCAGGAGCCGCTGGCCATTGTCGGCCACCACGGCGCCGGCAAGTCCGGTGCGAAGCTCGTCAAGCGTGCTGGCCACACCGTCTTCCGGCAGCCAGTTCCACTGGTTGGGGCCGTGCTCCATGATCAGTCCGTGAATGGCCGTGAGGTCGTCAGGCGTGGCGGGACGCAGGGTGCAGGATGTCATGCGGAGGTCCTTGAAAAGACAAAGCGCCCGGTGAAGGGCGCTGGCGGAGCGGGTGAAGGTCAGTCCTGATGGTAGCGGGTGACCGTTTCGACTTCTTCGCGGGCGCCGAGGAAAACCGCCACGCGCTGGTGCAGGCCTTCGGGCGGGATGTCGAGGATGCGCCGGTGGCCGTCGGTGGCAATCCCTCCGGCCTGCTCGACGATGAACGACATCGGGTTGGCTTCGTACATCAGGCGCAGCTTGCCGGGTTTGGAAGGATCGCGGGCGTCCTTCGGGTACATGAACATGCCGCCGCGACACAGGATGCGGTGCACTTCGGCCACCATCGAGGCGACCCAGCGCATGTTGTAGTCCTTGCCGCGCGGGCCGGTCTTGCCGGCCAGCAGTTCTTCGACATAACGCTGCACCGGTGCTTCCCAGTGGCGCTGGTTGGACATGTTGATGGCGAATTCCCTGGCCGTTTCCGGGATGCGCATGCCCGGATGGGTCAGGACAAAGGTGCCGGTGCTGCGGTCCAGCGTGAAGCCGTTGACGCCGTTGCCGGTGGTCAGCACCAGCATGGTCTGCGGGCCGTAGACGACGTAGCCGGCGGCTACCTGTTCGGTGCCGGCCTGAAGGAAATCGGCAGCACCGATGGCGGTTTTACCGGCCGGGGCCTTCAGCACCGAGAAGATGGTGCCGACGGAAATGTTGACGTCGATGTTGGAGCTGCCGTCCAGCGGGTCAAACAGCAGCAGGTAGGGGCCTTGCGGATAAGCCGCGGGAATCGGCCACGGATCGGCCATCTCTTCCGACGCCATGGCAGCCAGCTGGCCGGTCCACTCGTTGGCCGCCAGCAGCATGTCGTTGGCGATCACGTCGAGTTTTTTCTGGTCTTCACCCTGGATGTTGCCGGTGCCGGCTTCGCCCAGCACGCCCGCCAGCGCGCCGCGGTTGACGGCATCGCCAATGCCGACACAGGCAGCGGCCATCTGTTCGAGCAGAGCCCGCAGGGTCGGGCAGGTCAGTTGGCCTTGACGCTCGGCGTCGGTCAGGAAGCGGGAAAAGGAGATGCGACTCATGGATTTCCAGTCAGAACACGTGGGGGCGCCGGTTGCGCGACGGCGGAATTGTCGCGGCTTTGGCGGCAAAAGGAAATGGCAAACGGGTGCGCCGGCTTATTTCATCAGCCCGAGCCGGATGCGGATGGCTCCCTGTTCGGTCGAGAGCTGCCGGATGCCGATGTGGTCAAACAGCTTGTAGCCCATCAGCGAGCTGTCGAGCGTGGACTTGAGCGAGGGGACTTCGTCGAGCTTGACGGTCAGGACATTGCCGTTGACCGATGCCCACGGCTGTCTGGCAGCGAGCTTGTCGAGCGGATCGCCGGTGGCCATGCCGAACACGCCGACAGCCAAGGTGCCGAGCGTGCGGGCAATCAGTCCGTCACCGGCCGCAGCCGAACTGCGGTCAAAGGCAATGCGCACCGTCCGGTTGGGCCAGTCGACCGGCAGGAAGCGGAAGTCGATGGTGTGCACGGCATCGACGCCCTGCGTGGTGCGGACCTTGATGGTGCCCTTTTCCGGGGTCAGCGCCAGGCTTTCAACCGTGATGCCGTCGCGGTCAAGCTCGGTCTTGAGCTTGTCCAGCAGCCAGTCCTGTTTGAGCACCACGCCATCGGCGCGCAGTCCGGGCAGTCTGGCCGTGCTGCTCTTGAACTTGAGGTACAGCTGGATCACCGGGTCACTGGCCAGTTCGTCACTGGCCGGGGCCTCGGCGGCACGGGCGGCAGCCGGCAGCAGCAGGCTGCCGATCAGCAGAAGGGGAAACAGGCGCGACATGGGCTCTCCTTAGCGGAACACGGTTCGCCCGCCGTCAAAGCGGCTGGCGAAGTAGCGGTTGTCCAGGCTGTCGACACGTACCGTGCTGTTGGTGCGCGGTGCATGGATGAACTTGCCATCCCCAAGATAGACGCCCATGTGCGAATACGGGCGGTTCATGGTGTTGAAGAACACCATGTCGCCGGCCTGAAGTTCGTTCTTGTTGACCGGACGGGTGCGGTTGGCGATTTCGGCTGCGTTGTGCGGCAGGCTGACGCCGACCGCATTGCGGTAAATGAAGGCCGCCATGCCCGAGCAATCCAGACCGGCTTCGGGGTTTTTGCCGCCAAACTGGTAGCCCACGTCCAGCAGGCCGAGCGCCACCATCACCACTTCGCGGGCATCGCCGCTGGCCTCGATGCGGGCGAGGCTGCGGTCGGGTTTCCAGCTGCCGGTGCGTGGCGGCGGTGTGGTCGAGCAGGCTGCCAGCAGCAGGGCTGCCAGCAGCAGGACGGTGGTGCGCGGAGTAGTCAGGGTCATGATTGCTTGGCCTCCAGTTCTTCCCAGCGGGCGAGTTTGTCCAGCAGCAGTTCGTCAATGGCTTCGATGCGAGCCTGCCAGTCGCGGGCGGCAGCGGCCTGGTCTTTCCACACGGACGGGTCAAGCAGCTTTTTGTTGAGCCCGGCCTGTTCGGCCTCCAGCGCAGCGATTTCGTCCGGCAGCCGTTCCAGCTCGCGTACTTCATTGTATGAAAGCCGGGTGCGTGTCTTGTCCCGTGCCGGTCTGGCCGGTGCGGTCGCGTTGCCGGCGGCCGGTACCGGTGTTGCGGGTCTGGCCGGTGCGGCGAGTTCGGCCATGCGTGTCCGCGTGTTCACCCAGTCGGTATAGCCACCGGGATATTCGCGCAGTCGGCCTTCGCCTTCGAAGGCAATGACCTGGGTGGCGACGTTGTCGAGGAAGGCGCGGTCGTGGCTGACCAGGAAGACGGTGCCTGGGTAGTCGATCAGCAATTGTTCGAGCAGTTCCAGCGTGTCGATGTCGAGGTCGTTGGTCGGTTCGTCGAGCACTAGGATGTTGGCAGGCTGGGTGAACAGCTTGGCCAGCAGCAGGCGGTTGCGCTCGCCGCCGGAGAGCGAGCGCACCGGGCTGCGGGCGCGGGCCGGCGAGAACAGGAAATCTTCCAGATAGCTCATCACGTGCTTGCGCTGGCCGCTGATGTCGACATAGTCCTTGCCGTCCCCGATGACGTCGATGATGGCGGCGTCTTCCGGCAGCTGGCTGCGGAACTGGTCGAAATAGGCAATCTGCTGGCCGGTGCCCTGGCGGACTTCGCCGCTGTCGGGCGGGATTTCACCGAGGATCAGCTTGAGCAGCGTGGTCTTGCCGGCGCCGTTGGGACCGATCAGGCCGATCTTGTCGCCGCGCATCAGCCGGCTGGAAAAGCCGCTGATCAGCGTGCGTCCGGCGTAGCCCTTGCTGACATCCTTGAGTTCGGCGATCAGCTTGCCGGACTTGCCGCCGGCGTCGATCTGCAGGTTGACCTTGCCGACACGCTCACGGCGGGCAGCTCGCTCGCGGCGCAGCTGTTCCAGCCGGCGCACCCGGCCTTCGTTGCGGGTGCGGCGTGCCTCGATGCCCTTGCGGATCCAGACTTCTTCCTGGGCGTGGAACTTGTCGAACTTGCGGTTCTGCTCTTCTTCGATGACCAGTTCTTCGGCCTTGCGGGTTTCGTAGGCGGAAAAACTGCCGGGGTAGCTGCGCAGGATGCCGCGGTCGAGTTCGATGATGCGGGTGACGACGTTGTCGAGAAAGCGCCGGTCGTGGGTGATCAGCAGTACGGCACCGGCAAAGTTGTTGAGCAGGGTTTCCAGCCATTCGATGGCGGTGACGTCAAGGTGGTTGGTGGGTTCGTCGAGCAGCAGCACGTCTGGGGTGGCTGCCAGCGCGCGGGCGAGCGCCACGCGTTTTTTCCAGCCGCCGGAGAGGGCGGAAACCAGGGTGTCCGGGTCGAGGGACAGGTGCGACAGGGTGCTGGCGATGCGGGTTTCGAACTGCCAGCCGTTGCGGGCTTCCAGCTCCACTTGCAGGGCTTCCATGCGTGCCAGCAGGTCGCCGGTGTCGCCGCTGGCATGGGCCAGTTCGTGGCTGACGCGGTGGTAGTCGGACAGCAGGGCCTTGATGTCGCCCAGTCCTTCGGCCACGGCATCGTAGACCGTGTCGCCGTCGGCGAAGACGGGTTCTTGCGGCACATAGGCCACCACCACGTCGTTCTGGCGGTTGAGGCGGCCGTCATCCAGCCGGCTCTGGCCGGCGATGACCTTGAGGAGGGAGGACTTGCCCGCTCCGTTGCGGCCGATCAGGCCGACACGTTCGCCCGGCTCGAGGGCGAAATCAACCTGGTCGAGCAGGGGGTGATGGCCAAAGGCGAGGCTGGCTTTTTCCAGGGTCAGGAGGGGCATCGGTACGCGGTCCTTGCAGCTACAACAACGGTGAAGTGCCGCATTTTACTCCGGATGGCTTATGCGGGTGTGCGGGCCGGCTGTTACAATCCGGGCTTGCCTGCGGCCCTGGATGCGCCGTGCCGGATGCCGGTTTCTGTATTGAGGAGTTGGATATGTATTTCGTCGATCGTTCCGTGGCTGTCATCAAGCCCAAACAGCCGTTTGTCGACTGGCTCAACCAGGTTCCGGACAACGACATGGAGCTGTCGCTCGACAGCCTGCGCGCCGACTGCACGGTGATCATGATTCCCGAGTTCGACGAGCCGGAAGAAGGCGTCAGCTATGTGGACGATCTGGCAGAAAAGCTCTTCGAAATGGAGCTGTCGACCTGGTACGAAGATCCGGCCGTCTGGCCGCAGGACCGTTCGCTCAAGGTGTTCTGGGAATGGTTCGACGTTGAAATCCATTCCATGGTGATCGACACGCTCGAGGGCGACCTCGAAAACACGCCGGTCGAATAATCCGGCGTGAAGCCACCCGCCGTCGAGCCGTTTGCCTGCGTGCTGCGTCCGAGCCGGACCGGCGGTGCGCTGGCCATGCTGCTGGCGGTGCTGGCCGGTATTTCCGTGTGCCTCGCAGGCATGGCGTGGCTGGTGCCTGCCGTGCTGCTGCTGGCCCTGTGGCGGCTGCGGCAGGAAGGCTGGCTCGGTGCGCCCCGCCAGCGGCTGGTCCTCGACGTGCAGGGACAGCTGTGGCTGGACGGCCTGCCAGTCTGGCGCTCGCCTGCCACCCGGGTATGGCCCTGGCTGGTCTGGCTTGCCGGTCGCACGGCCACGCGGCCGGTACGCCTGCTGCTCTGGCCGGACCGCCTGGATGCCGGAGCAGGCCGCTGTCTGCGGCGCTACCTGATCTGGTATCGTTCTGACCCTTCTGTTGATCCTGCTGCCCACCGTTCCGCATGACCCTTCCGACTACACTCGCCGGCTGGCTGTCCCATCTGGAGAGCCTGCACCTTTCTTCCATTGACCTTGGCCTTGAGCGCGTGCGCCAGGTGGTCGACGCCATGCCGCTGCGGCCGGGGTTTCCGGTCATCACCGTGGGCGGCACCAACGGCAAGGGATCGGTCTGCGCCATGCTGACCCGCATTCTGGCCAGCGCCGGCTACCGGGTCGGTACGTATACCTCGCCGCACCTGATGGTTTACAACGAGCGCATTGCCATTGATGCCGAGCCGCTGTCCGACGAGGCCATCGTGCGCGGGCTGGCGGCCGTGGAGGCCGGGCGCGGAGATGTGCCGCTGACGTATTTCGAGTTCGGCACGCTGGCTGCCATGTGGAATTTCGTCGATGCCAAAGTAGACGTGGCCATCCTCGAAGTCGGCCTGGGCGGCCGGCTGGATGCCGTCAACGTGTTTGAGCCAGACTGTGCTGCCGTGGTGTCGGTGGACCTCGATCACCAGGACTGGCTGGGCGACAACCGCGAAGACATCGGCTTTGAGAAGGCCGGCATTTTCCGTGCCGGCAAACCGGCCTTGTGCGCTGACCCGCAACCACCGGCCCGGCTGGTCGGGCATGCTGCCGCCATCGGTGCGCCGCTGTGGCTGGCCGGGCGTGATTTCGGCTTTACCCGTACCGACCCGTTGCAGTGGGAGTTCTGGTGTGGCCAGTCCCGGCGTCATGCGCTGCCGACGCCGGCCTTGCGTGGCAATTACCAGATGGGCAATGCAGCACTGGTGCTGGCAATCCTTGAGGCCGTGCGTGACCGCTTGCCGGTCGGTGCCGGCGCCGTGCGCCGCGGACTGCTGGAGGTCGAATGGCCGGCCCGCTTCCAGGTCTTGCCCGGCCGGCCGGTAACGGTGCTGGACGTGGGGCACAATCCGCACGCCATCCGTGCCATGGTGTCCAGCCTGCAAACCCTGAATTACGCCGAACGGCGGCTGGCCGTGTTTTCCATGCTGGCCGACAAGGATGTCGACAGCGTGATCGAATTGGCCAAGGACGAATTTGATGAATGGTGGGTGGCGCCGATTGCCGATTCGCCGCGCGCCATGCCGGTGGCCGGACTGGTTGCCAGGCTGCGGGCGCACGGGGTGACGCGGATCCACGAATGTGCCGATCTGGCCACCGCTTACCGCCAGGCACGCGAGCAGGCGACGGAAAATGATAGAATCACCGTTTTCGGCTCCTTTCATACTGTCGCTGCCATCGTGGCGGCCAGCCGATCCGACTCCTGATCGACGACTGCAAAAGGCTACAGCGCATGATCGAATCGAGAAACCAGCAAGAGCTGATCCTGCTGCGCAAGCGGGCGCGCCGCCGGCTCGTGGGTGCCGTGGCGCTGGTGTCTGTCTCTACTGTGCTGCTGTGGAAAGTGGTCGATTCACAGCCGCAGCTGGATATCCGTCCCGAACGCATTGAAGTGGTCAGTCTTGGCCCGCAGGCGCCGGCATCCGTACCGGCTGCTCCGCCCGTAGCGGCCGAGCATCCCGGCGTGCCGTCAGCCGAGCAGGACCTGCCTCCGGTCAGCGAGCCGGTTACCACCAATCCCGAGCCGACCCGTCCGGAAGATGTCAAGCTGCCGCCGCCGCCAGTGGTGCCGCCGGTAAAGGCCGAGCCGCCCAAGGTGACGGTCAAGCCGGATGTACCGGCCGCCAGCCCCCGGCCGGCCCGGGACCCGGCTGCCATCCTCAACGGACTGGCCGACTTTGACGAATCCGGGCCGTTGCCGACGAGCAAACCGGCCCACAAACCGGCTGTCGCGGCCAAGGCCGAAGTGCCGCCCGCCGCTGGCAAGGCTGTTCCGGCCGCCAAGGGTGGCCGCTTCGTGATCCAGGTGGCCGCCCTGTCGGAAGAAGGCTCTGCCGAATCCCTGAAAAAGAAACTGGCCGCTGCCGGCGTATCGGCCAGCGTGACGCCGGTGCAGACCGCCAAGGGCGTGGTGCATCGCGTGCGCGTCGGTCCGTTTGCCAGCGAGGCCGAGGCCGAGGCCGCGCTCAGGAAAATCCATCAGGCCGGCCAGCCCGGCATTCTGGTGCCGCAATAACTGCCATGACGACTTTCGACTGGATCCTGCTCGCCCTGATCGGGGCTTCGACCTTGCTGTCGCTCTGGCGTGGCATGGCACACGAGGTGCTGTCGCTGGCAAGCTGGTTTGTGGCGTTCTGGGTGGCCAAAAGCTATGCCGCCGAATTCGAACCGCTGGTGCCGGCCAGTGTGCCGACCGCCGACCTGCGCTGGCTGCTGGCGTTTGCCGGGCTGATGCTGGCGGGCTGGATGGCCTGTGCCGTGGTGCGTGCCCTGGTCAGCCGGATGGTGGCCGGTGTCGGCCTTGGCGGGCTCGACCGTTTGCTGGGGGCCGGATTCGGCCTGGCGCGCGGCGTGCTGATTGCCACGCTGATCGTGCTGATGGGCGGGCTGACGCGCATGCCGGGCGAGCCGTTCTGGCAGAATTCGCAGATTGTGGCGCCGCTCGAGATGCTGGCGCAGAAGTTGACGCCGTGGCTGCCGGAAGCCATGGCCAGCCGTATCGATTTCAACAAGAAGGCCGCGCCGCCGGCCTTTCCTTCGCAACCTTTTCAGCCATCGCTTGCAACCTGAACCGCTGGCTTCATCACCAGCCCCTTAGCTATCGGGAAAACGTCAAATCATGTGTGGGATCATTGGTGTAGTGGGCAAAACGCCCGTCAATCAGCTCTTGTATGACGGGCTGCAAGTCCTTCAGCACCGCGGGCAGGATGCAGCCGGCATCGTGACCGGCAACGGCAACAGCTTTCACATGCACAAAGGCAGCGGCATGGTGCGTGACGTGTTCCGCACCCGCAACATGCGCTCCCTGGTGGGCAACGCCGGGATCGGGCATGTGCGTTATCCGACCGCCGGCTCGGCCAGCAACCTGGCCGAAGCGCAGCCGTTCTACGTCAACTCGCCCTACGGCATCGTGCTGGCGCACAACGGCAACCTGACCAATACCGCCGAGCTGAAAGAGGCAATGTTCCGGCAGGACCTGCGCCACATCAACACCAACTCGGACAGTGAAGTGCTGCTCAACGTGTTCGCGCACGAGCTGCAAAAGCAGATTTACGGCCGCGAACTGTGCGAAGACGCCATCTTCAATGCCATCGTCGAAGTCAACAAGCGCGTGCGCGGGGCCTACGCCGTAGTGGTGCTGATCGCCGGCTTTGGCCTTGTGGCCTTCCGTGATCCGCACGGTATCCGTCCGCTGGTCATGGGCCGGCACGATGGCCCGCAGGGAGCTGAATACATCCTCGCCAGCGAATCTGTTGCGCTGGACGGTCTCGGCTTCAAGCGCGAGCGCGACGTGTTGCCGGGCGAGGCCGTGGTGGTGCGTTTTGACGGTTCCCGTTCGACCCGCCACTGCGCCGAAACGCATCCGCGTACGCCATGCATTTTTGAATACGTGTATTTCGCCCGCCCGGATTCGATCATCGACGGTGCCAGCGTCTACCAGACCCGCCTGCTGATGGGCGAGAAGCTCGGTGACAAGATCCGCCGCGAAATGCCGGACCTCGAGATCGACACGGTGATCCCGATTCCGGACACCTCCATGCCGATCGCCCTGCAACTGGCCAACCATCTGGGCCTGCCGTTCCGCATGGGCTTCATCAAGAACCGCTACGTCGGCCGCACCTTCATCATGCCGGGGCAGGCCACGCGCAAAAAGTCGGTACGCCAGAAGCTCAATGCCATTGCCAGCGAATTTGCCGGCAAGAACGTGCTGCTGGTGGACGACTCCATCGTGCGCGGCACCACCAGCCGCGAAATCGTGCAGATGGCGCGCGATGCCGGCGCCAACAAGGTGTATTTCGCCTCGGCCGCTCCGGAAGTGCGCTGGCCGAACGTGTACGGCATCGACATGCCGACCCGCGCCGAGCTCTTGGCCACCAACCGCACGGTGGAGCAGATCGCCCGCGAACTGGGTGCAGATGCCGTGATCTACCAGGATCTGGACGCGCTGCGCGATGCCGTGCACGAAGCCAACCGCGAACTGACCGACTTCGAAACCAGCTGTTTTGACGGGCATTACATCACCGGCGACATCGACGAAGCCTATCTGGCCGGTGTGGAAGCCAGCCGGAATGCCGTCCGTGGCAACAGTGACAGCGAGCCGCTGGACCTGAACCTGAATGCAGCCGAGCAGAACCTGATCTGATGTGCTGCGGCATAAGGGTATGACCAAACGAACGCGCCTGAGGGCGCGTTTTTATTTATGATGAATCGATCACCCTGCCTGTCCCGATTGCATCATGACCACGACTCCGCATCCCGAAACCTTGGCCATCCGTTCCGGCCGCCATCTGACCCACTGCAACGAACACAGCCTGCCGCTGTTCCTGACGTCGAGCTTCCTGACCGAGTCGGCCGAAGACGCGCGCCAGCTGTTTGCCGGCGAGGCCGACGGCTATACCTATTCGCGCTTCACCAACCCGACCGTCAATGCGTTTGAAGAACGGCTGGCGGCCCTGGAAGGGGGCGAACGCTGCCAGGCCACGGCCAGCGGCATGGCGGCCATTCACGCCGTGCTGTTTACCCATCTGTCGGCCGGGGACCATGTGGTCGCTTCGCGCAGCCTGTTCGGCGCCACCTACACCATGCTGGCCACCCTGCTGCCGCGCTTCGGCATCGAAGTCAGCTTTGTCGAGCCGGCCGACCTGTCGGCCTGGCAGGTTGCCATCCGCGGCAACACCCGGCTTTTCTTTCTGGAAACGCCATCCAATCCGCAAACCGAGCTGACCGACATTGCCGCCGTGGCCGGCATTGCCCACGCCGCCGGGGCGCTTCTGGTGGTGGACAACTGCTTCTGTTCACCGGCCTTGCAGACGCCGCTGGCGCTGGGCGCTGACCTGGTGGTGCATTCCGGCACCAAATACATCGACGGGCAGGGCCGGGTACTGGGCGGAGCCGTGGTGGGGTCGGACAAGCTCATCGAGCCGGTTTACCTGTATGTCCGCACCACCGGTCCCACCCTGTCGGCTTTCAACGCCTGGGTCTTGCTGTCGGGGCTGGAAACGCTGTTTGTGCGCATGGAGCGGCATTGCGCCAGTGCCCTGAAGCTGGCCACCTGGCTGGAGCAACTGCCGCAGGTGCGCCGGGTGCGTTATCCGGGGCTGCCTAGCCATCCGCAGTTTGAACTGGCTCGCCGCCAGCAGCGCGCCGGCGGGGCGGTGATTGCATTCGAACTGGACGGCGGACGCGAGGCGGCCTGGAAGGTGGTGGACGCCATCAGCATGATTTCGCGTACCGGCAACTTTGGTGATGTCAAAAGTACATTGACCCATCCCGCCACCACCACCCACGGCCGGCTGGCGCCGGAAGTGCGCGAGGCGGCGGGCATTACCGAGGGCCTGCTGCGGCTGTCGGTGGGGCTGGAGCATCCGGACGACATCCAGGCCGATTTGCTGCGCGGGCTTGCCTGACCAGCGGCAAAACATGTCAATCTGCTGGAAAGATGCGCTACTATCGCGCGCATTTCCAGCGGACGATTGACATGCGCGTATACAAGGCTTTCTTCTATTCCCTCGACGGTCTCAAGGCAGCTTTCCGTGACGAGGCGGCATTCCGCGAAGTCGTGCTGATGGCCGTGATCGGCATGCCGCTGGCGCTGTGGCTGGACCTCAGCCCCCTGGCGACCGTGCTGATCCTGCTGTCGCATGTGCTGACACTGGTAGTGGAGCTGCTGAATACCGGCATCGAGGCCGCCATCGACCGCTTTGGCGGAGAGATCCATCCCGAATCGAAAAAGGCCAAGGACTGCGGCAGTGCCGCGCAGCTGATCACGCTGGTCTGGCTGGTCGGGCTTTGGGCGGCGGCGCTGCTGGGCCGGATCTGACCGCCAAATCCTTTTGCTTCGGGCGGGTGTTGTCGCACAATGCGCGCCATGAAACAACGAATCTGCTTTCTTTACGCGGGCGGCACCATCGGCATGCAGCCGACCGCCCACGGCCTGGCTCCGGTGCCCGGCGTGATGCATGCGGCACTGGCGCCGCTGCTGCCGGCGGACATCGACTGGACGCTGGCCGAATACGACCCGCTGATCGACTCTTCCAACGCCACTCCGGCCGACTGGCTGCGGCTGGCGCGGGACATTGATGCCCGGCGCGATGCGGCTGACGGCTTTGTGGTCTTGCACGGAACGGACACGCTGGCCCATACGGCGTCAGCACTGGCCTGCCTGCTGGCCGGACTGGGCAAGCCGGTGGCCGTGACCGGGTCCATGCGGCCGTTGTTCGAGGCCGGATCGGACGCACCGGCCAACATCCGGCTGGCCGTGTCTGCCGTACGACAGGCGGGCCTCTGCGAGGTGGTAGTGCCGTTTGCCGGCCGGGTCTGGCGCGGCTGCCGGGTACGCAAGGCCCACAGCCTGGCCGATGCGGCCTTTGTGGCGCCCAATGACCTGCCACTTTTCGATGCCGGAGGCTGGCATCCGGAGCGGTTTGCCGCACCGTCTGGTGTGCGCCGCATCGTGCCGGAAAGCCTGCCTGCCGTGGCGCTGGTCTGGCTGGCACCCGGTGCCACGCTGGATGCCGCCGTGGCCACGCTGGCCCTGCCGCATCTGGCCGGGGCCGTGCTGGCCGGATATGGTGCAGGCAATGTGCCGGACGCGCTGGCACCGCATCTGCTGGCCGCGGCCGGGCGTGGCGTGGTGCTGGCCACGGTGACACAGGCCTGGCAGGGGGCGGTGGCCATGGGCGCGTATGCCGCCTC
This sequence comes from Laribacter hongkongensis DSM 14985, assembly GCF_000423285.1. Lineage (NCBI taxonomy): Bacteria > Pseudomonadati > Pseudomonadota > Betaproteobacteria > Neisseriales > Aquaspirillaceae > Laribacter > Laribacter hongkongensis. The sequence continues at coordinate 215,597 of NZ_AUHR01000002.1, forward strand.
GCAGGCGCTGGTGGCTGCCGGCGTGGTGCCTCTGGCTGACATGACGCCGGAAGCGGCGCTGGCCCGGCTGACCGTGCTGCTGGCGACCGAAACCGACCCGCAGCATGTCCGTCAGCAACTGGCCGGTGGCCGGCCGGGCGAATGGAGCAGTGTGCCGGCCTGAGCCGGTGCCGTACAGTTCCGGCTGTTTTGACGTGTGGCTGCCTGTTTTTTAAGCAGGTTGCTGTTTTCCGGTCAGGTTCAATGACTTGGCCAGCTTTTCCACAGGGCATGCACAGGGCTGTCCCTGTATGGGTGTGAAGAAAATGAACGAGGTATACCAGCTGGACCGTGAATTCGTGCCGTTGTGCAATCTGCTCAAGATGTGCGGCGTAGTCGATTCAGGCGGTGCCGGCAAGCAACTGGTGGCAACCGGCGTGGTCGAAGTCGACGGTCAGACCGAGTTGCGCAAGACCTGCAAGATCCGCGCCGGTCAGACTGTCAGTGGTCCGGGCTTCACGATCCGGGTCGAGGGCGGCGAATGACCGGCATGGCGGACGTGCTTGATCCGGAACCGCTGCCGCCACAGGCACCGGGAGAGAACGAGTGCTGCGGCTCCGGTTGCGAGCGCTGTGTGTGGGTGGTTCATGCCGAAGAAACGGCGCTCTGGCGGCAGGCCCATGCAGCCTGGCTGGCCCGGCAACAGCCGCCGGTGGCCGGCTAGCAGCGGGCACGGCTATCGGAGCAGGGGCTGCTGGCGTTACCATAGCGCTCTTTGTCTTGCGTTTTGGGCATGAACCTTCTTGACCTGCACTGTCACTCCACCGCATCGGACGGAGACCTGCCGCCAGCGGAACTGGTGGCCCGGGCGGCTGCCCGCGGCTGCCGCATACTGGCGCTGACCGACCATGACTGCACGGCCGGTCTGGCCGAAGCCAGGCAGGCAGCAGAAACCTGCGGCGTGCATCTGGTAGCGGGCGTGGAAGTCTCCGTGACCTGGCACAACCGGACGATCCATATCGTCGGTCTCGGGGTTGATCCGCAACAGCCGGACCTGGCCCTGGGGCTGAAATTGATCCGCGAAGGCCGCATTGGCCGCGCCGAAGCCATGGCGGCAGATCTGCTGCGCGTGGGCGTCGAGGACGCCTTTGCCGGTGCCATGCGCTATTGCAGCAATCCGGAAATGATCAGCCGTACCCACTTCGCCCGCTATCTGATCGAGACGGGTCGGGCCAAGGACAAGGACCAGGCATTCAAGCGTTTTCTGGTCAACGGCAAGCCGGGCTATGTCCGGCACCAGTGGGCCGAACTGGCCGACGTCGTGCGCTGGATCCGTGCTGCCGGCGGCATTGCCGTGATTGCCCATCCGGGACGCTACAAGATCGGCCGCAGGCTGATGGGCGAGCTGATCGCCGACTTCAAGGCGGCGGGTGGCGAGGCGATCGAGGTGGTCAGTGCCAGCCACTCAGCCAGCGAAATCAGCCAGTTTGGCAAACTGGCCCGGGCCGAGGGGTTGCTGGCATCCAGCGGCAGCGATTTCCATGCGCCGGGAGAAGGCGGGCGCGATGTCGGCCTGACCCAGCCTTTGCCCGAAGGCTGCCTGCCGGTGTGGGAGCGCCTTGGCCTGTCACCGGCCGACTATGCTGAAACCCTGTAGGGCGCATTTTTTCCAACCGATTGCCAACCATGTCACAGTTCTTTTCCATCCACCCCGAAACACCCCAGGCCCGTCTGATCCGCGAAGCGGTGAAGATCGTGCGCGAGGGCGGGGTGATCGTTTATCCCACTGATTCCTGTTATGCCCTGGGCTGCCGCCTGTCCGACAAAAAAGCGATGGACCGCATCATCACCATCCGGCAGCTGGACCTGCGCCACCACTTCACGCTGGTGTGCCACAACCTGAGCGAGCTGGGTACTTACGCCCGCGTCGACAACACGGTCTATCGCCTGCTGAAGTCGGTGACGCCGGGGGCCTACACCTTCATCCTGCAAGCCACCAAGGAAGTGCCGCGCCGTACCCTGCACCCCAAACGCCAGACCATCGGCCTGCGCGTGCCGGACAACGCCATTGCGCTGGCACTGCTGGAGGAGCTGGGCGAGCCGATGCTGTCGTGCACGCTGATGCTGCCGGGTGAAAACGAGCCGCCGTCCGATCCGTACGACATCCGTGACACTATCGGACCGCAGGTCGATCTGGTCATCGACGGCGGCTATTGTGGTGTCGACCCCACGACGGTGATTGACCTGACCTCCGGTGCTCCCGAACTGGTCCGCAAAGGCTCCGGCGCCCTCAAACCCTTTGGTTGGTCTGACGACTGATCCGCACGGAACATCCATGTTCGAATATTCACTGATCCAGAAAATCGCCATCTACGCGCTGCCGGTCCTGCTGGCCATCACCCTGCACGAAGCTGCGCACGCCTACGTCGCCAAGCGTTACGGTGACGCAACGGCCTTCATGATGGGGCGCATGACGCTCAATCCGCTCAAGCACATCGATCCGGTCGGCACCATCCTGATCCCGCTGCTGGCGCTGTTCCTGGGCGGTTTCATCTTCGGCTGGGCCAAGCCGGTGCCGGTCAACTTTTCCAACCTGCGCCACCCCAAGCGCGACATGCGCTATGTGGCCGTGGCCGGGCCGCTGGCCAATCTGGCCATGGCGATCGGCTGGGTGCTGCTGTTCAAGCTGTCCAGTACGCTGGGCGGTTATTTCGGCACGCCGCTGGCGCTGATGTGCCAGGCCGGAGTCATGATCAACGTCAGCCTGATGGTGCTGAACCTGCTGCCGATTCCACCCCTGGACGGCGGGCGCATCCTGGTCAGCCTGCTGCCGCAGCGCCAGGCGTACAGCGTGTCGCGCATCGAGCCCTACGGCATGTGGATCCTGATCGCGCTGATCTTCACCGGTCTGCTGACCACCATCATGCGGCCCTTCATGGGGCTGGTGTATGGTTTCCTCAATCTTTTCCTGTAACCGCTACCGAGCCCTTCCACGAAGATGTCCATGTTCCCCGACCGCGTTCTTTCGGGCATGCGCCCGACCGGCAGCCTGCACCTGGGCCACTATCACGGTGCGCTCAAAAACTGGGTGCGCCTGCAGTCCGAGCACGAATGCCTGTTTTTTGTCGCCGACTGGCATGCCCTGACCACCAGTTATGACGATCCGGGCATCATCGCCAGAAGTACGTGGGACATGGTGATCGACTGGCTGGCTGCCGGTGTGGACCCGGCGCAGGCCACCATTTTCGTGCAGAGCCAGGTCCCGGAGCACGCCGAGCTGCATCTGCTGCTGTCGATGATCACGCCGCTTTCCTGGCTGGAACGGGTACCGACCTACAAGGACCAGATCGAAAAGCTGTCGCACAAGGATCTGGGTACCTACGGTTTTCTGGGCTATCCGCTGATGCAGTCGGCCGACATCCTCATCTACCGCGCACAGTACGTGCCGGTGGGCGAAGACCAGATTCCGCACATCGAGATCACCCGCGAAGTGGCCCGCCGCTTCAACCACCTGTACGGCCGCGAAGCCGGGTTCGAGGACAAGGCCGAAGCCGCCGTCAAGAAAATGGGCAGCAAGAAGGCCCGCCTGTACCACGACCTGCGTACCCGCTATCTGCAAGAAGGCGATGACGAGGCGCTGGAAGCGGCGCGGGCCTTGCTGGCCGATACGCAGAACCTGAGCCACGGCGACCGCGAGCGCCTGTTTGGCTACCTTGAAAACAAGGGCAAGACCATTCTGGTCGAACCCGAGGCCCTGTTGACCGAGGCCAGCCGCATGCCGGGGCTGGACGGACAGAAGATGTCCAAGAGCTACGGTAACGGCATTTTCCTGCGCGAGGCGCCCGAGTCGGTTACGCGCAAGATCCGCAGCATGCCGACCGACCCGGCACGGGTGCGTCGCACCGACCCGGGCAATCCGGACAAATGCCCGGTGTGGCAGCTGCATCAGGTCTACACCGGCGAGCAGACCCACAAGTGGGTCAAGGCGGGCTGTACGTCAGCCGGCATCGGCTGTCTGGAGTGCAAGCAGCCGGTCATCGACGGAGTGCTGGCCGAGCAGAAACCGATGTTTGAACGGGCACAGCAGTATCTTGATGACCCGACGCTGGTGAAAAACATTGTGGCCGACGGTTGCGAAAAGGCCCGCAAGCTGGCTGAAGACACCATGCGCGACGTGCGCGAAGCCATGGGCCTGGGGTATCTGTGACCGGTACCCCCGTCAGTGACACCTCTGCCGAACATGCCGTCCCGCCGGACGGCATGCCGGTTTCTGCGCCACCGATTGCCGTGGTGTTCGGCGAAGCCGTGCTGGAAACACCGCAGGACCTGTTCATTCCGCCCGATGCACTGCGGGTGATCCTGGAGAGCTTTGAAGGTCCGCTGGACCTGCTGCTCTACCTGATCCGCAAGCAGAACCTAGACGTGCTCGACATTCCGATGGCGCGCATTACGGCCCAGTACATGGAATACATCGACGGCATGCGCGATGCCAGACTGGAACTGGCAGCCGAATACCTGCTGATGGCAGCGCTGCTGATCGAGATCAAGTCACGCATGCTGCTGCCGCGGCCGCCGGCCGAGCTGGCCGATGAGCTGGAAGATCCGCGCGCCGAGCTGGTGCGGCGCCTGCTGGAATACGAACAGATCAAGCTGGCGGCACTGGAGCTGGACCGCATTCCCCAGGCGGAGCGCGACTTTGCCTGGCTGGCGGTGCTGGTCGAGCAAAGTGCGGAAAAACGCTTGCCGGAGCTGACCGTAGTGGATATCCGCCAGGCGTGGCTGGCAATCCTTGCCCGGGCCAAAAACAACCGCCGGCATGAAATCCAGCAGGATGAGCTGTCGGTGCGCGAGCAGATGAGTGCGATCCTGCGCGTACTGGCATTCAAGCCGTTTGTACCGTTTGACGAGCTCTTTGACCCGACACTGGGCGTGCGGCATGTGGTGGTCAATTTCATTGCCATGCTGGAGCTGGCCAAGGAAGGTCTGGTCCTGATCAGCCAGGACGAAGCGTATGCCCCGATTTATGTCCGGCAGGCAATGGTGCCCCGGCGTGAGCCTGTGACCGATGAAGCGTGATGGGCTGTTTATCGGCGGAATCTGCGGCTGCATGTGGATGACTCAGCCGTTGCCAGCACGCCTCGCCCTTGCAGGTTTTTTCTTCGGGCAGGCCAGGCACAGGGCTGGAAGGTGCCCGATCGGCAGTTTTTCTGTTTCGGTCAATGGAATGGATGGCTCGTGCCGGTGAAGGACCGCCGCCGGTGACGCCTGACGGTAGCAGTTCTCCTGTGTCTGAGGCCAGTGACGTGTGGCGGCCCTGCTCATGTACGGGGGCTGGCACCAGGCAGGTTGTTCCGTTATCCGCGAATGAAAAAAGCCTCCCCTAAGGGGAGGCATCAGGATCAGCCAGACTGGCCGCTTACTGCTTTTTCTCTTCAGCCGGTGCCGGAGCTGCCACCGGAGTGTTGCCGCCCACGGTTTCCAGAGCGACCCAGCCGCCGTCCTTCACCTGGTAGACCGTCACTGCGCCATCCTTGATGTCGCCTTTGGCGTCAAACTGGATATTGCCGGTGACACCGTTGTGGTTCGTCTTGCCAATTTCACCGGCGTACTTGGCCGGATCGGTCGAATTGGCACGTTTCATGGCTTCGGCCACGATCATGGTGGCATCGTAGCTGTAGGGCGAGTAAATCTGCACTTCGCCGTACTTGGCCTTGTACTTGTCGTTGAACGACTTGAAGCCAGGCATCTTGTCCTTGGGCATGCCCACTGACGAAGCGTAGGTTCCGGTGGCGGCATCGCCGGCAAGCTTGATGTATTCCGGCGATTGCAGGCCGTCAGCTCCCAGCAGCTTGGCTTGCAGGCCGAGCTTCTGCATCTGTTTGGCCAGCGGGCCGCCCTGGGCATCCATGCCGCCGTAGAAAATCACGTCCGGCTTGGCTCCCTTGATGGAGGTCAGGATGGCCATGAAGTCGGTTGCGTTGTTGGTGGTGAATTCACGTTTGACCACCTTGGCGCCCTTGGCTTCGGCTGCCTTGACGAATTCGTCGGCAATCCCCTGGCCGTAAGCGGTGCGGTCGTCAATGACGGCGATGTTCTTGGCTTTCAGGCTGTCCACGGCGAAATTGCCGAGAGCGGTACCTTGTTGCACGTCGTTGGCGATATCGCGGTAGGCCGTCTTGAAGCCCTGGGTGGTGTAGGCCGGGTTGGTGGAAGAGGGCGAAATCTGCGGGATGCCGGCATCTGCATAGATCTTGGAGGCCGGGATGGTGGTGCCGGAATTCAGGTGGCCGATCACGGCGCTGACTTTCTGGTCCACCAGCCGCTGGGCAACCTGGGTGGCAACCTTCGGGTCTGCCTGATCGTCTTCCGAGACAACCTCAAACTTGATCTTTTTGCCATCAATCACGATGTTCTGGGCATTCAGGTCGTCGGCTGCCAGCTTGACGCCGGACTCGTTGTCCTTGCCAAGGTGGGCGATGTTGCCGGTCAGCGGAGCAACGCTGGCGATCTTGACGACTTCTTCAGCCGGTGCGCCGGCCTCGGCAGCCGGCTTGGTTTCGGCTTTCTGCCCGCAGGCAGCAAGGGTGGCGACGGCAGCGGCGATGAGACTGAGGCGCGCGAATTGCATGAGTGTTTTCCTCTGTGTTCCCTGAAATTATGTGATGCGTCGAAGGTCTTGCATGAATCATGCCAATTGACTCAATTGACCGTATGACATAACAATTATTGATATGCCATTTTCCGCTTGTCAACGTCAGGGAATGGCTGTTTGCAGACCTGTTGCCAGGACGAGGCATGGTCCCGGCCATGCGCTTTGCCGTCTTGCTGTGCGTACGGGCTCCGGATGGTGCGGACGGGCAAGGGAGCACGGCTTGATATACTTGCCAGGCAACCCCGGCCGGGGCTGCGGAATATCAGTCTGGACAGGCGCGACCACACTTCATGAGCCGGTATCAAGCACTTGCCGAACAAACGCAGCAACTGATCGACGACGGCATTCTGCGGGCGGGCGACCGGCTTCCTTCGATCCGGCAGGCTTGCCGTACTCACGACATCAGCCCGGTGACGGTGATGCAGGCCTACTACCTGCTGGAAAACCGGGGCCTGATCGAAGCGCGGCCCAGGTCCGGTTATTTCGTGCGGGCCCGTCTGGGCCACAAGCTGGCCGAACCCGGAATGACGCAGCCGGAATCCGGCTCGACCCGGTTGCAGGTCAGTGACTTCATTTTCCAGATTCTTGAAAGCGTCAGGGATCCGTTGATCGTGCCGTTGGGCTCCGGCTTTCCCTGTCCCCGCCTGTATCCCCTCGACAAACTGGGGCGCTTTCTGGCTGGCTCAGCCCGGAAATTCGCTCCTCAGGACACCCTGACCGGCTTGCCGCCCGGCCATGAAGAGCTGCGCCGGCAGCTGGCCTTGCGCTATCTGGCACAAGGGGCTGCGGTGTCGCCGCAGGAAATCGTCATTACTTCGGGTGCCATGGAAGGGCTGAACCTGTGCCTGCAGGCCGTGACGCAGCCGGGGGACCTGATTGCCGTGGAATCTCCGACCTTTTACGCCGGGTTGCAGGCAAGTGAACGTCTGGGGCTGAAAGTGATCGAAATTCCCAGCCATCCCCGCGAAGGGGTCAGCCTGGCGGCACTGGACGATGCGCTTCGGCATTATCCGGTCAAGGCCTGCCTGTTCATGCTGAATTTTGCCAATCCGACCGGCAGCCTGGTGCCGGATGAGGCCAGGCAGGCTTTGCTGGCCCTGTTGCGCCGCCACGATGTGCCGCTGATCGAGGACGATGTCTACGCCGAACTGCATTTCGGGCAGCGGGCGCCTTTGAGCAGCAAGGCGGTCGACACCACGGGGCTGGTCATGCATGTGTCGTCGTTTTCAAAAAGCCTGGCGCCCGGCTACCGGGCCGGCTGGGTGGCGGCCGGCCGCTACGCCGGTCTGGTGCAGCGGCAGAAGTTTTCGCTCAGTCTGGCCACGACGATTCCGGTACAGATGGCGCTGGCCGAATACCTGAAGCAGGGCAGTTTTGACAAGCACCTGAGACAGTTGCGGCAGACGCTGGCGAGGCAGGAGGCAGAGCTGGCCGGGGCAGTATCCCGCTGCTTTCCGGCCGGGACACGGCTGGCCCGGCCGCAGGGAGGATATTTCCAGTGGCTGGAGCTGCCAGGACAGGTGGATGCCCTGTTGTTGCACCGTGAAGCCTTGCAGCAGGGCATCAGCATTGCTCCGGGACCGGTTTTTTCGGCCAAGCGCGAATTTGGAAATTACATCCGGCTGAATTTTGGTCATGCCGATGTGCAACCGGCGGTCGCCAGGCTGGGTGAGCTGATATCAAGACAGCTATAGCCATGTTTTTTTCGATACGGATTGCCAATCTGTTCCTATGAAAAATCCGCAATCCTGAATCTGTCTGGTCTGGTTGCCGGATGATTTACTCGCCTCTTGTGCCGTCCGGGGAATGCACCCCGCGGAGTCATCAGGGGGAGAACGACAATGGGCCAGAGTATCGACAGACTGCATGCAGCCAGGCTGGAGCTGTACCGGAAAAAAGGGGCCATTCACGCCCGAGCCGTATCCGGCAGGTTCAATACCTGGCGCTGGATCATGGTCTGGATCACCCAGGCTGTTTTCTACGGTGGCTGCTGGCTGGAATGGAATGCAAACGGTACGGTCCGCCAAGCGATCCTGTTCGACATCGCCCATGAAAAGCTCTATTTCTTCGGCCTCGTCCTGTGGCCGCAGGATGCCTTGCTGCTGGCACTGCTGCTGGTTTTTGCCGCCATTGCCCTGTTCCTTGCCACGGCACTGGCCGGACGGGTGTTCTGCGGTTTTGCCTGCCCGCAGACGGTCTATACCGCCGTCTTTACCTGGATCGAGGCCCGGGTGGAAGGCGACCATCTGGCACGGCTGCGGCTTGACCAGGCTCCGGCCAGTGGACGCAAGCTGGTGCTTAAGTCGGTCAAGCATGGTCTGTGGCTGTTGCTGGCTGTCTGGACCGGCATCACCTTTGTGGGGTATTTCACGCCGGTGCGGGAGTTGCTGCCAGCCCTGCTGGCCGGATCGGCCGGTCCGTGGGAAGGCTTCTGGCTGGTTTTCTACAGTGCATTCCTGTACGTACAGGCCGGGCTGGCGCGGGAGGCGGTATGCCAGCACATGTGTCCCTATGCCCGTTTTCAGGGCGTCATGGTCGATCAGGCTACCCGCAATGCCGGTTACGACCGCCAGCGGGGAGAGCCGCGCCACGTGCGCCGGCAGGCGGGTGAACAAGGCAGCTGCATTGACTGCGGCATCTGTGTCCAGGCGTGTCCTGTCGGCATCGACATCCGCGACGGCCTGCAATATCCGTGCATCAACTGCGGCCTGTGCATTGATGCCTGCGATGGTGTCATGAAGAAAACCGGCGAACCTGTCGGCCTGATCCGCTTCATGCCGGCCAGTGAGGCATCCTGTCAGGGGGCGCAGGCATCCGTATTGCGGCGGCCGCGAGTGGTGACTTATGCCTGTCTGCTGTTGCTGGTTGCGGCGGCGGGAGGCTGGATGCTGCAAACGCGCACGCCGGTACGGATCGATGTACTGCGGGACCGGGGCGAACTGTACCGGGAGAGTGCCAGCGGACACATCGAAAACACCTATACCCTGAAAGTGGCCAATCTGGACGATGTGCCGCGACGTTTCAGCCTTCAGGTCAGCGGCTTGCCGGGCCTGGAAATCATCGGACCGGAGCAGGTCTGGCTGGCACCTGGAAGCGTCGTGCCGTTGCCGGTGACAGTGTCCGTCCCGGCTGACAGTGAGGCTTCGGGCATCCGGCCGGTCGTGTTCCGGATCGTGGCCGGGCATGATCCGGCCGTATCGGCCCAGGCGGCAAGCCGCTTTGTCCTGCCCTGAAGCGACTGGTGCTGCCGGCCTGCGGGCCGGTACAGGCAAAGACCGGACATGCGGAACTTTATTGCCGGCTGTCCGGTCTCATGTTGTAGCCGCATGGACTGGCATGCTTTGTGTCGCACGGAGGTGTACCGTGTTCATATCAGCTTCACGTAAATGTGTTAATTAGAGGATTGCATTGGGATTGCGCGTCGTGTTATGACATCCACTGCGCTGCGATCCGTCAGTGACTTCATGTTCTTCAGTCAGGAGATGTTTATGGTGCGCCATCATCCCTCACCCCAGAAGTCGTCTTCGCTCAAGGAAATCGAGCAGATGACCGGCTTCTCCCTTGGCCCGTGGCGCGAGCGCTTCCAGCACCGCCCCACTACCGGTGTAGAACGACGCGAGGCCGAGGCTCGCCGGTTCCATGAAGACCTGGACGCACTGGTAGACGCCGTCTACGGTGCACGCAAAGAATAACGCCCCTTTCCGGGGCGTTTTCTTTTTGGCCGCCGAGGCCGCAACAGGCAGGGCCCGTCACCGGGGATGACGGGCTTCCTCAATCATGGACTCGATGAATTTCACCCGCAGCGGGTCGGCTTTCTCCAGCTCCCGTGCGGCCTCCAGTTCGGCAATTGCCGCTCCGGTTTCACCGTTGGCCAGCATGTCACGGGCCAGAAACACCCGCAATGCGCTGTTGTCCGGCAGCAGCCGGCTGGCATCCTCCAGCAGCGGACGCGCCGCATGGGGCCTGGGCTCCACGCTGCTCAGCGACAGGGCGATCGCATATTCCGCCAGCAGGTCCGGATCATCCGACAGGGTACCGGCAATCCGGGCGAAGGCATCCACCGCACCATCGTAGTTCTCCAGTACATAGTAGGAATGCCCCAGCATGGCCCAGCCGGCCCGGTCCCCCGGATTGGCCGCCAGACGTGCGGCCAGCTTCTGCACCATGTCGTCGCCAATGGCGCTCCGGGCCGTCTGCGGCGGTGCCAGCGCCAGGTCCGGCCGGCCGGTCCGCCAGTACAGGCTGCCGGTCAGCACCAGCGTGGTCAGCCCGCCCAGCAGCAGCCAGCGCTTGCCCGAGGCGGCCGTGTCGGCCGGCCTGTCCGGTGCCGGAGAGGCCGTTTCGTTCAGCAGTCGCTGGCCCAGCTCTGCCTGCAAGGACTGGTGCTGTTCCGCTGTCAGCTCGCCATCCGCCCGCCGGCGGTCCAGTGCCTGCCATTCTTCGGCCAGCACGTCTCGGGCCTCCAGCCGCTGTTGCCTGACCTCTCGCGGCCGCAATACCGGCCAGGCAAATCCCAGCCCCAGCACGCCGGCCAGCAGGGCGACACCGGCTATCCACATGGTCATGATTGCGAATCCTGTCTGGTTTTCGGGGGAGTCCGGTGCAGCAAGGCTGCCACCCGGTTGCGCTCGTCATCGCTCAGGGACGGCTCGGCAGTGGTGCCGGAATGGCGCGCAATGCGCCACCAGGTACCGCCACCCAGCAGCAGCAGCAGGCCCGGCCCCAGCCACAGCAGCCAGGTGTAGGGCTTGAACGGCGGGTCATAGAGGACAAAATCGCCGTAGCGTTCGGTCAGGAAATCAATGATTTCCGCATCGCTTTTGCCGTCGATGATCAGGGTACGCACCTCGCGGCGCAGGTTCTGCGCCAGCTTGGCCTGCGAATCGGCCAGCGTTTCGTTCTGGCAGACAAGGCAGCGCAGTTCTCTGGAGACTTCGCGCAGCCGGGTTTCCACCAGCGGGTCTTCCGCCAGGTCCCGGCCTTCCTGCGCCAGCGCCGCAGGACTGCACAAGGCACCGGCCAGCGCCAGTGCAGACAGGAAGGGTCGGATCATGATTGCAGTTTCCGGATCAGGGGCAACAGTACATCGCGGTTCACCTCGGGCGTAACCGGGCCGAGGTGGCGGTAGCGGATGATGCCGTCACGGTCGATGACAAAGGTTTCGGGCACGCCGTACACGCCGTAGTCGATGCTGATCCGGCCATCGGTATCCATCACCGACAGGCGGTACGGATTGCCCAGCCGTGCCAGCCAGTCGCGGGCAGCGTCAGGCTCATCCTGCTGGTTCAGGCCGACGACGGTGACACCGTGCCCGCGTGCCAGTTCGGTGACGGCCGCATGCTCCTGGGCACAGGCCGAGCACCACGACGCCCAGACATTCAGCAGCCACACCTGGCCCTTCAGGTCGGCCGGCGCAAAGCGCTGCGCCGGGTCGTCCAGCCTTGGCAGGCTGAAAGCCGGAGCGGGCTGGCCCACGCGTTGCGACGGCAGCGCCCGCGGATCACGTTGCAGGCCGGCGGCAAACAGGCCCACCAGCAGCACAAACACCAGGAACGGCAGCGCCCACAGCAGGCGGCGACGGGCAAGCGGCGTCATGGGCGATTCCTCCGGCGCAGGCGGTAACGGCGGTCAGCCATGGCGAGCAGGCCTCCCAGCCCCATCAGCAGTGCGCCGTACCAGATCCAGCCGACAAACGGCTTGTGATAAAGGCGCACACCCCAGCTGCCGTCTTCCAGCTGGTCCGCCAGCGCGACATAGACATGGTTGAAAAAACCGGCATGGATCGACGCTTCGGTCATCGGCATGCCCGGCATCGAGGCATAAATGCGTTTTTCCGGCGTCAGCACGGCCAGCGGCGCCCCGTTGTCGGTTACGGTCAGACGGGCGGTCACGCCCAGATAGTTGGGGCCGTTGCTGTCGCCGATGTCTTCCAGCGTAAAGCGGTAGGCACCCAGTGTGGCCGAACCGCCGGCGGCCAGCCGCACGTCGCGCTCGCGCTCATAACCCGAAGTCAGGGCAATGCCGATGACGGTCACCGCCACGCCGACGTGGGCCAGATGCATGCCCAGCGTGGCCAGACCCGGGCGCTGGCCGGCGCGCCAGCGGCGCAGCAGGTCCCACAGCGCACCCAGAATGATCCAGAGCGCGGCAAACAGGGCCAAGGCCACCAGCGGCGAGAAGGGCGCCAGCGTACCGCTCCAGACAATCGCCAGCACCGCGCTCGCCAGCAGGACATGCCACAGCCCCTTCACCAGCTCCATGCCGGCCTGGCGTTTCCAGCGCACCACGCTGCCCGGCCCGATCAGCAGCAGGAGCGGCAGCATCACCGGAATGAACACCGCATTGAAGTAGGGCGGGCCGACCGACAGCTTGCCAAGGTTCAGCGCATCCACCATCAGGGGATACAGAGTGCCCAGCAGCACCGAGGCCGTAGCCACGCACAGCAGCACGTTGTTGGCCAGCAGCAGCGATTCGCGCGACAGCGGGGCAAAGCCGGCCGTGCTGGTCAGGTCCGGCGCGCGGACGGCAAACAGCACCAGCGACACACCGACCACCACTGCCAGCAGCGCGAGGATGAACACCCCCCGGCCCGGATCGGAGGCAAAGGCGTGCACCGACGACAGCACGCCCGAACGGACAAGGAAAGTGCCCAGCAGCGACAGCGAAAAGGTCAGGATGGCCAGCAGCACTGTCCAGCTTTTGAACACGCCGCGCTTTTCGGTCGCCGCCAGCGAGTGCATCAGTGCCGTGCCAGCCAGCCAGGGCATGAACGACGCGTTTTCAACCGGATCCCAGAACCACCAGCCGCCCCAGCCCAGCTCGTAATAGGCCCACAGGCTGCCCACGGCGATGCCGGCCGTCAGGTTGACCCATGCCAGCGTGGTCCACGGTCTGGCAAAGCGGGCCCAGGCTGCGTCGATCCGGCCGGCCATCAGCCCGGCCAGCGCCATGGCAAACGCCACCGCAAAGCCGACATAACCCATGTAGAGCAGCGGCGGATGCACGATCAGGCCCGGGTCCTGCAACATCGGATTCAGCTCGCGCCCTTCAACGGCCGGAATGTCCAGCCGGGCAAACGGGTTGGAAGTCAGCAGCAGGAAAAAGCCGAACCCGGCCGCAATCAGGCCCATGATCGCCACCAGCCGGGCGCGCATGGCGTCGTCCAGCGAACGCGAACACAGCGCCGCCGCCAGCGTCCATACGCACAGCAGCAGCAGCCACAGCAGCAGCGAGCCCTCATGCCCGCCCCATACCGCCGCCAGCCGGTACACCAGCGGCAGCTGGCTGCTGGATTGCTGCACCACGTAGCGCACGGAAAAATCATTGTCGGCAAACAGCAGCATCAGGGCGGCAAAGGCCAGGCACGCCAGCAGGCTTTGCACCACGGCCAGCGGCCGGGCCGCCGTCACCAGCGCCCGCTCGCCCGTGGCTGCGCCCCGCAGCAGCAGGCCGCCCATGATGGCCGATACCGCCACGCAGGCGCACAGTGCCAGAAGACCCAGTTCAGGTAAGACTGCCCACATCACTGCACCACCGTTTCGCCTGCACGCTGGATGGCATCGGCGGCCTCCGGCGGCATGTAGTTTTCGTCGTGCTTGGCCAGCACCTGGGTAGCAGCCAGCACGCCATCGGTACCGATCCGGCCCTGGACCACCGTGCCGTGTCCTTCGCGGAACAGGTCGGGCAGGATGCCTTCGTAGCGCACCGGCACCGATCTGGCCGTGTCGGTGATCACGAAGCGCACCCGCAGGCCGTCCGGCTCGCGCTCGACACTGCCGGCTTCCACCAGTCCGCCCACCCGGATGACCTGCCCGGCATCGACCTGGCCCGCCGCGATTTCGGTCGGGGTATGGAAGAACACCAGATTGCTGCGAAAGGCGTTGAGGATCAGGCCGCTGGCCACGGCCACCACGGCCAGGCCGGCCAGCACGATCAGAAGGCGTTTCTTACGCTTGGGATGCATCGGCAGTCTCCCGTGAAGGTTGCGCCGGGTCTGCCGGCAGCGGTGCGGACCATGCCTGATCGCCGGCATCATCCATGGCCACGCGCAAGGCCAGCTGGCGCATGGTGCGGCGGCGGTGGCGGCGCAGGATCAGCAGCTCCAGCGCTACGGCGAAAAAGCACATGCCGAACGAGCCCCAGACGTACAGGGCATAGCCACCCATGGCAAAAAAGTCGCTGGCAGAGGTCCAGTTCATGCGGCAGATTTCCTCAGGATGCGTTTGACCCATTCGGTGTCGATGTCACGTTCCAGGATCAGTACGCGTACGCGCACAAAGGCGACGGCAATCGAATAGGCCCAGGCGGCGAACACCATCAGCAGCATCGCCAGCAGCATGTCGTGCGCCATCGACGGCGCCCGGGTCACGCTGACCGTGGCGCCCTGGTGCAGGGTGTTCCACCATTTGACCGAGAAATAGATCACCGGCACGTTGACCACGCTGACCAGTGCAAAGAGGCCGCAGGCCCGGTCGCCACGGCGCGGGTCGTCGATGGCGGCCTTGAGTGCCAGCATGGCGAGGTACAGGAACAGCAGGATCAGCTCCGACGTCAGCCGCGCATCCCACACCCACCAGGCGCCCCACATCGGCTTGCCCCACAGGGCGCCGGTCCAGAGCGACAGGAAGGTGAACATGGCGCCGGTCGGCACCAGTGCCTGCGCCATCATGAACGACAGGCGGGTGTTCATCACCAGCCCCACCGCGCTCCAGAACGCCACCACGACGTAGATCAGCATCGACATCCACGAGGCCGGCACATGCACGAAAATGATGCGGTAGCCTTCGCCCTGCTGGAAATCGGTCGGCGCCACGAAAAACCCGACATACAGGC
Organism: Laribacter hongkongensis DSM 14985; assembly: GCF_000423285.1. Taxonomy (NCBI): domain Bacteria; kingdom Pseudomonadati; phylum Pseudomonadota; class Betaproteobacteria; order Neisseriales; family Aquaspirillaceae; genus Laribacter; species Laribacter hongkongensis. The sequence goes on from NZ_AUHR01000002.1 coordinate 231,060, forward strand.
CCGCCACCGCCAGCAGGGCCGACAGCAGCCACAGCCACGGCAGCATCTGTCCGGTCAGCATGTAGAAGCGGGGCGGGGCGGCAAAGCGCATCCAGTTGATCTTCATGACAAGTCACTCATTCGCAGGCCAGCCGCAGGCTGGCCGCAGTGGCAAACGGGGAGAAAAACACCGCCAGCAGGGCAAACGCGGCCAGCACGGACAGTTCGGCTTCGATGCGGCCGCTGTCGGCTTGGGCCACGGCCATGGCACCGAAGACCAGCACCGGCACGAACAGCGGCAGCACCAGCAGGGCCAGCAGCATCGATCCATTGCGCAGGCCCAGCGTCAGTGCCGCACCGACCGAGCCGATGAATGCCAGCGCCAGCGTGCCCAGTGCCAGCGTCAGCGGCAGCAGCAGCAAGGCCGTCGGCCCCAGTTCAAACTGGAGGCCCAGCAGCGGTGACACCAGCACCAGCGGCACGGCGCAGGTCAGCCAGCGCGCGGTGATCTTGGCGATCACGGCCCAGATGAACGGCAGCGGCGACAGCAGCAGTTGTTCCAGCGTGCCGTCGCGCCAGTCGGACTCGAACAGGTCGCCCAGCAGGATCAGCGTTGCCAGAAGGGCGCTGACCCACAGCACGCCAGGGCCGATGGCGCGCAGCAGGGCGGCTTCAGGGCTGGTGGCCAGCGGAAACAGCGTGGCTGTCACCACGAAAAAGAACAGGGCATACAGGGCGTCGCTGGGGCGGCGCAGGGCCAGCCGGATGTCGCGGCCCATTACGGTGAAAAACAGTGCCGTCGCACTCATCGCCGCTCTCCCAGGCGCAGTTCCCGCATGCCCTGGCCGGGCAGTTCGGCGTGGTGGGTCATGATGACGCAGCCGCCGGCGGCAGCATGGGCGCTGATGGCGTGCCAGACCTGCTGGCAGCCACGGGTGTCCAGTGCGTTGAAGGGTTCGTCCAGCAGCCACAGTGGTCGCTGCATGGCTTCGAGGGCGGCAAAGGCCAGCCGTTTGCGCTGGCCCTGCGACAGGGCGCGGGCAGGCAGTCCGGCCTGGCGGGCCAGCTCCCAGCCCTGGAGCAGGCTGGCCAGCAGGGTATCCGCGGGCTGGCATCCGGCCAGGCTGACCTGGAGCCGGAGGTTTTCCAGCACGGTCAGGTCATCCTTGAGTGCCGCCTGCGGTCCCAGCCAGCCCAGGGTCTGGCGGTGCCGGGCATCCAGCGGCCGGTCATCGCGCAGGATGGTGCCGGCATCCGGCCGGGCAAACCCGGCCAGAAGGCGCAGCAGGCTGGTTTTGCCGCAGCCGTTGTCACCGCGTACATGCAGGACTTCGCCGGCACCGACCCGGAACGACAGGTCGGAAAACAGCGTGCGCGAGCCTTTGCGACACGTGAGATGCTGAATGGCAAGCATTGGACATCCAAGGCTGTGGAAGTCAGGATTATCGCAAAAGCCGCCAGGGTGTGAATCATCCACTAGGATTAGTGCGGATTCTTCATGTTTTATGTCAAATAAAAAACCGCCGGCAGACGAACCTGCCGGCGGTTTGTGCCTGGTCAAGGCCGGTTACGGTTTGGCCAGCTCCGGGTGGATGTTGGCGCCGGTGGCGTTGTTGGCGCCAATGCCCTGATCCACCGGCGGCATGCGGTGGGCAATGCCCTTGTGGCAGTCGATGCAGGTCTGGCCGGCGGCCTGGGCCTCCTCGTGCTTGAGGGACGAACGGGTGCCCTGCACACTGGTATCCATGTACTGGAAGTTGTGGCAGTTGCGGCACTCGCGCGAATCCGACGCCTTCATGCGGGCCCATTCGTTCTGGGCCAGTCGCTGGCGGTTGGCGGCGAACTTTTCCGGCGTGTCGATGCTGCCGGTGATCTTGCCCCAGACTTCCTTGGAAGCCTGCACCTTGCGGATCATCTTGTGCACGAAATCCTTGGGCACGTGACAGTCCGGGCAGGTGGCGCGAACGCCCGAGCGGTTGTTGTAGTGGATGGTCTGCTTGTATTCCTCGTAGACGTTGTTCTTCATCTCGTGGCACGAAATGCAGAACGATTCCTGGTTGGTGGCTTCCATGGCGGTGTTGAAGGCGCCCCAGAAGACGATACCGGCCACGAACAGTCCCGCCACCGTCCACGGGCCGGTACGCTTGAACCACGCCCAGAGGCGGGCCAGGCGGGAGGGTTTTTGATCAGTCATGATGACTCCTGTCTGCTGCCGGACTATTTGCGCGTACTGGACTGGTAGGCGTTGTTGACCAGCGGCCTGGCGTCCACCTGCGGCACGTGGCACTGGGTGCAGAAGTAGCGCGACGGCGACAGGTTGGACAGCTCCTGGCCGGTCCGGGTCTTGAAGTGCGACGGCGGTACGCGGGTGGTGTTCATTTCCACGTAGCGGGCAGCCGAGTGGCAGTCCATGCACTTGTTGAAGTTGGTGCTGATCTCGTACTTCGACACGTCGTGCGGAATCAGTGGCGGCTGCTGCACGTAGTCACGCACGATGCGCTTGGAGTCCTTGATCGGCTTGTACATGTCGGTCGCGCTGTGACCCAGGGCAGCCTGGCCTTCCAGCGGGGCATTGTCGGCAGCCTGGGCCAGATAGCTGCCCGGTGCCGCAAGGGCGCTGACCAGGGCAAGCAGTGCCAGACGGGAAGCGGTTTTCACGATTCTTCACTCCTCTTGTCGAAACGGTGGCTGAAGCGGAACACGTCCTGCGCGCACACATCGATGCAGCGGCCGCAGTTGGTGCAGTCTCCGTTCAGGATGACGGGAGAGCTCTGCGCGTCGCCCTTGAGGGCAGGCTTGATCACCTGCGGCTCCGGGCAGACCGCAAAGCAGTCCATGCAGTCATCGCAGCGGGCGCGGGCAGGGGCACTGACCCGGAGCAGCGAGGCACGGCCGATCAGGCCGTACGCCGCGCCCATCGGGCACACGTGTCCGCACCAGCCGCGCTGGGCGATGACGAGGTCGTAGATGAAAACGGCGAGGACCAGCACAAGGCCGATGCCGGCGCCGAACAGGATTTCGCGGTGCAAGAGCGAAACCGGGTTGACGAGTTCCCACACCATCGAGCCGCTGAAGGCCGAAGCCAGCAGCACGGCGGCCAAGAGCCAGCGGCGCAGGCTCCTGGGGGGCATGCGCCCGCCCTTGAGCCCGAGCCGGCGGCGCGACCAGCCCGCGCAGTCGGTGACGAGGTTGACCGGACACACCCACGAGCAGAACACCCGGCCGCCGGCCACCAGATAGAAACCAGCCACGATGACGGCGCCCAGCAGGGCCGTCAGTTGCGGCAGGTGTCCGGCAGCCAGTGACTGGGCCAGCACGAAGGGATCGGTCAGCGGCACGGTGTCGAGCACGCGGCTGGCGGTCAGGTTGCCTTTCAGCACCCAGACGCCACCCAGCCAGCCGGCAAGCGCGCCGGAGCCGGCAAAGAGGCCGAGCACCGACAGCTGCGACAGGCGGCGCAGGATCAGCCAGCGATGCCGCTGCCAGAACGAACGCTTGGGCGTCATGGCTGTTCTCCTCCGGCCGGTGCTTCAGGCTGGCGGACCGGCATCTGCACCAGATCGTCCCCCAGGAGCGACTTGCCCTGATTGCCGGCCTTTTCCTCCCACCCCAGACGGTAGTGGCTGCCGATCTTGCCCTTGGCGAGATGGACCGGTACCACCTTGATGGCGGCCTCTTCCAGCACGCAGGCGCTTTCGCACTTGCCGCAGCCGGTGCAGTAGTCCGAATGCACTGTCGGCAGCAGCATGCCGTGGCGGTCCGAGCGCGGGTTGTGCTGTTTTTCCAGCGTGATGGCCTTGTCGATGACCGGACACACGCGGTAGCAGACATCGCAACGCAGCCCCAGGAAGTTGAGGCAGGTTTCGTGGTCGATCAGCACTGCCAGCCCCATGCGGGCCTGGTTGATGTCGGTGAGCGCGGGGTCGAGCGCACCGGTCGGGCAGGCCTTGACGCAAGGCACGTCAGGGCACATCTCGCACGGAATGTCGCGCGCACTGAACCACGGCGTGCCCACGCCCTTGCCCTCGCCCAGACGGGCGAGTTTCAGGGTGTCGTACGGGCAGTCACGCACACAGAGGCCGCAGCGCACGCAGGCCGACAGGAAATCCGCCTCCGGCAGTGCGCCGGGCGGGCGCAGGGCCTCGGCCGGCCGCGCCTGCGCCGGGGTTGCCTGCGTGGCCAGTCCGGCACCGATCATGCCGGCCGAACAGGCCACGCCCAGCGACCCGGACAGGAACACCCGGCGGGTGAGGCTCTGCGGGGCGTCAGACGGAGTGGGGGAGTTCTTCATACCCGGTTCTCTCGCCTCAGGCCCTGACGACCTTCACCGCGCACTTCTTGTAGTCGGTTTCCTTCGACAGCGGGCAGGTGGCGTCCAGCGTGAGCTTGTTGACCAGCCGGCCTTCGTCGAAGAACGGGATGAACACCAGACCCTGCGGCGGCTTGTTGCGGCCACGGGTTTCCAGCGTCAGGGTGATTTCGCCGCGACGGGAGATCACCTTGACCTGCTGGCCGCGCTTGAGGCCGCGCAGTTCGGCGTCAGCCGGGTGCATGAACACCTGCGCATCCGGCACGGCACGGTAGAGTTCCGGCACGCGGCGGGTCATCGAGCCGGTGTGCCAGTGCTCCAGCACGCGGCCGGTACACAGCCACATGTTGTATTCGCGGTCCGGCACTTCGGCGGCGGGCTCGAACGGCAGGGCGATGATGCGGGCGCGGCCGTCCTTCTGGCCGTAGAAGCGCACGCCTTCGCCTTTTTTCACGTACGGGTCGAAGCCCTCGCGGTAGCGCCACAGGGTTTCCTTGCCGTCCACCACCGGCCAGCGCAGGCCGCGGGCCTTGTGGTAGGTGTCGAACAGGGCCAGGTCGTGGCCGTGGCCGCGACCGAAGGCGGCGTACTCTTCAAACAGGCCTTTTTGCAGGTAGAAGCCGACATGCCTGGCTTCTTCGTTGTGGTAGGCCGTGCCGTGCTGGCGGGCCATGTCGTCAAGCTTGTACTTGTTGACCTGGCCGTTGGCGAACAGCACGTCGTAAAGGGTCTTGCCGCGGTATTCCGGCTTTTTGGCAATCAGCTCGGCCGGCCAGACTTCCTCGACCTTGAAGCGCTTGGAGAATTCCACTACCTGCCACAGGTCGCTCTTGGCCTCGCCCGGAGCATTGACCTGCTGGCGCCAGAACTGGGTGCGGCGCTCGGCGTTGCCGTAGGCGCCTTCCTTTTCCACCCACATGGCGGTCGGCAGGATCAGGTCGGCGGCCATGGCCGAAACGGTCGGGTACGGGTCGGAAACGATGATGAAGGTTTCCGGATTGCGCCAGCCCGGATACATCTCTTCATTGATGTTGGGACCGGCCTGCATGTTGTTGTTGCACTGCTGCCAGTAGACCTTGAGCTTGCTGTCCTTCAGTGCGCGCTGCATGGCGACGGCGTGCAGGCCCATTTTCGGCGGGATGGTGCCGTCGGGCAGTTTCCAGATGTTTTCGGCAATCTTGCGGTGCTCGGGATTCATCACCACGAGGTCGGCTGGCAGGCGGTGGGCGAAGGTGCCCACTTCGCGGGCCGTGCCGCAGGCTGACGGCTGGCCGGTCAGCGAGAACGGTCCGCAGCCCGGGGTGGAAATCTTGCCGGTCAGCAGATGGATGTTGTAGACGAGGTTGTTGGCCCAGGTGCCGCGGGTGTGCTGGTTGAAGCCCATGGTCCAGAAGCTGACCACTTTCTTTTTCGGGTCGGCGTACAGCTCGGCCAGCCGCTTGAGGCGCTCGGCCGGCACACAGGACGTTCTGGCGGTGTATTCGAGCGTGTAGGGCTTCACGAAAGCGGCAAACTGCTCGAAGGTGATCGGGTCCATCTTGCCCGAATCCGGGTTTTTGGCGGCCTTCTGCTTCGGGTGCGTGGGGCGCAGTCCGTAGCCGATGTCGGTTTCGCCCTTCATGAAGGCGCAGTGCTTCTGGATGAAGTCCTTGTTGACCGCACCGGTCTGAATGATGTGGTTGGCGATGTAGTTGAGGATGGCCAGGTCGGTCTGCGGGCCGAAGACCAGCTTGTTGTCGGCCAGCTCGAAGCTGCGGTGTTCGTAGGTCGACAGGACGTGCACCTGGCAGTCCGGGTGGGTCAGGCGGCGGTCGGTGATGCGGCTCCACAGGATCGGGTGCATCTCGGCCATGTTCGAGCCCCACAGCACGAAGGCATCGGCTTTCTCGATGTCGTCGTAGCAGCCCATCGGCTCGTCCATGTTGAAGGTGCGCATGAAGCCGACCACGGCTGATGCCATGCAGTGGCGGGCATTCGGGTCGAGGTTGTTCGAGCGCAGGCCGGCCTTCATGAACTTGGCGGCCGCATAGCCTTCCCAGATGGTCCACTGGCCCGAGCCGAACATGGCCACGGCCTCAGGACCGCCGGCCTTCATGGCGGTCTTGAATTTTTCTTCCATCACGTCGAAGGCCTGCTTCCAGGTGACGGGGGTGAATTCGCCGTTCTTGTCGAACTTGCCGTTCTTCATGCGCAAGAGCGGTTTGGTCAGGCGGTCCTCGCCGTACATGATCTTGGACAGGAAGTAGCCCTTGATGCAGTTGAGGCCGCGGTTGACCGGAGCGTCCGGATCACCTTGGGTGGCCACGACCCGGCCGCCCTTGGTACCGACCAGCACCGAACAGCCGGTGCCGCAGAAGCGGCAGGCAGCCTTGTCCCACTTGATGTCGGCGCCGGCGGTGGCCGGATCGGTCGTGGCGGCCTGTGCCATGGAGGGCACCAGTGGCAGGTTGACTGCGGCAGCCGTGGCTGCGGCAGCGGCCGCATTGGCCTTGATGAAGTCGCGTCGGGTCAGGGTCATGATTGCGTTTCCTTATTGAAAAGGCCCGGGATGTCGTCGCCGGCATCGTCGTAGGCGTACACCAGCGACACCGACAGCACGCTGTCGATGTCGTGCAGCGCAACGTAGGTGTCGGCAGCATCGCGCGAGCCTTCGCGGTCGATGGTGACGACCAGGTGGCCGTCTTCGCTGGCGGCATGGACTTCGACGCCTTCCATGGCTGCGAGGGCGGTCTGGACATGGCAGGACTGGTCGGGGCGGCAACGCACGACCACGCCGGAAATATTCATGCGGGGGACTCCTCGTCGGGACTGGGGGATTGCATGGACAGGGCCTGCACCGGACAGGCGCTGACGCAGTGACCGCAGCCGGTGCATGACGGCCCGTCCAGTACGGGCTGGCTGCGGCCGCCGGTTTGCAGGGCAAAGGAGATGGCGGCGGTGTCGCAGCTGTCGCTGCAACTGCGGCACACCACCTGGTTCAGCGCGAGGCAGTTGCCGGCAAAGACCGGACGCCAGGCAAGCCGTGCCTCCGGGGCGATGCCCAGGGCGGCAGTGGTGCAGGCCCGCTGGCAGGCGCCGCAGAAGGTACAGCCGGCCTGCCGCGTGTCCAGCGTCGGATAGCCGCCGTTGCCGGCAACGATCACCTGTTGCGGACATGCATTGCGGCAGTCCTCGCAGCGGGTGCAGCTGGCGAGGAATCCGGTCTCGTCGATGGCGCCGGGCGGGCGGATCTGCGGACGGTGATGGCGGCCGAACCGGCCGCGCAAAAGGTCAGCGCGCGAGAGCATGTCGGGCAGGCGTGGGTTGAAGACAGGTGCGAGTCTAGAAATGCAGATGTGCTGAAAGATTGACGAAAGTCATGATCAGCCGAGTGCTTGGCTTGACATCGGCTAATGGCCGATCAATGCCTAATCCTTTTGGCGGAGAGGCGGTCTGCCGATCGGACGGGGCGGAGTGCGGTTTGCCGCCGGCAGGGGCGGAAATGCTGCTGGCGTGAGGGTCTGGCCGGCCGGCATGGCACAATAGGGCCTTGTTCTGGCGGACCATTCATGAAGCACATCATTTTTCCCGACGCCATGCCGTGGCAGCGCAGCCTGGCGACCAAGCTGATGCTGCTGTCGCTCTTGTGGCTGATGCTGGCAATGGTGTCGATCGGCTTCACCCTGCACCTGTCGTGGAAACTGGAGGGCGGTGCGGCGGCCATCAATGATGCCGGCAGCCTGCGCAAGCGCACCTACCATCTGGCCTACCTGATCGCCAGTCATGCACCGGCGGCACGGATCGAGCACGAGCGGCAGGATTTCCGCGTCACCCTCAACAACCTGCGCCAGGGTGATCCGGCCCGGCCGCTGTTCCTGCCCGACAATCCGGAAGTCCACCGGATGGCTGCCCTGATCGACGCACGCTGGCAGAACGAGGTGCATCCCTATGTCCAGCGTGCCTTGCGTGGCGAGATTCAGCTGACGGCGGTGGATTTCGAGGACGTGGTCAACGACATCAACCTGCTGGTACACCTGATCGAACTGGACAACGCCCGCAATACCACGCTGCTGCGCTTTTTCCAGACTTCGCTGATTGCCATGGCGCTGATCGGCTGCGTCACCATGCTGTACCTTTTGTACCTGCTGGTGATCCAGCCGGTCCGCCAGCTGGGGGCCGGCATGCGCAAGCTGCACGACGGCGACCTGGGGGCGCGGGTGAAAGTGGCGAGCCGGGACGAGTTCGGTGTCCTGAGCGAGGGTTTCAACGAGATGGCGCGCCGTTTGCAGGACCTGTACTCCAACCTGGAGGACAAGGTGCGCGAGAAAACCCTGTCGGTCGAGGAAAAGAACCGGCAGCTGACCGCGCTCTACCAGGTTACCAGTTTCCTGCATCGTCCGCAGACCCAGACACTCGACGAAATGGGCGAGGGTTTCCTGCAGCGGGTGATGGCGCTGGTCGGCGCTGATGCAGCCAGCCTGAAGTTTGTCGATGCCCAGCGCGGCAAGCTGGACCAGATCGTGTCGGTGGGATTGCCGGACAGCCTGAATGTGCATGAAACCTGTGTGTCGGTGGAGCAGTGTCCGTGCGGCGCCGCGTTGAAGCAGGCCTTGCCGGTGGCCGTGCAACTGAACGAAGTGTGTGCGGGCGACTGGCCGTGCCGGAACACGGGTTTTGCCAGCCTGGCGGTGTTCCATGTGCGTTATCACGGCCAGAACGTGGCGCTGCTGACGCTGCTGTTCCGGACGCCGCGCTCGGTGGCCGAGCCGGATGCCAACCTGATCGAAACACTGGCCAGCCATCTGGGAACGGCGATTGAAAGCCGGCGGCTGGCCGAGCGCGAACGGCAGCTGGCCGTGGCCGAGGAGCGCAACCTGATGGCGCAGGGCCTGCACGACAGCATTGCGCAGTCCCTGTCGTTCCTGAACCTGCAGGTGCAGATGCTGGAGTCGGCCCTGGAGGCCGGTGAATCCGAAGCGGCACAGGAAAACCTCGCCTTCATCCGTGAAGGCGTGGCCGAGTGCTATGAGGATGTGCGCGAGCTGCTGCTGAATTTCCGCACGCGCATCAGCAAGGAAGAGTTTCCGGACGCCGTGCGGACGTTGCTGGCCCGCTTTGAGCAGCAGGCCCGCGTGCTGACCCATTTGCAGCTGGAGGGCGAGGGACTGCCGCTCAATCCCGAACAGCAGTTGCAGGTGATCTTCATCCTGCAGGAGGCCTTGTCGAACATCCGCAAGCATGCTGCCGCCGGCAAGGTGGAAGTGAATATCCGCAATGGCCAGGATTTCGAGATGGACATCGTGGATGACGGCTACGGCTTTGACCAGTCGGCCCTGGCGGCCCGCCAGGCCCGCCATGTCGGGTTGTCGATCATGCGGGAACGGGCCACCCGCATTGCCGCCACGGTTGATATCATGTCGCGGCCCGGTGAAGGTACCCGGGTCAGTCTGGTCCTGCCGCACAAGGAGCGTGCCCTCGCATGAGTCAACCCCTGAAGATTGTTTTGATCGACGACCACACGCTGTTCCGCAGCGGGCTGAAAGCGCTGCTGCAACGGCAGAGCGACTTTGCCGTGGTCGGTGAAGCGGCCGACGGGCTGGAGGGTGTCAAGCTGATCGAGCTGGTGGCGCCGGACGTGGTGCTGCTGGACCTCGACATGCCGCACATGAACGGCCGCGAGGCGCTGGCGCAGATCGTGGCCGTGCATCCCGAACTGGCGGTGCTGATGCTGACCGTGTCGGAGGACGGAGAGGATCTGGCCGAATGCATGCGTCTCGGAGCGCGGGGCTACCTGCTCAAGAACATCAACGCCGAATTCCTGCTCAGCAGCATCCGCCGGGCGGTCACGGGGGACAGCGTGCTGTCGCCGGAAATGACCGCCAAGCTGGTGGCGCGCCTGCGCGACCCGCGGCCGGCGGCAAGCCGCCCTGATGTCGACAGCCTGACGCCGCGCGAGCGCGAAACCCTGCGTCATCTGGCGCGCGGGGCCAGCAACAAGGAAATCGCCCGGTCGCTGGATCTGGCCGAAAGCACGGTCAAGGTGCATGTGCAGAACATCCTGCGCAAGCTCAACCTCTCCAGCCGGGTGCAGGCAGCCGTGTTTGCCGTGGAAAACGAACTGGACCGCGAATGCTGATTGTCTGGATGGCCTGGGTCTATGTGGTGCTGATGCTGGCCGTGGCCCAGGACACGCTGGTGCAGGGAGGCATGGTGTTCGTGTTCCTGGGGTTGTTGCCCAGCGGGCTGCTGTTCTATCGCGTGCGGCATCGCCAGCGCCTGCGTGCACAAGGCCTGCTCGAACCGCAAAAACCGCGTCGCCGGCCGCCTGAATCTTGAAATGGCGGCGGAAACTTTGTATAGTCGCGGACTTCCCGGATTGCCGGGATGACTTCACACATTCGCGCCAAAGGGTGCCGCAGCAGCGGTTACAGTGCGCGAATGGCGGAATAACCCTTTAAGGAACAAAGACATGTCGACCCAAGTCACCATGCGCCAGATGCTCGAAGCCGGCGTTCACTTCGGCCACCAAACCCGTTTCTGGAACCCGAAGATGAACCAGTACATCTTCGGTGCCCGCAACAAGATCCACATCATCAACCTGGAAAAGACCCTGCCGATGTTCATCGAGGCACAGAACTATGTTCGCCGCCTCGCTGCCAACAAGGGGCAGATCCTGTTCGTCGGCACCAAGCGCCAGGCCCGTGAAATCATCCGCGAAGAAGCATCGCGCGCCGGCATGCCGTTTGTTGACTACCGCTGGCTCGGCGGCATGCTGACCAACTACAAGACCGTCAAGCAGTCGATCAAGCGTCTTGAAGACAAGATGGCCCTGCTGGGCAATGCTGACCAGACCGGTTACAACAAGAAAGAACTCCTCGACCTGCAACGCGAAGTCGAGAAGCTCGAGCGCAGCCTCGGCGGCATCAAGGACATGAAGGGTCTGCCGGACGCCATCTTCATCATCGATACCGGCTACCAGAAGGGCACCCTGACCGAAGCCAAGAAGCTGGGCATTCCGGTCATCGGCGTGGTTGACACCAACAACAACCCGGACGGCATCGACTACGTTGTGCCGGGTAACGATGACTCCGCCCGCGCCATCCGCCTGTATGCCCGTGGCATGGCTGACGCCGTCCTCGAAGGCCGCGCCCAGTCGCTGCAAGAAGTGGTTGCCGCTGCTTCCGAAGCCCAGGCTGCCGAGTAATCAGAAAGCCGGAAGCAAGACCAAGGGGCGATACGCCCCTTTGTTTCGCTTGTCTTTCCCGCTTCCCCCGATTTTCGGGCCGTGAGCAATCCTCGCGGTCCCCAAGAACAGAATTCAGGAGTTCATGATGGCTGAAATCACCGCAAAAATGGTTGCCGACCTGCGTGCCGCCACCGGTCTGGGCATGATGGAGTGCAAGAAGGCACTGGTCGAGTCCGAAGGCGACATGGCCAAGGCTGAAGAAATCCTGCGCATCAAGTCCGGCGCCAAGGCCGGCAAGCTGGCTGGCCGCGTGGCCGCCGAAGGTGCCGTAGCCGTGTTCAGCAGCGCTGACGGCAAGAAGGGTGCCTTGGTTGAAGTCAACTGCGAAACCGACTTCGTGGCCAAGGATGCCGGTTTCCTCGCCTTCGCCAAGCTGGTAGCCGAAGCTGCCGCCAACAGCGATGCTGCTGATGTCGAAGCCCTGTCGGCTGTTGCCACTGCCGAAGGTACCGTGGAAGAAGTCCGCAAGAAGCTGATCGCCAAGCTGGGTGAAAACATCAGCGTGCGCCGCTTCCAGCGTTTCGTGACTGCCGGCCAGCTGGCTGCCTACCTGCACGGCACCAAGATCGGCGTGCTGGTTGACCTGAACGGCGCTGAAGCTCTGGGTCGCGACATCGCCATGCACATCGCCGCTTCCAAGCCGGTCTGCGTGAGCAAGGAACAGGTTCCGGCAGAACTGCTGGAAACCGAACGCCGCGTGTACACCGAACAGGCTGCCCAGAGCGGCAAGCCGGCCGACATCGTCGCCAAGATGGTCGAAGGCCGTATCAACAAGTACCTGGCCGAAGTAACGCTGCTGGGCCAGCCGTTCGTCAAGAACCCGGACCAGACCGTTGAAAAGCTGCTGGCCGAGAACAAGGCTTCGGTGAATGGCTTTGCCATGTTCGTGGTCGGCGAAGGCATCGAAAAGAAGAAGGAAGATTACGCTGCCGAAGTGGCTGCTGCCGCAGCTGCCGCCAAGGGCTGATCCTTCCTCGTCATACTGGAAAGGCGCTCCTGCCCGGAGCGCCTTTTTTCCGATTGTCCGGCTGGATCTGCCGGTTGCCCGGCAGCCTGCAGATCCAGCCCGATAGCGTTACGCCAAGGAAACATCATGAGTCAGACCGCCTATAAACGCATTCTTCTCAAACTGTCCGGTGAGGCCCTGATGGGTGACGATCCGTACGGCATCAACCATGCGGTGATTCAGGAAATCGTCAGCCAGATCAAGGAAGTGTCCGAGCTGGGAGTCGAGATCGGCGTCGTGATCGGCGGCGGCAACATTTTCCGTGGTGTGTCGACGGCAGCTGCCGGTATGGACCGTGCTACGGCCGACTACATGGGCATGATGGCCACGGTGATGAACGCCTTGGCGCTGAAGGATGCCATGACCAAGGCCGGGATGACCGCCCGTGTGCAGTCGGCGCTGACCATGCAGCAGATTGCCGAGCCGTACATCCGCGGCAAGGCCATGCAGTACCTGCAGGAAGGCAAGGTGGTGATCTTTGCCGCAGGGACCGGTAACCCGTTCTTTACCACCGATACGGCAGCAGCCCTGCGCGGCATGGAAATGAACGTGGACGTGATGCTGAAGGCGACCAAGGTTGACGGCGTCTACACCGATGATCCCAAGAAAAACCCGGATGCCGAGCGCTATACCTCGCTGACGTTCGACGAAGCCATCGTCAAGAACCTGAAGGTGATGGACTCGACCGCACTGGCGTTGTGCCGTGACCAGAAGCTCAACATCAAGGTGTTCAGCATCTTCAAGCAGGGTGCGCTCAAGCGGGTGGTGCTTGGCGAAGACGAAGGCACGCTGGTACACTTCTGACCGATTCATACCCTCGGCGGGACGGCGTGGCGCGTCGTTCCGCCGAGTCATTGTTGCAGAACCGAATACGCAGTTTTACCCCGGAGTGGTCATGATCAACGACATCAAGAAAACCGCCGAATCCAAGATGCAGAAAACCATCGAGGCATTCAAGCACACGCTGGCCAAGGTGCGCACCGGGCGCGCCCATGCGGGCCTCTTGGATCACATCACGGTCGACTATTACGGCAGCGATACCCCGATCAACCAGATCGCCAACGTTACCCTGATCGACGCCCGTACCATCGGCGTGCAGGTCTGGGAAAAGAACATGGCAGCCAAAGTGGAAAAGGCCATACGGGATTCCGATCTGGGCCTGAACCCGATGTCCATGGGCGAAGTGATCCGCGTGCCGATGCCGGCCCTGACCGAAGAGCGCCGTCGCGACCTGACCAAGGTCGTGAAGGGCGAGGCCGAGGATGCCCGCGTCGCCGTGCGCAACGTGCGCCGCGACGCCAACAACGACCTCAAGACCTTGCTGAAAGACAAAGACATCACCGAGGACGAAGAACGTCGCGCCCAGGACGACATCCAGAAGCTGACCGACAAGTACGTGGCCGAAGTGGACAAGCTCTTCGCCGAAAAAGAAAAAGAGCTGATGGCGATCTGACGTGTCCAGTTCCACCCTCGCAATTCCGGCTGTCGGCGATGTGCCGCGTCACATCGCCATCATCATGGACGGCAATGGCCGCTGGGCCAAAAAGCGTTTCCTGCCGCGTGTGGCAGGGCACAAGCGCGGTCTGGAAACCGTGCGTGAAACCGTGCGTACCTGTACGGAACTGGGGGTGGAGTACCTGACGCTGTTTGCCTTTTCCAGCGAAAACTGGCGGCGCCCGGATGAAGAGGTTTCGTTCCTGATGGGGCTGTTCATGCAGGCGCTGGAGCGTGAGGTGGGCCGGCTGCACGGCCGCAATATCCGGCTGAAGATCGTCGGCCATCTGGCGCGCTTCTCCGGCGAACTACAGGACCGCATTGAAGCTGCGCAGCTCAAGACCGCCGGCAATACCGGCCTTACCCTGACGATCTGTGCCGACTACGGTGGCCGCTGGGACATCCTGCAGGCCATTGAGCAGTGGCGGCAGGCGGGCGGGGCAGCGTCACCGGAGCCGGTGACCGAAGCCGACCTTGCTCCGTACCTGTCTCTGGCATATGCGCCGGAGCCGGATCTTTTCATCCGTACCGGTGGCGAGCAGCGGGTCAGCAATTTCCTGCTGTGGCAGCTGGCGTACACCGAGCTGTATTTTACCGATGCCCTGTGGCCGGACTTTGACCGTACTGCTTTCATGACGGCCATTGACTCCTATCATCGCCGCGAGCGCCGTTTCGGGCGCACCAGCGAGCAACTACCTCCTGCGCAACAGCGCACCTGACTGAATGCTGCGTACCCGAATCCTCACCGCGCTGGTTTTGCTGCCCTTGATGATCGGGGCGCTGTTCTTTCTGCCCGAGCCTGGCTGGGCGGCTTTTGCCTGGCTGATTACGGCCGTGGGGTTATGGGAGTGGGGCCGGTTTTTCCGGTTTTCTGCCTTGCAGCATGTCTTGCTGACTGGCGGAGCCAGTGCCTTGGCCGGCTGGATGTGGTTAACCGGTTGGCAGCCTGAGGCATTTGTCCAGGTTTCGGTACTGGTCCTGTGGCTGGCCGTGGCACCATTGTGGCTGAAGTTCCGCTGGACATTGCAGCACAAACTGGCGGGTGCTTTCCTGGGGCTGTGGCTGTTGCTGCCATTATGGCTGGCACTGCTGGAGTGGCGTCCGTCTCCGCAGGCTGCCTGGCAACTGCTGGCCCTGATGGCGCTGGTGTGGGTGGCAGATACTGCGGCCTATTTCTCCGGCAAGGCGTTCGGACGGCACAAACTGGCGCCGGCAGTCAGCCCGGGGAAAAGCTGGGAAGGCGTGTATGGTGCCCTGATTGCTGTCGGTGGCTACGCCCTGCTGGTACGTGCCAGTGGCATCTTCCCGTTCTCGTCGGCGCCGGTCTGGGTCTGGCTGGTCGGTGCCTGGTTGCTGACCGCTGTCAGCATCGTTGGTGACTTGCTGGAATCCTGGTTCAAGCGCATGGCCGGCATGAAGGATTCCAGCCAGCTGTTGCCAGGGCATGGTGGTGTGCTGGACCGCATCGACAGCCTGATTGCCATGCTGGCCGTTGCCAGTGCCGTCCGTTATTTTGCCGGGGCATAAACCTGGCGGGTCTTCCGTGTCGATATCCGTGGCGCGGCTTGAGTAGGTCGAAACATGCAACGCATTACCGTCCTTGGTGCCACGGGCACGATTGGGGTCAATACCCTGGATGTCATCGCGCGCCACCCTGAGCGTTTTTCGGTTTTTGCCCTGACGGGTCATCGCCAGGTCGACCGGCTGGCCGGGCAATGCCGGCAGTTCCGTCCGCAAGTGGCCGTCGTGGCAGATGCAGCGGCAGCGGGTGAGCTGGCCCGGCAACTGTCCGGCATGAATGTCGAAATCCTCCACGGTGAAGCTGCATTGGTCGCAGTTGCTGCCAGTGGTTCCGTGGATGCCGTCATGTCAGCCATTGTGGGTGCTGCCGGACTTGCGCCGACCATGGCTGCCGTCCGGGCCGGCAAGCAGGTCTATCTGGCCAACAAGGAATCGCTGGTGGTGGCCGGGCGGTTGATGATGGAGGCCGTGGCGGCTTCCGGTAGTCGTCTGTTGCCGATCGACAGCGAGCACAATGCGATTTTCCAGTCCTTGCCTGCTGATTTTTCGGGTGATCTGGATGCTTCCGGGGTGGAGCGGATTGTCCTGACCGCATCGGGCGGGCCGTTTCGTGGCTGGAGTGCGCAGCAGCTTGCGCATGTGACGCCGGAGCAGGCAGTGGCACATCCCAACTGGGTGATGGGGCGCAAGATTTCGGTGGATTCTGCCAGCCTGATGAACAAGGGGCTGGAGGTGATCGAGGCGCGCTGGCTTTTCAATGCGCCGCCCGGGCGAATTGAAGTGATCGTGCATCCGCAAAGCGTGATTCATTCCATGGTCCGTTACAGGGATGGTTCGGTCGTGGCCCAGCTTGGCGTGCCGGACATGCGTACACCGATTGCCCATGCCCTGGCATGGCCTGAACGGATGGATGCGGGTGTACCGGCACTGGATTTTTCCCTTCTGGGCGGGCTGACTTTCGAAAAACCGGATCAGGAACATTTTCCGTGTCTTGGGCTGGCTTTTGATGCCTTGCGTGAAGGAGGCGATCAGCCGGCTGTGCTGAATGCGGCCAATGAAGTGGCGGTGGCTGCTTTTCTGGAGAAGCGTTTAGCCTTCATGGATATTCCTCGCCTGGTGCAAAAAGCCATGCACCAGTTTGCGGGCCGGGTCAGTAACAGCATCGAAGAGCTGCTGGAACTGGATGCCGAGGTTCGCCGCCATCTGCTTTGCAGTCTGGCGAACTGATGCTGTTTGCAAGCCTGCTGCTGGATGGCTGATTGCCGGAGGCATCGAAACCGGGTGTTTGTTTTGCGGGTTTGGGACCGTCACCAGATATGGACAACAAAAATCCCTCGCATCGGGCGAGGGATTTTTGTTGGGCGAACCGTTCGCAGGAACGGGATCAACTGCTGACCACCATGTCGCCACCGGCATTCTCCACTTTGGCCTTGACGGCTTTTTTCAGGCTCTTGTAGAGGTCCGGGTGAGTTTCCTTGAGGTACTCGATGATTTCGAAGTCTTCGCGCTTGACCTTGGTCAGGTCAATCTGCTCGATATGCACGAGGCGCAGAAGTTCGCGAACCGGCTTGGGCATGTTGCGACCGGATTCGTAGCGGGAGCCACCGGACTGGGTGACGCCGATGCGGCTCCAGAATTCCTGCTGGTTCAAACCGAGTTTGCGGCGAATTTCACGTGGGTTCGGGATTTTTTCGAACAATTTCATGGACTTTCCTCTCGTATCCAAAGTCGTTATCCCCTGTGATTTCGTTGTATGGGATGGGGATAAAATTACAAACGGCTTCTGATAAGCGGCTTTCGTTGTAGGTAAATCTACCTAGTCATCATTCACGTGCATGATAGACGAGAATGTCAAAAAAAGACAATGTAATTTCTGCCGACGACTCATACTCATAAAACCATTTCGCAATATAAGTAGTAACTGATGTTCTTGGCAAAAATAAGGTGGCGAGCCTAACCCCCGGCACTGGAATCAATGGCTGTGGCTGCTTCCTTCCGGACCTGACCAGGTTCACCATCTATCCATGCGGGGAGGCCCGCCATAGAAGAGGTCGGATCATACGCTGGATTCCTGCATTCGCCAAGTGCTTATGCATGGATGTTGCACTAGCCGAATTGGCAGCCCGTTACGCTGAGTCCGCTGGCGGCAGCACGCCAGTGTCACTCAGTCGTTCCAGTTTGGGACGGATGACAACCTGGCAATATGCCGCTTCTTCATGAGAGAGATAGTAGTTTTGGTGGTGGGCTTCAGCCACCCAGAATGGTCCGGCCGGTACGGTTTCCGTGACAACCGGATGTGCAAATGCATGCCCTGTATCCAGACTGGTGATTTTGGCGAGCGCAGCCTGCTGCTGGTCCGGGTCATGAAAGAAAATGGCCGAACGGTATTGCGTGCCGACATCATGGCCTTGCCGGTCGGGCGTGGTCGGGTCATGCACAAGAAAAAAGACGTCCAGCAGCCTGTCGTAACTGACCTGCTGCGGGTCAAAGGTGATCCTGACTGCCTCGGCATGTCCCGTGTCGCCACGGCATACCTGCTGGTATGTCGGCCACTCTGCCTGGCCGCCGCAGTAGCCGCTCTCGACTTTCAGTACGCCGGGCAAACGCTGGAATGCTGCTTCCAGACACCAGAAGCAGCCACCGGCAAAGGTCGCTGTATCCTGCATGATGCTTCACTCCGTGAATGGCTAAAGGGTATCTGCCGTTTCCGGTGCATAACCCCAGGCCTGCCGCAAATGGCGACTGGCCTGCCGGCAGGGGCGCAATACGACCTGTTCCTGTATGCCGAATCCGGCCTGCCGCAAGTCCAGCGGCGAAAACCGTCCGTCGCTTTCCAGCAGGACCACTCTGGGCTGGTCCACCTTGTCTGTTTGCTGCCAGACCATGGCGTTGCGACCGTTGCCAAGGCGGACCAGCAAGCCCGACGGGTACAGCCCAAGGGTCTTGATGGCAGCCTCGACAAGTTTGTTTTCGGCATGGGTACCCCGGCGGGCAAAAAGTTCCCGCATGATCTGGGCCGATTGCAGCGGCAACCGGTGTGAGCGCGGGCTGAAGCGTGCGGTCAGCTCGTCCAGCACTTGCAGCACATGGGACAACGGGTGGATTTCATCCCGTACCTGTCGGGCCGGATAGCCCCGTCCGTCCAGCCGTTCATGGTGTTCACAAACCAGACGGTGCAAAAGGGGGTCTTCCACGCCCATCTCGTGCATCCAGGCACTCGACAGCAAGGGATGGATGCGCAGGTCACGCGACTGCCGGCTGGACAGGGGGGCAAGCTGGCGGTCCAGATTGTCCTGCAAGGCCGACGAGGCCAGATTCATGCACAGCGCAGCCTGCATCAGGACATGGCATTCGGCTTCGTCAAACTGCATCAGAGGCCGGATGACCACAATCAGGGCTGCTACCTGAATCGCGTGCGCCGAGGTGTAATGATTGGTGTCGAGTTGCAGGGTGGCTGCAATGCCGGCATCCGGTGCTGCTGACACGATCGACAAAAGCGGAGTGATCAGGCCGTTGACCTGTGCCAGAAATCCGCCGACAAAAGGAGCCTGCTCGTACAGATGCTGCAATACGGCGGCAGCACTGGGCAGCAAGGTGAACGGATTGCGCGGGTCCAGCGGCGGAGCGGCGACCGGTTCCGGCCGTGGCTCGTTTTGCAGAGCAGCCAGCGCTTGCGGTGTCAGGCGGTATTCATCCGCCTCGGTGACAGCCAGGCGCAGCTGGGTATACAGGTCATGTGGCAGATGCAGCGGCATGATGGTGCGGGGAAGAAGAAACCGGCGCTGATTGTATCGGGATGCGCTGCAACAGGCAGCCTGTTGCCTCGGTTACAATGCGCGCCGTCGTAAATCGTCAATATTCCTGGTTATGCCGATAGCACTCGCCCCCATGGAGGGGCTGGTCGATGCGCCGTTGCGCGACCTGATTACCCGCATGGGCGGGGTGGACTGGTGCGTGACCGAATTCCTGCGGGTGACCGGCTCGTTGTTGCCGGCAGCCGCTTTCCGGCGTATTGCACCTGAGCATGCCCATGGCTGGCGGACCCCGGCGGGAACACCGGTGCGCCTGCAACTGCTTGGCTCCGATCCTGCAAGCCTTGCCGACAACGCTGCCCGTGGCGCCGAGCTGGGCGCACCGGTACTGGACCTCAACTTTGGCTGTCCGGCTCCTACGGTCAACAAGCATGGTGGCGGGGCGGCACTGCTCGACAATCCCGGGCAGTTGTACCGGATTGCCAGTGCGGTGCGGGCCGCCCTGCCTGCCGGAGTTCCGCTGACGGCCAAGATGCGGCTGGGGCTGCGTGATACGGAACTGACGCTGGATTGCGCGCGGGCACTGGACAGTGCCGGCATCAGCGAGCTGGTGGTGCATGCCCGTACCAAGGTGGAAG
This sequence comes from Laribacter hongkongensis DSM 14985, assembly GCF_000423285.1. Taxonomy (NCBI): domain Bacteria; kingdom Pseudomonadati; phylum Pseudomonadota; class Betaproteobacteria; order Neisseriales; family Aquaspirillaceae; genus Laribacter; species Laribacter hongkongensis. The sequence continues at coordinate 250,984 of NZ_AUHR01000002.1, forward strand.
GGTATCGTCCTCCCGCTCACTGGCAGTGGGTGGCACAGGTCAAAGAAGTGGTGGCTGCACGGGTCTGGGCCAATGGCGAAGTCTGGAACCTTCAGGACTGGCAGGATATCCGGCGCGAAAGCGGAGTTGACGACATCATGATCGGCCGCGGGCTGGTGGTGCGGCCGGACTTGGCGTACCGGATTGCCGCCACGAACAGCGGCGCCGAGGTTGTACCGTTGGACTGGAACGGAATGCTGGAGCTGCTGAAAGAGATGGCCCGGCACATGCATGATGCCGCGCCGCAGGGCAATTATTTGCCGTTCCGGCTCAAGCAGTGGCTCAAGCTCCTGATGCTGCCAGGTGGCTGGCCTTGTGAAGCCGGGGAGCTGTTTCAGCAGATACGCGGCCTGACACGGGCATCGGATTGTCTGGAAGTCTTGTCACGAACGAGGGAGACCGTGCAATGAGTGTGTCTGTCTGTCAGCAGTGCGGAGCCTGTTGCGCCGCTTTCCGGGTGACGTTTCATGAAAGCGAGCTCGATAGTCATGGCGGATGTGTGCCGGCCGGACTGGCGGATCATGAAACCGGCAGTCTGTGGCGGCTCAAGGGGACCGACTATGCCCGTCCCCGTTGCCGGGCTCTGGTAGGGACGATAGGAGAGTCGGTGCAATGCGCCATTTATGCCGAGCGCCCGTCCCCCTGTCGTGAATTCGGGGCACGGGCCGTGATTGGCGTATTTGAAGATGCCTGTCACCGCGCCCGCTCATGCAACGGTTTGCCGCCGCTGGAAGAGCAGTAAGCCTGCTGTCAGGATGCAGGAACAAACAGCCCTCCTTGACAAGGAGGGCTGTGTTTTTTCAGGGCTGCGCCCGGTTTGCTGGCCGGGCTGGCGGGGCGTCTGCCTGCCTGTCAGTCTTGGATTCAGGCCGAAGCCGTTTGCCCGAGAACCTGGCGGATCTGTTCGATGCCGGACGGATCGTCCAGCGTGGTCAGGTCGCCCGGATCACGTCCTTCGGCAATGGCCTGGATCGAGCGGCGCAGCACTTTGCCCGAACGGGTTTTCGGCAACTGGTTCACAAAGTGAACCTGGGACGGGTGGGCGATGGCACCGAGTTCGTGACCGACCTGCTGAATGACCTCGCGGGCCAGTCGCTCGCGGTCGGCATCCGTCTGGAGCTGGTCGGGGTTTTTCAGGACGGCAAAGGCCATCGGTACCTGTCCCTTGAGGTTGTCATGCACGCCCACCACCGCCACTTCGGCAATGGCCGAGTGACCGCTGGCGGCTTCCTCTATTTCGCGGGTTCCCAGCCGGTGGCCGGCAACATTGATGACGTCATCCGTGCGCCCGAGGATGAAATAGTAGCCGTCCTGGTCCTGGATACCCCAGTCGAAGCTGGAATAGACCAGCCGGTCGCGGAATCCCTTGAAATACGTGCTGACGAAGCGTTCGTCCTGGTTCCAGATGGTCGAGAGGCAACCCGGCGGCAGTGGAGGTACGACGGCCAGCACCCCCTTTTCGCCCGGAGGTACCGGTTGCCCGGAAATCTCGTCCAGCAGCTGGATGTTGAATCCGTATACCGGAAAACTGGGGCTGCCGTTCTTGAGCGGGGTACGCTCCACGCCATGCATGGCCGAGAGCATGGGCCAGCCGGTTTCGGTCTGCCAGTAGTTGTCGATGACGGGGACGCCCAGTTCTTCGCTGATCCAGCTGGCAGTGGGCTCATCCAGCGGTTCGCCGGCAACGAACAGCGACCGCAATGAGGACAGGTCGTAGCGCTTGAGCCAGCTCGGGTCCTGCTTTTTCAGGACACGCAGCGCCGTCGGTGCCGAGAACATGATGGTGACGCGGTATTTTTCCACGATCGCCCACCAGATGCCGGGGTCGGGACGGGTGGGCAGGCCTTCGTAGACGATGGTGGCCATGCCATGGACCAGCGGGCCGTAGACGATGTAGGAGTGGCCGACCACCCAGCCGATGTCGGAGGTGGAGAAGAAGGTTTCACCCGGTTTGCCGCCATAGATGTATTCCATCGAGGCAGCGAGGGCCACGGTATATCCGCCGGTATCGCGTTGTACGCCCTTGGGTTTGCCGGTGGTGCCCGAGGTGTAGAGGATGTAGCTGGGATGGTTGGATTCGACCCATTCGCAAGGCACGCTGGCGTCCAGATGCCGGGCCCGCAGTGCCGCGTAGTCAATGTCGCGCATCTGGGTGACCGGCATGTTGTCGTCCAGTCCGCGGTTGAGCAGCAGGACACGGTCGGGTTTGTGTTCAGCCAGTCCGATGGCGGCATCGACCAGCGGCTTGTACGGAATCACCTTGCCGCCGCGCATGCCGGCATCTGCCGTGACGATGACCTTGGGCCGGGCGTCGTCAATACGGGTGGCGAGGCTGACCGAGGCAAAGCCGCCGAACACGACCGAATGGATGGCTCCGAGGCGCACGGTTGCCAGCATGGCAAAGATGGCTTCCGGCACCATCGGCATGTAAATCAGTACCCGGTCGCCTTTACCCACGCCCAGAGCCTGAAGCATGGCGGCGCAGCGGTTGACCTCGGCGTGCAGTTCGCGATAGCTGAAAACCTGCTCGGCGCCGGTTTCGGTCGAAACATGAATGAGGGCCGCCTGATCTGGGCGGTCGGACAGGTGGCGGTCGACGGTGTTGTGGCAAAGATTGGTGGTGCCGCCGGCAAACCAGTCGCGGAACGGCAGGTTGTCGGTATTCAGGACCTGTTGCCAGGGCTGTTGCCAGTCAATGCGCCGGGCTTCGCGGCCCCAGAAGGCTTCCGGTTGTTCGATGGACTGGCGGTGAAAATCCTTGAGCGTCGTGGCCATGTTCTCCTCCTTGGGGCGCCTGTTGGTCAGGTCTGGTTGGAATGATTGGAGTCAAGCAATTGCTTGGTTGGCGCACGGTAAGCCGAATTAACCATGACGATCAATACGTCATATTTTATGACATTAAGTGTGGTGTGCCATAAAACACACAGCTTGAAATGTTTTATGCTGGATTGCATTTTAATGACGATATTGTCAGCGTCTAATGGTCATGTTGTCAGACAGTTCGACGGATGCTGGAAAATCACCATCCATCCCTGATTGTTGAGCCAGGGGCGGGTGGCGTAGCATGGAATCATTCGGTCAGTCCTGCGATGACTAGGAGAGGCAGATGTCGATTCGTACCGTGATCAAAATGGGTGATCCTCGTTTGTTGCTGTCGGCTGAGCCCGTGACGGCATTTGGCACGCCACAGCTGACCCGGCTGGTCGAAGACCTGTGGGAAACCATGAAGGTGCACAGCGGTGCCGGCCTGGCTGCTCCCCAGATCGGGGAAAACCTGCAAGTGGTGGTGTTTGGTACCGGAGAGCCCAATCCCCGTTATCCGGATGCCGGGATCGTGCCGCCGACCGTGCTCATCAATCCCATCGTCACTCCGCTGGGCGCGTCCATGGAGGATGGCTGGGAAGGCTGCCTGTCCTTGCCCGGCCTGCGTGGTGCCGTACCGCGCTATGCCTCCGTGCGCTATCAGGGCTTTGACCTGTATGGGCAGCCGATCGACAGGACGGTCGAAGGATTTCATGCCCGGGTGGTCCAGCATGAATGCGATCACTTGTGGGGGTTCCTGTATCCGATGCGCATGAAAGACATGAGCCGCTTTGGCTTTACCGATACCTTGTTCCCTGCCATTGCCGAGGTTGAAGCCCTCCCGGTGGCAGGATGACCCGTATCCGCAGATATGCCCGAGCCGGGTTGCTGCTGGCTTTGGCGGGCGGGCTGACGGCGGGACCGGCATGGGCGGCTCCCGCCGTGGCGCTGGGATATGCCCCCAGGTACGCCGCAGGCTTCAGGCAGTTTGACTATGTCAACCCCGAAGCTCCCAAGGGCGGCGAGCTGCGCCTGCCGGCCCTTGGGGGGTTTGACACGCTCAATCCTTTCACTCTCAAGGGGGACAAGGAAGCCGGCGTGACCGAGCTGCTGTTTGATACGCTGGCAGAAAAATCACTGGATGAACCGTTCAGCATGTATGGCTTGCTGGCCGACGACATCCGTCTGGCACCCGACGGATTATCGGTCACGTTCCACCTCAATCCGAAAGCCCGTTTTTCCAATGGAGATCCGGTCTTGGCCAGGGATGTCGTCAGCAGTTTTGTTACGTTGACCCAGGACAAGGCCGCCCACCCGCGCTTCCGGTTTTACTGGGATGGCATCCGCCAGGCCGTTGCGGTGGATGAGCGGACCGTACGCTTTGATTTCAAGGAAAAAAACGCCGAACTGCACATGATCATCGCTGAACTGCCGGTTTTCTCGCACAAATGGCTGGCAGGGGCTGCACTGGGCAGCAAGGTGCTGGAACCGCCGGTCGGCAGCGGACCATACCGTCTGGCGGGGTTCGATCTGGGCAAGCAAAGCCAGTACCAGCGGCGTGATGACTACTGGGCCAAAGACCTGCCGGTGCGGCGCGGGCAGTACAACTTTGACCGTATCCGCTTTCGCTACCTGCGGGACGATGCCGTGCGGCTGGAAGCCTTCAAGGCGGGTGAATTCGACGTCGTGGCAGAAAACGTTGCCAAACTGTGGGCGCGTGGCTACAAGGGCGAGAAGTTTGACAGCGGCCGTATCGTCAAGGCCGAGTTCGGGCATGAAAACCCGGCCGGGATGCAAGGGTTTGCCATGAACCTGCGGCGGGCGCCTTTCCAGGACCGGCGCGTGCGTGAGGCATTCGTGCTGGCCTTTGACTTTCCGTGGGCCAACCACAAGCAGTTCTATGACCAGTACCGGCGCAGTCCCAGTTATTTTTCCAACAGCGAGCTGGCGGCTAGCGGCTCTCCGGGGGCTGACGAACTGGCCTTGCTGGCTCCGTGGCGCCGCGCCTTGCCGGAAGCCGTATTCGGCCCGGTGGTCGAACCGCCGGCCAATGCCAGTGCCGATGAACTGCGCCGCAACCTCAAGCGGGCGGCCGCCTTGCTGGATGCTGCCGGTTATCCCATGCGCGGCAGTGTCCGCGTGGGGCCGGACGGTCAGCCGCTGTCGGTCGAGTTCCTCACCTACGCCAAGACCTACGAACGCATCGTGGCGCCCTACGCGCGCAATCTGGCGCGGCTCGGCATCACGCTCAAGACCCGCACGGTTGACCCGGCGGTGTACCAGCAGCGCATGGACGGGTTTGACTACGACATGACCGTGGCGGTGTATCCGATGTCCCTGTCGCCCGGCAACGAAATGCTCGAGTACTTCGGTTCGCGGGCCGCCGGGCAGTCCGGATCAAACAATGTGGTCGGGCTGGCCAATCCGGCTGTCGACGCCTTGCTGCCGAATTTCCTGAAATTCCAGAGCCGCGAACAACTGGTGACGGCCAGCCGGGCACTCGACCGCATCCTGCGGGCTGAATACCTGCTCGTACCCAACTGGCACCTGGCCATGCACCGGGTGGCCTACTGGAACCGTTTCGGTCATCCGGCGCACCTGCCCCGCTATTACCAGCCGCAGGATTGGGTGATCAAGACCTGGTGGGCCAGACCTTCGAAGACTGGCTGAACCGGATTTTGTTGTGCCAGATCCAGGGCCGGGACCTGCTGGAGAAGAGGGCCGGCAGACAGCCTGACCATCAGCCAGGCAGGCCCGTACCGGAAAGCGCATGGCAAGCTTCCTGTCCCGTGTCGTGCCGCATGTCCATGCGCCTTGAAACGCCGGCTTGGCCGGGCCGGCATTTCCTGTTTCAGGCATCCCGCCCGGTCAGGGCCGGATGATGGCGGAACAGTGCCAGCGATTCCGGGTTGGCCAGTGCGCCGAGATTGTCGACCGGCTCGTCGTGAATGGTGCGCTTGACCGCCAGTTCCACCAGCTTGCCCGACAGCGTGCGCGGCAGGTCCGGTACGACGATGATCTTTGCTGGTACATGCCGCGGGCTGGCGCCTTCGCGGATGCGCTGGCGGATCAGCTCCGTCAGCCGTTCATCCAGTACGGCACCTTCGCGCAGGCGCACGAACAGCACCACCCGCTCGTCCCCTTGCCAGCGCTGGCCGACTGCCAGGCTTTCCAGGATTTCGGGTATCTGCTCGACCTGGCGGTAGATCTCCGCCGTGCCGATGCGGACCCCTCCGGGATTCAGGGTGGCATCCGATCGGCCGTGAATGACCAGACCGTCGTGAGGCGTGCGTTCGGCCCAGTCGCCATGGTTCCACACGCCGGGAAAACGGGCAAAGTAGGCTGCATGGTAGCGGCTGCCGTCCGGATCATTCCAGAAACCGGTCGGTATGGACGGAAAGGGACGGGTACAGACCAGCTCGCCCTTGCCATGCTCCAGCGACCGGCCTTCGGCATCGAAAACGTCCACCGCCATGCCAAGGCCGCGGCACTGCAGTTCGCCACGCCAGACCGGGCGTACCGGACAGCCCAGCGCAAAGCACGACACGATGTCGGTGCCGCCGGAAATCGAGGCAAGCTGGAGATCGGGCTTGATGGCCTGATAGACATAATCGAAGCCTTCCGGAGCCAGGGGTGATCCGGTGGACATCAGTACCCGCAGGGCGGTGAGGATATGGCGCTCGCCCGGCTTCAGGCCAAGCTTGGCGGCAGCATCAAGGTATTTGGCCGAGGTGCCGAAATGGGTGCCGCGTGCCCGGGAAAAGAAATCCCACAGCGTCCGCCCGCGCTCGGCAAACGGACTGCCGTCATACAGGAGCAAAGTGGCGCCGGCAGCCAGGCCCGATACCAGCCAGTTCCACATCATCCAGCCGCAGGTGGTGAAATAGAACAACCGGTCACCGGGGCGCACGTCACTGTGCAGCCGGTGTTCTTTCAGGTGCTGCAACAGGGTGCCACCCTGGCCGTGCACGATGCCCTTGGGCTTGCCGGTGGTGCCGCTGGAAAACAGCACGTACAGCGGACGGTCGAACGGGCCGCGCACAAAGTCGATGTCGCCCGGTGCAAACGGTGCCAGCCAGTCGTGCCAGCCGATCGCGCGCGCGTCAGGCAGGGAGCCGCCGCCGCTGTAGGGCACCACGACAATCCGCGTGGTTTCCGTCAGTCCGGCGGCAATGGCGGCGGCCTTGCCGGCCAGGTCAATGCGCCGGCCGTTGTAGAGATAACCATCACTCACCAGCCAGACCCTGGGGGTGAGTTGCCCCTGCCGGTCCAGCGCACCTTCCACACCGAAATCCGGCGAACACGACGACCAGACGGCCCCGAGGCTGGCGGTTGCCAGCATGGCGATCACGGTTTCCGGCAGGTTGGGCAGCATGGCCGCCACCCGGTCGCCCTCCTGCACGCCTTCGGCCGCCAGCGCCTGGGCGGCCCGGCTGACTTCGTCGTACAGCTGGCGGTGGCTGAGCGTGTGCTCGGTCTTGCCTTCGCCGCTGAAGATGATCGCCGGACTGTCATCGCGGTTGCGCAGCAGGTTTTCGGCAAAATTCAGGCTGGCTTGCGGGAACCAGCGCGCGCCCGGCATGGCGTCCGGCTGCATGAGGCTGACCGCGCCCTTGTCGCCGGCCACCTGGCCGTCATCCCAGACAATGGACCAGAACGCGGCCGGATGGTCGATGCTCCACTGCCACAGGGCCTGGTAGTCGGGCAATGCATGCCCGGCAACCCGGCTGGCTGCGAGGCGGAAGTGTTCCAGGGCCGTGCCGGCGATCCGTTCAGCCGTCGGCTGCCACAGCGGGGTCTCCATCAGCGGGCCTCCACAGGCAGCGGGTGACGGGCCAGCCAGGCCCGGGCGGCGCGGCTGGCTGGCTGGCGGCCAAGCTGGCGGCTGATCCAGTGCGCGGTTTCCACCACGGCGGCCAGACTGACACCCGTGGTGATGCCCATGCCGTCAAACAGGTGGACCAGATCCTCGGTCGCCACGTTGCCGGTGGCTCCCGGCGCATACGGGCAGCCGCCGAGTCCGCCTACCGAGCAGTCGAATGTCCGCATGCCTTCCAGCCAGGCTGCGTAAACGTTGGCTGCCGCCATGCCCCAGGTGTCGTGGAAATGCCCGGCCAGCCGTTCGACCGGTACTTCCCGTGCCAGCTCGCGGATCAGCCTGCGGGTGGTGTCCGGCGTGCCGGCACCGATGGTGTCACCAAGCGAAATTTCGTCGCAGCCCAGTTTCAGCAGGGATGCCGAGACATCCACGACCCGTTCCGGTGCCACGCTGCCCTCGTAGGGGCAGCCCAGCACGCAGGACACATAGCCGCGCACCCGCAGCCCGGCCAGTCGGGCTTCGTCGATCACGGGCGCAAAGCGGACCAGACTGTCGCCGATGCTGCAATTGAGGTTCTTGAAGGCAAAGGTTTCACTGGCCGCCGTGAACACGGCAATCTCGCGGACACCGGCATCCATGGCCGCTTGCAGGCCTTGCCGGTTCGGGACCAGCACCGGCAGGCGCAGGCCCGGGGCCGGAGCAATGCCGGCCAGTACCTCGGCCGTGCCGGCCATTTGCGGCACCCATTTGGGCGAGACGAAACTGCCGGCCTCAATGACGCTGAGTCCGGCTGCGATCAGCCGTTCGACCAGCTCTACGCGCAGCCCGACCGGCAAGGAGCGGGATTCGTTTTGCAGCCCGTCGCGCGGGCCGACTTCCACCAGGGTTACGTGGCGCTTTGACATGGCTTACTCCGTGGCGAAATCCAGCAGGTCAGCTCCTTCCTGCACCTGTTCTCCGGGCTGGAAATAGTATTCCACCACCCGTCCGGAGCGCGGGGCCGTCAGGGTGTGCTCCATCTTCATGGCTTCCAGCACCAGCAGCGGCGTACCCTTGTCGACCGTGGCACCTGCATTGGCAAGCCACGCCACCACCCGGCCCGGCATGGGCGCCCTGAGGTGCGAACCGGCCTGTTCCTGCATGGCCGATACGGCCAGCGGATCCAGCCATTCCAGTTCGTGGCGCTGACCATGGAGATAGACAATACGGCGCGGGCCCAGGGCAAAAACACTGGCCGCCAGCTGTTGTTCGTCCAGTATCAGCTGCCAGCCGTCGGCCTGCTGCGAGGTAACCGTCAGTCGCCGGCCGTCCGGCAGCAGCCAGCCACCAGCAGCGGGGGTCAGGCTGACCGGCAGTTCCTGCCCATGCCAGGCAAACCGCCCGGCCAGCCGGGCCTGGCCGTTGAGGCGCCACAGCGGGCGGGTATGCCACGGCGAGGTGCCCGGCGTCATGCCGGCCAGCAGCGCCAGTGCCAGCACCTCGGCTGCGGGTGGCGTGGCCGGCGGAAACAGCCGGACTTCCTCGCGGGCGATCAGTCCGGTATCGAGGTCGGCCCCGGCAAAGGCGGGCAGTGCAATCAGGCGGGACAGGAAGGCGATATTGGTGGTGATGCCAGCGAGGCGGATGTCCGCCAGGGCCTGACGCAGCCGGGCCAGCGCTTCGTCGCGCGTGTGGCCATGCACGATCAGCTTGGCCAGCATCGGATCGTAAAACGGAGAAACCGCATCTCCTTCGGCCACACCGCTGTCGATGCGGACGGCGCTGCCGGTGGCCGGCCAGCGCAGGATGTCCAGCCGGCCGGTGGCGGGCAGAAAGCCCTTGTCCGGGTCTTCGGCGTACAGGCGCGCCTCGATGGCATGACCATGAAGCGGAATGTCGGCCTGTGCCAGTGGCAGGGCTTCGCCGGCGGCCACGCGCAACTGCCATTCCACCAGATCCAGCCCGGTAATCATTTCCGTGACCGGGTGTTCGACCTGCAGGCGGGTGTTCATCTCCATGAAGAAGAATTCACCCGTAGTGGTATCGACGATGAATTCCACCGTGCCGGCCCCTTCGTAGCCGACCGCGCGCGCTGCGGCGCAGGCCGCTTCGCCCATGGCAGCACGCCGGGCCGGGTCAAGCCCCGGTGCCGGCGCTTCTTCCAGTACTTTCTGGTGGCGGCGCTGTACCGAGCAGTCGCGTTCATGAAGATGCACGCACTGCCCGTGCCGGTCGGCAAACACCTGCATTTCGATATGGCGGGGCCGGGTCAGGTAACGTTCGAGCAAGACCTCGTCCGAACCGAATGCCGCCAGTGCCTCCCGCTGGCAGGAGGCCAGCGCTGCAGGGAAATCCTCTGCGCGCTCGACAATCCGCATGCCCTTGCCGCCCCCGCCCAGCGTAGCCTTGATCAGGACCGGAAAGCCGATGCGGCGGGCTTCCTGCGCCAGAAAATCCGGTGCCTGTTCGCTGCCGTGGTAGCCGGGCACCAGCGGCACACTGGCGGTGCTCATCAACTGTTTGGCTGCGGATTTGCTGCCCATGGCGGCAATCGCTTCGGGGAGTGGGCCGATAAAGACCAGTCCGGCGCGCTGGCAGGCGCGGGCAAAATCCGCGTTTTCCGACAGGAAGCCGTAACCGGGATGGATCGCTTCGGCCCCGCTATCGCGGGCGATGGTCAGGAGGCGTTCGGTATTCAGATAGCTTTCGCGGGCCGGTGCCGGGCCGAGCCGCCAGGCTTCGTCGGCCTCGCGGACAAACAGGGAACCGGCATCGGCATCGGAATAGACGGCAACGGTGCGGATACCGAGCCGGCGGCAGGTGCGGATGACCCGGCAGGCGATTTCGCCACGGTTGGCGATCAGGATCTTCTGGAACATGGCGGACCCTTTCTTACATGCGGAACACGCCGAAACGGGTATCCGGGATGGGGGCATTCAGGCTGGCCGACAGGGCCAGCGCCAGGACGTCACGGGTTTGCGCGGGATCGATCACACCGTCGTCCCACAGGCGGCTGGTAGCGTAATAGGGGTGGCCTTGCCGCTCGTACTGTTCGCGGACCGGTGCCTTGAAGGCGGCTTCGTCTTCCGCGCTCCAGTCATCTCCCAGCTGGTCGCGCTTGACGGTGGCCAGCACGCTGGCGGCCTGTTCGCCTCCCATGACCGAAATACGGCTGTTGGGCCACATCCACAAAAAGCGCGGGTTGAAGGCGCGGCCGCACATGCCGTAGTTGCCGGCGCCGAAACTGCCGCCGATCAGGACGGTGAACTTGGGTACCTGGGCGCAGGACACGGCGGTGACGAGCTTGGCGCCATCCTTGGCAATGCCGCCGTTTTCGTATTTCTTGCCGACCATGAAGCCGGTGATGTTTTGCAGGAACACCAGCGGAATCTTGCGCTGGCAGCATAGTTCGACGAAATGCGCGCCCTTGAGGGCCGATTCGGAAAACAGGATGCCGTTGTTGGCGATGATGCCGACCGGCCAGCCATCCAGATGGGCGAAACCGGTGACCAGTGTGGTGCCGTAGTTGGCCTTGAATTCGTCAAAGGCGCTGTCGTCCACCAGACGCAGGATGATTTCGCGCACGTCGAACGGTTTTTTCGGATCGGCCGGAATCACGCCGTACAGTTCCTCGGCGGCATGGCGGGGCGGGCAAGATGGCTGGCGGAGCGGGCCGGCCGGGCGCTGGCGGTTGAGCCGGGCCACGCTCTGGCGTGCCAGCGCAATGGCGTGGGCATCGTTGAGCGCGTAGTGGTCGGCTACCCCGGAAATGCGTGTGTGCACGTCGGCCCCGCCGAGTTCTTCGGCGCTGACCTCCTCGCCAGTGGCGGCTTTGACCAGCGGTGGCCCCCCCAGAAAAATGGTGCCCTGCTGGCGCACGATGATGGACTCGTCGGCCATGGCCGGCACATAGGCGCCTCCGGCGGTACAACTGCCCATTACCACGGCAATCTGCGGGATGCCCATGGCCGACAGGGTGGCCTGGTTGAAGAAAATGCGCCCGAAGTGGTCGCGGTCGGGAAATACCTCGTCCTGCATCGGCAGGAAGGCGCCGCCGGAATCGACGAGGTAAATGCAGGGCAGGGCATTGTCGCGGGCGATGTCCTGCGCGCGCAGGTGCTTTTTGACCGTCATCGGGTAATAGGTGCCGCCCTTGACGGTGGCATCGTTGGCGACGATGACGCATTCGGTGCCCGAGACCAGACCGATGCCGGTCACGACGCCGGCCCCCGGCGCTTCATTGCCGTACTGGCCAAAGCCGGCGAGCTGGGAAAACTCCAGAAAAGCGGTGCCCGGATCGATCAGCAGGTCGATGCGTTCGCGCGGCAGCAGCTTGCCACGGGCAATGTGCTTGTTGCGGGCGGCGTCACCACCTCCCTGGGCTGCCGTGGCGACCCGGTCACGCAGGTCGGCCACCAGCATCTGCATGCGGTCGGTATTGGCAAGAAAATCCGCCGCGCGCGGAGAAAGTTTCGATTCGAGGATCGGCATGCGCAGGATTCCGTAGCGGGCGCACCGGCCAGGCCAGCGCGCCGGGGTGGATTACCGGTATTCGGCCATCAGTTCGCGGCCGATCAGCCAGCGGCGGATTTCGCTGGTGCCGGCTCCGATCTCGTAGAGCTTGGCATCACGCAGCAGGCGACCGGCCGGATAGTCGTTGATGTAGCCGTTGCCACCGAGGCACTGGATGGCATCCAGTGCTAGGCGGGTAGCGTTTTCGGCGGCGTAGAGGATGGCGCCGGCGGCGTCCTTGCGCACGCTGCGGCCCTGGTAACCGGCATCCAGCGCGCGGCCGACGGCGTAGACGTAGGCACGGCTGGCAGACAGGGTGACGTACATGTCGGCGAGCTTGCCCTGCATGAGCTGGAAGTCGCCGATCGGCTGGCCGAACTGCTGGCGCTCGGCCAGGTACGGTTCGGCCACGTCAAGGCAGGCCTGCATGATGCCGAGCGGGCCGGCGGCCAGTACCGCGCGTTCGTAATCCAGCCCGCCCATCAGCACGTTGACGCCACCGCCGACACTGCCCAGCACGTTTTCTGCCGGGATGTCGACGTTGTCGAAGAACAGCGGATAAGTGTTGGAACCGCGCATGCCGAGCTTGTCGAGCTTGGGGCCATGGCTGAAACCGGGCATGCCTTTTTCGACGATGAACGCGGTGATGCCGCGCGGCCCGGCTGCCGGATCGGTTTTGGCGTAGACCACCAGCACGTCGGCGTCGCCGCCATTGGTGATCCACATCTTGCTGCCGTTGAGAATGAAACGGTCGCCTGCCGCTTCGGCGCGCAGCTTCATGCTGACCACGTCGCTGCCGGCATTGGGTTCGGACATGGCCAGTGCACCGATACGGGTGCCGGCGATCAGGCCGGGCAGGTAGCGGGCTTTCTGGGCAGCGGTGCCGTGGCGGCGGATCTGGTTGACGCACAGGTTGGAATGGGCGCCGTAGGAGAGTGCCACCGAAGCCGAGGCCCGGCTGATCTCTTCCATGGCGACAATATGGGCCAGATAGCCCATGCCGCTGCCGCCATCCGCCTCGGCGACGGTGATGCCAAGCAGGCCCATGTCGCCGAACTTGGGCCACAGGTCGGCCGGAAACTGGTTGGTGCGGTCAATGTCGGCAGCACGCGGGGCAATTTCGGCTTCGGCAAATGCCCGGACTGCGTTGCGCAGGGCAGCAAGGTCTTCACCCAGCAGGTCTGGCAGAGAGTTCATGCAGTGTCTCCTCGTTGGAAAAGCCGCTCTGTTGGCGACTGCTGGACTGCATGTTGAATAACGTTTACGTGAACGTCAACTTGTTTGGAGGGTAGGCCATGCATGAGGGCAACACCGCAGCACGGTCCGGTCGTTCATGCCATGACCAACCGGTGACAGCCAGACAGAAAATGTCCGCTATGGCAGGCTGGCAACTAGGTACGCCCATGGCTGCCGGAAAATGCTCGCTAAGCCTGCTGCGGGCTGACAGAATCAGGAAGACACTGACCGAGCGGAGAAACCATGTTGCTGGCGCGCATTCGTCCGGGACGAAAGGGCTGGATTGCCCTCGGGTTGCTGCTGGCCGCCATGCTGGCGCTATGGACCTGGCAACCGTGGGCCGGACCGCGCACAGGGGTGGTCCGGTTGGCCGAGCATCCGCTTACGCATACGGTGGTGGCAACCGGCTACGTGTCCAATACCGAAGAAAGCGTGCTGGGCGCCACACTGACGGCGCGGGTGGCCAGCCTGCCGGTGGAAGAAGGGCAGAGCGTGCGCGCAGGCGATGTCCTGATCCGGCTCGAGTCCGCCGAGGCCGCTGCGGCAGTGGAACAGGCCCGCGGCAATGCTCGCCAGGCCGACGCCACCCTTGCCGAAGCACGGCGCCAGTTCCGGCGTCAGCAGCAACTGTTTGCCCAGGGCTTCATCAGCCAGGCCGCCCTGGATGCCGAAGACAAGAAAGTCCGGCTGGCTGCGGCGCTGGCCGACACGGCTCATGCCGCCGTGACACAGGCCGGGGCGCATCTGGACGAGTTCACCGTGCGGGCACCGGCTGACGGGCGCCTGGTGTCCCGGCAGGTCGAAGCCGGGGATCTCGTCACGGCCGGCAAGCCGGTGCTGACTTTTGCCCGCCAGGGCCGGGGCGAGGTGCGGCTGGACGTGGACGAGCGCTATCTGGCGCGGCTGGCCGTCGGGCAGCCGGTGGTGGTGGCGCTGGACGCCTTTCCGGACCGGCAGTTCCGGATGCGCATCGTCCGGATTGCACCGCAGGTGGACCGTGACCGCGGAACCGTCCAGGTACGGGTGGCCGGCGCACCCTTGCCGGCTGGGCTGACCCACAACATGACCGTGTCGGCCGAAATCGTGGTAGCACAAAAGCCGTCGGCACTGACACTGCCGGCAGCAGCCATCTGGGAAGCGCAGGGGCGGGAATACGTCTGGCGTGTCGAGAACGGCCGGGTCAGGCCCGTTGCCGTGATCGTCAGCCCGGCTGCCGAAAGCCGGGTGGAGGTGCTCAAGGGCCTGAAGGCCGGTGACCTGGTGGTCAGTTCTGCGCTGATGCCGCTGACTGCCGGGCAGCGGGTGCGGATGGACGGGCCGGCACCATGAAATTTGTCTGGACCGTGGCATGGCGACTGATGCGCGAAGGCCGTTTCCAGAGCCTGCTGATTCTGGCCGGCGTCACCATCGGCGTAGCCGTCGTGGTTTACATCACGGCAGTGGTGAACGGCTTGCAAGCCAACATCATCGAAAAAACCCTGTCCACCCAGGCTCACATCGTCCTGAAGCCGCGCGAGGACCGCAACCGGCGCCTGATCGACCTGCCGGCCCGGGAGCTGATGACCGAAATCGAAACCCGCACCCAGCGCGAAAACACCATCGATGACTGGGAGCGCCGCCGGCAGGTTGCCACTGGCATTGCCGGTATCCGCACCAGTGCCGCCATTGCCAGCGGGCCGGGCTTTGCCACCAAGGGCGGCGTGCGCAAGTCCGTGTCGCTGATCGGGGTCGAGCTGGAGGACTACCAGCGCATCGTGCCCCTTGAGGCCAAGCTCCAGGCCGGCAAGGTGCAGCTGCCACAAGGCACGGTACTGATCGGCAACGAACTGGCCCGCGAGCTGGGCATCCGTCCGGGCGGACGCATCCGGCTGGTGGCGGCTACCGGCGTGGCAGAAAGCTATACCGTGTCCGGCATCCTCGATTTCGGCATCAAGGACCTGTCGCGCCGCTGGGTGCTGATGCCGCTCAGGGCGGCCCAGTCGTTGCTGGGCTACCGGCTTGACGTCACCGAGATCTACCTGCAGACCGACGATCTTTTTGAGGCCGACCGGCTGGCCGCCCTGGCTGCTGCCCGTACCGGGCTGGATGCCGACAGCTGGCAGGCCAGCAATTCCCAGCTGGTCACCGCATTGCGCAGCCAGACGGCTTCAACGTGGATGATCAAGATTTTTGTCACGCTGGCCGTAGCGCTGGGCATCGCCAGCGTACAGGTGGTGTCGGTGGTGCAAAAGCGCCCGGAAATCGGCATCCTGCGTGCCATGGGGACACCTGCCAGCCGCATCCGGGCCATATTTCTGGTGCAGGGCGGCCTATACGGGCTGGTCGGATCATTGCTGGGTACCTCGCTGGGCGCCGTGCTGTCGCTCGGATTTTCGCAGCTGGCGCGCAACAGCGACGGTTCGGCGCTGTTTCCGGTGGTGATCACGCCATCGCTGTTCATTGTCACGGCGCTGATTGCCACCGTGGTCGGCGTGCTGTCAGCCTGGCTGCCGGCCCGACGGGCTGCGGCGCTGGATCCGGTGGAGGCCATCCGTGGCTGATGTCCTGCGTCTGTCAGATGTCCGCAAATCCTACGGCGGCGGCAAGGCGCCGAGGGTCGAAGTGCTGCACGGCATTGACCTGGCACTGACCGAGGGTGAGTTTTCCGCCCTGACCGGGCCTTCCGGTTCGGGCAAATCCACGCTGCTCAACATCATCGGCCTGCTGGAATCCCCCACCTCCGGCGACATCATGCTGGCCGGCGAGGTGGCAGCCGGACTGGATGACGACCGGCTGACCCGGCTGCGCAACCGCTATCTCGGTTTCATTTTCCAGTTCCACCACCTGTTGCCGGCGTTCAGCGCCCTGGAAAACGTGCTGATGCCGGTGTTTGCCGGTCGCGGCCGGATTGAGCCTGCCGAGCGGGAACGGGCGAGACAGTTGCTGGAACGGGTCGGGCTGGCAGATCACGCCCACAAGCAGCCGGTGCAGCTCTCCGGCGGTCAGCAGCAGCGGGTGGCCATCGTGCGGGCGCTGATGGCGCGACCACGGCTGGTACTGGCCGACGAACCGACCGGCAATCTGGATACCCGCAGTGCCGCCGACGTGTTCGGACTGCTGCACGAGATCAACCGCAGCGACGGGGTGACGTTCCTGATCGTGACCCATGATCCGCGGCTGGCCGATACCTGCGTGCGCCGGATCGAGCTGGAAGACGGCCGGGTGGTGCGCGATACGGCACTGGCCGGCTCCGGCCGGAACTGACACTGTCAGGACAAAAACACCCGGCACAAGGCCGGGTGTTGTCCGAAGCAGGGTGGTTGCGGGTCTGGCTCAGAAAGCCGGTACCACGGCGCCCTGGTACTTGTCTTCGATGAACTTTTTGGTGGCCGGGCTGGTCAGCGCTGCCGACAGTTTCTTCATGGCCGGTGTGGCCTGGTTGTCCGGGCGCGAAACCAGGATGTTGACGTACGGCGACTGCTTGCCTTCGATCGCCAGCGCGTCCTTCATCGGGTTCAGCTTGGCTGCCAGGGCGTAGTTGGTGTTGATCAGGGCCAGATCAACCTGGCTCAGCACGCGCGGCAGGGTGGCGGCTTCCAGTTCCTTGAACTTCAGCTTTTTCGGGTTGGCGCTGACGTCCTTCACCGTGGCCAGCACGTTGTTCGGGTTCTTCAGCTTGATCACGCCGGCCTTGTCGAGCAGCATCAGCGCACGGCCGCCGTTGGTCGGGTCGTTCGGAATGGCGACGGTGGCACCTTGCGGCAGGTCGGCCAGTTTCTTGTGTTTGGTCGAGTAGGCACCGAACGGCTCGATGTGCACGCCGACCACGGTCACCAGATTGGTGCCCTTGCCCTTGTTGAATTCGTCCAGGTACGGCTTGTGCTGGAAGAAGTTGGCATCAAGACGCTTTTCGGCCACCTGCACGTTCGGCTGCACGTAGTCGGTAAAGACTTTCACGTCCAGCTCGACACCTTCCTTGGCCAGGGCCGGTTTGACGAATTCGAGGATTTCGGCATGCGGGACGGCGGTGGCGGCCACGGTCAGCTTGTCGGCGGCGTGGACGTTGAATGCGGCCACGGTGGCCAGCAGGGCGAGCAACTGTTTCATGATGGAACCTTCTCTCTCTTTTGATGGATGGGATGCCCGGGGTGTCCCGGTGTTACTTGCGCGAAAAATGCTGGACCAGACGGTCGCCGACGCTTTGCAGCACCTGCACCAGGATCAGGAGCAGGACGACGGTGACGATCATCACGTCGGTCTGGAAACGCTGGTAGCCGTTGCGGACGGCGAGGTCGCCCAGGCCACCGCCGCCCACGAGGCCGGACATGGCTGAGTAGGACACGAGGGTGATGGCGGTGACGATGACGCTGGCCAGGATGCTGGGCAGGGCTTCGGGCAGCAGGGCCTTCAGCACGATCTGGCGGGTGGAGGCGCCCATGGCCTGCGAGGCTTCGATGATGCCGCGGTCGACTTCGCGCAGGGCGGTTTCCACCAGCCGGGCGAAGAAGGGCGTGGCACCGATCACCAGCGGGGGAATCACCCCGGCCACGCCGATGGAGGTGCCGGTCAGCAGCACGGTGATCGGGATCATGGCGATCAGCAGGATCACGAACGGCAGCGAGCGCAGCAGGTTGGTCATGAAGGCCAGCACGCGGTAAAGGCGCGGGCTGTCCAGCAGTTGCTGCCTGCTGGTGAGGAACAGCAGGACACCCAGCGGCAGGCCGAAGGCAATGGTAAACACCAGCGAGACACCCACCATGATCAGGGTGTCCTGGCTCGCCAGCCAGATGTCGAGCCAGTCGACGTTGGCAAACAGTTCGTTCAGCAGTTCGGCGTTCATGCGCGCAGCTCCTCGACGGTCACGCCGTGTTCGACCAGCTGGGCGATGGCGTCATCCTGGTTGCCGCCCACCAGTGACAGGATGAGCTGGCCGTAGGGTGTGTCCTTGATGCGGTCGATGCGACCGGAAAGAATGTTGAAGTCCATGCCGGTATTGCGGGCCACCCGGGTCAGGAACGGCTCGTAGGTCCGCTCGCCGACGAAGGTCAGGCGCACGATGCGGCCGGGCACGTTGGCAAAGTCGGCGTACTGGTCGTTTTCGTCGATGTTTTCCGCTTCCTGCACGAACCGGCGGGTCGTGGCGTGCTGCGGATGCAGGAAAACATCGGATGCACGGCCGCTTTCCACCACATGTCCGGCATCCAGCACGGCGACCTTGTCGCAGATGCTGCGGATCACGTCCATTTCGTGGGTGATCAGCACGATGGTCAGGCCGAGTTCGCGGTTGATTTCGGCCAGCAGCCGCAATACGGAGCGGGTGGTTTCCGGATCGAGTGCGCTGGTGGCTTCGTCGCACAGCAGGATTTTCGGATTGGTGGCCAGCGCGCGGGCAATGCCGACCCGCTGCTTCTGGCCGCCCGAAAGCTGGCTCGGGTATTTGTCGGCTTGCTCGGCCAGCCCGACCCGCTCCAGCAACTGTGTTACCCGCTTGCTGATGTCGGCCTTGCTGTGGCGACCGGCGATCTGCAGGGGAAAGGCGACGTTGGCAGCGATGGTCTTCGACGACAGCAGGTTGAAGTGCTGGAAGATCATGCCGATCTGCTGGCGTGCGGCGCGCAGTCCGTCGCTGTCGAGGCGGGTGATGTCGTTGCCGTCGATCAGCACACGCCCGGCGGTCGGGCGCTCCAGCAGGTTGATCAGGCGCACCAGCGTGGATTTGCCGGCGCCCGAGCGGCCGATGATGCCGAAGATCTCGCCGCGCTCAATGGTCAGCGAGGTGCTGGCAACGGCCTGGAACTGGCTGCCGTCGGGTTTTTGGTAGGTTTTTTCAACCTCGAGTAACTCAATCATGAATCTGCTTCTGGCTGCCGGACTTTGGCAGCGGTCAATGTAAAAAGCCCGCCGGGACATCAATCACGGCGGGCTTGAATCTGTGGTTGTGGAATGACGGAGCATTCCGTAACGCTTTAGCAGTTTAACGCCCGCAAGCTGTGATCAAATCGGCGTAATCAGGTTTTGGAATATCCTGCCGTTCGTGATCGGTGTTGTCAAATAAAAAAACGAAAGGTTTTTATAACGAAAAACCGGACGCCAACGACATGGCAAACTGCCCTGAACCATTTTCTGCCTGTCGTGTTGCAAAGGCAATGGCATGGTTTTCCGGACGGTTTTCATGCTTTCAGGATTGCGGCAAAACCGGGCCGGCATGGCTGGTGCAGCAGGGGCGGGCATGGATCATGAGCCGGGCGGGTTGATGCCGGCCAAGGAACCGAAATGCAGTCAGATGCCGGGATATTTCCGGCTGATCCGGCCGGTCAATGCTGCCTGTGCGGGGGCCGGGCCAATGTCCCAGTCTGCAAAAGCGTGCAGGTCACCGGCGATTTCGGCCAGTACGCTGCGCAGTTCGAGTGGGGCAAGCCAGGATTCCGGAATGGCTGCCTCGCCAAGCAGCGTGCCCAGCAGGTTGCCGGTGATGGCACTGGTCGTACCGGAGTTGCCGTCGTGGTTGACCGCCAGCAAGACGCCGTGGGCAAAGTCTTTGGCCACCAGGGCACAGTACACCGCGATCGCCAGGGCTTCCTCGGCGACATGACCATGGCCGAGCGCAGCAATGGCCTCAAGCGGGGGCTGGGCCGAGTGTGCCAGTGTCTTGGCGTGTTGCAGGGCGGCCAGCACTTCCTGATGGCCGTCGGCCAGCGGCAGCCAGGCCAGGGTGGCATCCAGTGCCTGAGGCAGGCTGGCGCCATCGGCCAGTGCCAGTATCAGCATGGCCAGGGCACCGCCGGACACGGCTCCGGTCGGATGGCCGTGAGTCAGGGCGGCCAGCCCGGTACCGAGTGTCAGGGCATCCTGCAATCCGGCTTGCCCGCGCAATCGCCAGACAAACAGTCCTGCCGGGGCCGAGCGCATGACGCCGCCGCAGTCCTTGCTGTCGTTGCTGGCTGGTGCGCCCAGGTATGGCATGGCCTGCAGGGCGTGCAGGCAGGTGTGGCCGGGGTTGCGCTGCTGGTGCAGTCCGAAGCGGGAAACCAGCCAGCCCGGGGCATCGGTTTGTGGTTCGCGGATGGCTACGGAAGTGAGGCCTTGTGTGGCGAGCCAGCGCAGGTAGGCATTGGCGGTGACGCCGGTGTAGCTGGTCTGCCGGTGCAGCCGCAGACGCACCCAGCCGCGGATCAGTCCTTCGGCGGTGAAAAGTGACAGCTGCGTGCCGTCGGTAATGCGGCCAGGTCTGCCGCAGGCCGGAGCGCAACCGGTCAGGCCGTCGGGTCGGAACTGCCGGCAGATTTCTGCGTGACTCAGTTGCTCGACTGGAGTGCCCAGTGCATCACCGGCTGCACCGCCCAGCAGACAGCCGCGAAAACGGGAAAGCGGTGAGGGCAAAGGCATGGCAGCTTCCGGCTCGGCATGAAAATGTGTTTGCAGACTGCTCCGTCCGGTCGGGCCGGAGGCCAAGGCTGCGTGGATGGCGAGTTTACGCGCTTTGCGTATTGAATATCAGTGAAAGCTGTTTGTGGCCGGGCAGAAACGGAGGGGCCCGATATGGCTGGATGCCGGCAGGAAATCAATCCACCTGATACAGGAAACGCCAGCGCGACTGGTCTTCGCTTTCCATGCGCAACAGGGCGGTATGGTCGGCCCGTTGCCCTTCATATGCCTGCATGCTGTCGATTGCGATCATCAGAACGTGTACCAGATCAAAGTCCTTGGAAAAGGGTTTGGTCGTACAGCAGGCCATCCAGTCGATGTTGCGCGTCCATGGCGAGGTATCATCACCGTCAGGATTGATTTCCCATTGCTGGTTCGGATTCAGTGAACTTTGCAGGTGGACGTATTTTTTTCCGACCGGGCGGGCCGGAAAGATTTCAATGACGTCTTTGGCATGAAAGCGGCTGTCATTCTGGAGATGGCGCGCCAGCGGGAAGCCCAGGCGCTCGAAATAGGAGGCCAGCAGGTCAGCCAGACGGCCTTTGCGCGCAACAGCATTGCTGGGGGTGCGGCCGTCGGATTCGTAAAAAGGATTCTGCTGGCGCGGAATCAGGAAGCCCTTGAATTGAGGCTGAAGAATCAGGTCAAAAACCGGTTTGCTGGTCATGTAAGGAATAGTCGGGCTAGTTCAATTAAACAGCATGATAATCGATGCCGGAATGATTCAGGCGAAATATCATGTGAATCAAAGGGTTTGTTTGCTTTTGGCGTGCTGGCAATTGACCGGGGATACGGCAAGGCATGCCGGACGGCATTGCCGTGGCTGGTGTACCGGCAGACAAGACAAAAGCCACCCCTAGGGTGGCTTTCAAAACTGGTGTGGCGTCCCCACGGGGATTCGAACCCCGGTTATCGCCGTGAAAGGGCGGTGTCCTAGGCCTCTAGACGATGGGGACCTTGTCCGGTGCTGGCTGAACGCCAGTAAAATCAAACTGTGGTGGAGGTAAGCGGGATCGAACCGCTGACCTCTTGCATGCCATGCAAGCGCTCTCCCAGCTGAGCTATACCCCCACGTTCCGGTGCGTCCACAAGCTACAAAAACCTGTGCCGTCGAAGTGGGGCGCATAATATAAATGCCGGTTTAGACCGTCAAGCATTTTTTGAAAAAACGTGACATTCATTCATTTCGGCTACAATTTGCCGCCTTTTTGCATTTTCAAAAGCGAGCCCGTCTTGTCGGTTGATCATTATGAAAACTTCCCGGTCGGTTCTTGGCTGTTGCCAAAGCGCGTCCGCCATGCCACTCATGTGATCTACCGCTTTGCGCGTTCGGCAGACGATATTGCCGACGAGGGCGACGAACTGCCGGAAACCCGGCTGCTCCGTCTGCGCGAATACCGCACACAGCTTGATTGCCTGGCGGCCGGGCAGGTTCCGGACATGCCGCTTTTCCGCGATCTGGCCCGGGTCGTGGAGCAACACCGGCTGCCGCTGGAGCCGTTTTATCACCTGCTGGATGCATTCGAGCAGGATGTCACCGTCACCCGCTATGCCACGTTCGGGGACGTGGTCAGTTACTGCCGGCTGTCGGCCAACCCGGTCGGACGCCTGATGCTGCATCTTTTTGGCGTGACTGACCGGCAAAGCATGGCCATGAGCGACGGCATCTGCACGGCCCTGCAACTGGTCAACTTCCTGCAGGATGTGGCCGTTGACTGGCAAAAAGGACGGGTATACCTGCCCCAGAGCGCACTGGCACAATACGGCCTGACCGAGGATGCCATTGCCCGCGGTGACACGGGCGGCCTGTGGGGCGTGATGATGCGCGACCAAGTGCGGCGGGCACGCCAGTTCCTGGCTGCCGGTGCGCCGCTAGGCAAACGCCTGCCGGGCCGCTTCGGGCTGGAACTACGGCTGATCATTCTCGGCGGCGAGCGCATCCTGCAGAAAATCCACGCCAGCAACGGCGACGTGTTCCGGCAACGGCCGGTACTGCGGCCGTCCGACTGGCTGTACATGCTCTGGCGTGCCGTACGTGCCCGCTGACAGCAGGTTTTCCCGTCCATTTCATCCAAGGAGCCTGGCGCGTGACGCCTGATGAGTATTGCGAAAACAAGGCGGCCGCCAGCGGCTCCAGTTTTTATTCCAGCTTCCGCTTTTTGCCCCCGGAACAGCGGCGTGCCATTACCGCCCTGTACGCGTTCTGCCGCGAAGTGGATGACGTTGTCGACGAAACCCGCGATCCGGCCCTGGCGCGCCGCACGCTGGACTGGTGGCGGGCCGAGCTTGCCGCACTGTATGCCGGGCAGGCTACCCATCCCGTACTGTGCGCGCTGGCGCCGCACGTCTCGGCGTTCGACCTGCCGCACAACCTGCTGGCCGAAATCATCGACGGCATGGAAATGGACCTGGACCAGTCCTTCTACCTGACCTTCAAGGACCTGCAACTGTACTGCTACCGGGTAGCCGGTGTGGTCGGACAGCTTTCCGCCCTGATTTTCGGCTTCGACGACAAGCGGACCTTTCATTACGCCCATGATCTGGGCATCGCCTTCCAGCTGACCAACATCATCCGTGACGTGGGCGAAGATGCCCGGCGCGGCCGTGTCTACCTGCCGCAGGAAGACCTGGTGCGCTTCGGCGTGCCGCTGGGGGACGTGCTGGCCTATCGCGAATCTCCGGCCTTTGAGGCACTGATGCGCTTCCAGATCGACCGGGCACAGCATTTTTACGACCAGGCCCTGCGTACCTTGCCGGCGGTGGATGCCCGCCGGCAGCGGGTCGGACTGGTCATGGCCGCCATCTACCGGGCACTGCTGGACGAAATCGCCCTCGACGGCCCGGCCAGAACCCTCAACCAGAAACTCTCGTTGCCGGCCCGGCGCAAAGTGTGGCTCGCGTGGAAAACCTGGACCTTCGGCCTCAAGCCCCGCGCCTAGCCGTCATCGGTGCCGGCCTGGCCGGTGTGGCAGCAGCCTGGCGTCTGGCCGGGCTGGGGGCGCATGTCACCCTGTACGAGGCCGGGCGGGTCGCCGGCGGGCGTTCCCGGCGGGTGGGCGAGGGCCGTCTGGACAACGGCCAGCACATCCTGCTGGGCGCCTATCGCGAAACCCTCGCCCTGATGCGGGCTGTCGGTGTCGATCCGGAAACGGCCCTGCTGCGTCTGCCTCTGGCGCTGGACGTGCAGGATGGCATGTCGCTGGTGCTGCCGGCCTGGCCTGCGCCATTGCATGTGCTGGCCGGACTGGCGCGCGCGCGCGGCATCACCGGCACCGACAAGCTGCGGCTCATGCTGGCGCTGATGCGTTTGCAGCGGGCCGGATTCCGCGTCCCGGCCGGCATGGCGGTTGCTGCGTGGCTCAGCCAGACCCGCCAGTCGCCACGGCTGGTGACGGGCTTCTGGCAGCCTCTGGTTCTGGCTGCCCTCAATACCCCCCTGGGCGTGGCCGACATGGCCACGCTGGCGCGGGTGCTGCGTGACAGTCTGGCCGGCGCCCGCGATGCCAGCGACCTGCTGCTGCCGCGTGTCGACCTGTCTGCCTTGCTGCCCGAACCGGCACTGCTGCGGTTGCAGCAGGCCGGCCATGCCGTGCGGCGTGCTGCCCGGGTCCGCACGGTCCGGCCGCTGGCCGGTGATGTGGCGGTGGATGGCGAGGCATTTGCCGGAGTGGTGGTTGCGACTGCGCCGTACCATGCCGCCGGCCTGTTGCCGCAGTCGGGTGACTGGCAGGCATTGCGGCAATGCATCAATTCATTGCCCGTGCAGCCGATAACGACGGTGTACCTGCAAGCCGGGCCCGGTGTTCGTTTGCCGCGCCCCATGCTGGGCATGAGTGGTTCGATTGCCCAGTGGGTGCTGGATCGGGGACAATTGGCCGGTCATGACGGCCAGCTGGCCGTGGTGATCAGCGGGCCGGGCGAACACCAGGCGCTGGCGCCGGACGCACTGGGGCAACGGGTGGCGGCCGAGCTGCTGGCGTGCTGGCCGCAACTGGGGCCTCTGGCAGTGGAGCAGGTGATTACCGAACAACGTGCAACTTTTTCCTGCGAGGCCGGGCTGGAGCGGCCACCGGCCGCGACTCCCGACTCGCGGATCTGGCTGGCAGGAGATTACGTGGCCGGCGAATATCCGGCCACGATTGAAGGCGCTATCAGAAGCGGAACCCGCGCAGCCGATGCGCTGGCTGCTTCGCTGACCCAAACCAAAAGAACGATATGAACGAATCCCTTCCGACTCCGAAACCCTTGCAGGATCGCGTGATCCTCGTCACCGGCTCGTCCCAGGGCATCGGCAAGGCAGTGGCGCTGGATCTGGCCCTGCATGGTGCCACCGTGGTCCTGTTGTCGCGCAATGCCCGCCGGCTGGAAGCCGTCTACGACGAAATCGTTGCCGCGGGTGGTCCCGAACCGGCAGCGATTCCGATGGATCTTCTGGAAACCTCTGACGAGCAGTTCGAACAGCTGGCCTTGCAGATCTACAAGGAGCTGGGACGGCTGGACGGGATCGTGCACTGTGCAGCGCACCTGTATGCCCTGTCGCCACTGCGGGACCAGCGCATCGAAGAATGGATGAACCAGTTCCGCATCAACACGGTGGCGCCGTTTGCGCTGACCCGCGCCTGTCTGCCGCTGCTGGCCCGCTCGCCGGATGCCAGCGTGGTGTTTGTCGGTGAAACCCACGGCCTGAAGGCTTCGCCTTACTGGGGTGCATTTTCGGTTTCCAAGGCCGGCCTGTCGCACCTGACGCAGATTGCTGCCAGCGAGTGGGACTGCTACCCGAACCTGCGGGTCAACCTGCTGGTGCCGGGACCGGTGCATTCGCCCCAGCGCACGCGTACCCATCCTGGCGTGGCCAAGACGGAACTGCCGTCGATCGACACGCTGCTGCCGGCCTTCCGCTACTGGGCCGGGCCGGAAAGTGCCGGTCGCAGCGGTGAAATCGTCGAACTCAATCCCTGACCGGGTTTTTTTGCGGAGCTAACTTCATGCGAGCCTTGTTTTTGCTGAGCGTCAGCACCTTGCTGGCCGGCTGTAACTGGATTGGGAACGTGACCGGCCTTAACAGCGAAGCCAACCAGGCCATCGGAGCCGGCTGCCGCCAGACCGGCCGGTCGCTGGAAGAGTGTTACATCCGTCATCCTGACGCTGACCGGGCGCAGATTTTTGCCGGCTGGAAGCAGATGAACGAATACATGTCGAAGCATGAGCTGCCGACCATGAATCCGCCCGCCGATCCCGCACCGCCCAAGCCCGAGGTCAAAAAGGCCGAGGCCAAACCGACCGTGATGCAGCCCAAACAGCGTGACCCCGAGGTGGAGCAGCTGATGCGGGCCATCGAGGACGGTAATGCCAAGCCGCAATCGGCGGCCAAGGCCATGGAAAAGATGCTGATCGAAGGCAAGGTTCCGGTGTCGCCGGACAATGCCAGCTCGGTGACCTTGCGCTGATGGGCAAGAGCAAGACGGTCTACGTCTGTAGTGACTGCGGTACGCAGTCACCCAAATGGCAGGGACAGTGCCCGGGTTGCGGTGCCTGGAACACGCTGGTTGAAACCGTGGTCGAGCCGGCCAGGGCCGGCGGGCGCTTCGAGTCGCTGTCGGTGACCTCCACCGTGCAGACGCTGGCTGATGTCGAGGCCGTGGAAGCGCCACGCGCGCCCACGGGCATCGACGAACTGGACCGGGTGCTGGGGGGCGGGCTGGTACGTGGTGCCGTGGTGCTGATCGGTGGGGATCCCGGCATCGGCAAGTCGACCTTGCTGTTGCAGGCGCTGGCGACCATCGGCTCCAGCCGCAAGGTGCTGTATGTCACTGGCGAAGAGTCGGCCGCCCAGGTGGCGTTGCGTGCATCCCGGCTGGCGGTGGACGCACGTTCGGTGCGCCTTTTGGCGGAAATCCGGCTGGACCAGATTCTGGCGACGCTGCGGCACGAAGCGCCGGAAGTGGCGGTGATCGACTCGATCCAGACCATGTATACCGATGCCTTGCAGTCAGCACCGGGTTCGGTAGCGCAGGTCCGCGAATGTGCGGCCCAGCTGACCCGCGTGGCCAAGCAGACCGGCATCACCATCGTCATGGTGGGACACGTGACCAAGGAAGGGGCTTTGGCCGGGCCGCGGGTGCTGGAGCACATTGTCGATTCGGTGCTGTATTTCGAGGGCGATACGCATTCGAGCTTCCGCATGATCCGTGCGATCAAGAACCGCTTTGGTGCCGTCAACGAACTGGGCGTGTTTGCCATGACCGACCGCGGCCTGCGCGGGGTGTCCAATCCGTCGGCGATCTTTTTGTCCAGCCATCGTGATGACGTGCCGGGGTCATGCGTACTGGTGACGCAGGAAGGCACGCGTCCCCTGCTGGTGGAGATACAGGCGCTGGTGGACGAGGCGCATGCGCCGCAGCCCAGGCGGCTGTCGGTCGGGCTGGAGCAGAACCGGCTGGCCATGCTGCTGGCCGTGCTGCACCGGCATGCTGGTGTGGCCTGCTTTGACCAGGATGTATTCGTCAATGCCGTCGGCGGTGTGAAGATTTCCGAACCGGCCGCTGACCTGGCGGTATTGCTGGCCATTGCCTCGTCACTGCGCAACCGGCCGCTGCCGGCCAAAATGGTGGTGTTTGGCGAAGTCGGGCTGGCGGGTGAGGTGCGTCCGGTGCAGCGCGGGCAGGAGCGGCTGAAGGAAGCGGCCAAGCTGGGATTTACCCGCGCAATCGTGCCGGCGGCCAACCAGCCCAAGGGTGGTATTGAAGGAATGGAAATCGTGGCGGTCGAGCGGCTGGACGAAGCAGTGGCGGCCTGCCGGGATGCCTGAAAGGGCGAGCCGGCGCCGTTTCAAGGCCGGTGGTCTGGCGGCTCTGGAGGAGCTCCCGGTCGATGCGGGGCGCGAAACCGGCATGGATTGCTATGATCGGTTTATGCCTGCCGGGGTTGCCTGATCATGAATCTGCCTGCTTCGTACTTTCCTTCCGCCTGGTTGTGGGGCACCAATGTGGCTTCGGTTGCCCTGATCGGGCTGGCTGCTTGGCGCATCCGCTGGCGCAGCCTTGATCCGGTGGCGCTGAATGCCTGGATGGGGGCCTGCGTAGTGATCATGCTCTTCTGGCGCATGAGCGGCGGGCTGACGCCTGGCTTGGCTTTTCACCTCTTGGGTTCGACGGCATTCGCCTTGCTGGCAGGGCCGTGGATGGCCCTGATGGGCATGGCGGTCGTGGTGGCTGCGCTGGCTGGCTGGGGAACACTGGACTGGCTGTCTGCCGGGCTGAATTACCTGATTTTTGCCGCGTTTCCGGTGGCGGCCTGCACGTTGATGCTCCGGCTGGCCCGGCGTTACATGCCGGCAAACTATTTTGTCTACATCTTCTTCAACGCATTCATGGTGGGCGGTGCCACGTTTTTTGCATCCAGCCTGCTGGGCGTGCTGATGCTGTTTCTGGCCAAGGCCTATGCGCTTGATTACCTGCTGACGGAAGTCCTGCCGTTCTATTTCCTGCTGTCGTGGTCGGAGGCCTTTACGACAGGCATCCTGATCGCCATTTCGGTGGTGTACAAGCCGCACTGGGTGGCGACATTCGACGACCGGTTCTACTTCTGCAACAAGAAAAATCCCGGCGGATCATGACAAAACGGGCACCGGATGCCGGTGCCCGTCCGGGATGCTGACCGGATGGTTTACTGGGGTTTTTTCTGGTGCGGGTATTCCTTCATGCAGCGTTCGGCCGCCAGCTGCGCGAGGAGATCGTTGACCCGCAGGGAGGCTTCCTCCATGGCATCCAGAGCCTGACGGGCTAGGTTCATGTCGCCATCAACCAGCGCCTGCATGGCTTCGCGCCCCTTCTGGTGCACGGTCTGGTGCGGATTTTCGAGTTGCCGGAAAACATTGCTGTCAATGCATTCTTGTGCGCCGCGTCCTTCGTAAAACCATTTACCCAGCCGGCAGTTGTGATGGTCCGAAATGCCGTCTGGCTCCGGTTGCTTCATGCCGATGAAGGCTTTGTAGATTTCCAGCTTGAAGGCAAAGTGGTCGAGCTTCACCACGTCGAGGAAACTGCCGCGGGCAGCGTTGGAAATGGCCGTGGCCATCTGGCCGCTTTTTGAAACCAGACTGGTAATGGTGTCCGAGGTGTTCCGGCTCTGGGTCAGGTAATGACCGGCCTGGTCCGCGGTGGCCTGGACCTGCTGTTTGGCATCTGCCGTACCGTTGGTGATCGAGTTGACCAGGTTGGAGATTTCACTGGTCGCCTGGGTGGTGCGCTCGGCCAGCTTGCGCACTTCATCGGCCACCACGGCAAAGCCCCGGCCCTGTTCCCCTGCGCGCGCGGCTTCAATGGCGGCGTTCAGTGCCAGCAGGTTGGTCTGGTCGGCAATGTCCTTGATCAGCTGCACAAATCCGCCGATATGGCCGGAGTGCTCGCTCAGCGTATCCATGCGGCTGGCGGTTTCGCTTTGCGCGCTGACCATGTGCTGGAAATTGTCGGTCAGTCCGGCGAGCGCCTGCTGGGTGTGGCCCAGCATCTGGGTGGCATCGCAGGCAATCTCGAAGTCTCCGTCAAGCTGGTTGGCCAAGGAGGCAAAAGACTGGCGGATGACTTCGACACTGTCGAGGCTGTGTGCCAATCCTCCGTGGTATGCCTGTCTCCGGGTCTGGTGGAATTCGTGTCCGGCCAGTTGGGTCCGGAGCTGTTCGGCTTCGGCCCGGGCCTGCACCAGAGCCTCTTCGAGTTCCTGTTGGCGCAATTCCAGTGCCTGGTTACGGGTTTGCAGTTCTTCACGTTCGCGGCGGCCAGTAAACAACATTGATCCGTCTCCTCAAAATCAGCGGCTTTTATTTTTGAACAGTGATTTTGGACACTATTCATGACGATGGACAACATCCTACCGCTATCGTGGTTTTTCGATTTGGATATTTGTCAGACAAAGTAAAAATAGTGCTTGTTTGTTGTCTTGTTTGGTTGTAAATCGTAATTTTATGCTTATGTGATTTTCCGCTCCTGTGGTGTGGGGAGGGCGGTACCCGTGTATCGGAAATGCGAGGGCTTCCTGTGCGCACGACTGTGCCTGAGGCGGGTCAGACCGATCAGGGGCCGTTGCCGGGAAAACTTGTCCGGATGGCGTACACCCGGTCTCGTACCGGCCGTTTACCGTTATCATCATGCCGGTAGCAGCCAGCTCTCGGGACGAGGGCCGGAATGGCTGCGACGTGATTCCATTTTCAGGGGAAACAGCATGGCAACTGTACGCATGGCTGGCGGAGAGATCACCGTTGGCAATGTTTTCTGCATCGGCCGCAACTATGCCGCTCACGCCGCCGAGCTTGGCAATGCCATTGAAACCGAAGAGCCGATGGTATTCCTCAAACCGACTTCTTCGGTACTCAAGGTCGGCGAACCCTTGCGGCTGCCCACTTGGTCGCAGGATGTGCACCACGAGGCCGAACTGGTCCTGCTGATCGGCCGCGATGCCCGGGACATCGGGCCGGAGCGTGCCCTGTCAGTCGTGGCCGGTTACGGCATCGGGCTGGACCTGACCGCGCGTGACGTGCAGGCCCAGGCCAAGCAGAAGGGGCATCCGTGGACCAAGTCCAAGGGCTTTCCGGGCGCTGCCTGCATCAGTGATTTCGTACCGGCCGATGATGTGGCCGGAGCCAGCCGTTTCCGTTTTTCCCTGACGGTCAACGGTACGGTGCGCCAGTCGGGCGATACCGACCTGATGCTGTTCCCGTTGCCGATGCTGGTCAGTTACCTGTCACGCCAGTACGGCCTGTCGGCCGGAGACATTATCTATACCGGCACGCCGGCCGGAGTCGGTCCGCTTCAGGCCGGGGACTGCCTGCTGCTGACGCTGGACGGCCTGATCGAAGCCCGTTTCAAGGTGACAGAATGAGTGACATGCAGGACCGGGTCCGGCTGGACAAATGGTTGTGGGCTGCGCGTTTTTACAAGACCCGGGGGCTGGCGCAGGACGCCATCGAAGCCGGGCATGTCAGCCTTAACGGTGAACGGGCCAAGCCTTCCCGGCTCGTCAAGGCCGGTGACCGTATCGAGTTGCGCCTGAACCAGCTCGAGTACGTGCTGAATGTGCTGTTGCCGCTGGACCGGCGAGGATCGGCCACGATCGCCCGTACCATGTACCAGGAAACCGCAGAAAGCCAGCAACGGCGTGAGGCCCGCCAGTTGCAGCTGGCGGCCGAGCGGGCCAGTTTTCCGTTCAGCGAGGGTCGGCCGACCAAGAAGGCCCGGCGCGACATTGACCGTTTTCGTCACGGGCAGGACTAGTCACCGGCGGCGCTGCATGGCGTGACGGCCCTGTCGGCTCCCGGCCGCTTCAGGGCTGCACCAGCCGTTATTCCTGTGGGCGTATCCGGACGGGCTGGTGCATTGCGGCCGTATGGCTGCATGCCCGCAGCCCGCATCAGTCTGCCGCCTGGTGAGGGGCGCACTCCAGAATCGCAGGATCAATGGCGCCGGCGTGCCGGCCATGCAGCCATACGGCCAGACGGGCGGCTGCCGCAGCATCAAGCCCTTGTGCCAGCAGGGCGGCGATCATGCCGGTCAGCGTGTCGCCCTGTCCGGCCTGTGCCAGTCCCGGGTGGCCGGTCGGGTTGACGGTGAAAAAGCCGTCCGGCCCGGCCACCAGCGTGCCGCAGCCCTTGAGCACCACGACCGCCTGCCAGTTGCGGGCCAGCTGGCGGACAGCTTCCGGCCGGTCGGCCTGAATGCTGGCGGTGCCGGTAGCCAGCAGGCGGGCAGCTTCGCCTGGGTGCGGCGTCAGGATGGTTGGCAGGCCGCGCTGGCGACAGGCCTCTGCCAATGCCGGGTCCTGCGCCAGCAGGTTGAGTGCGTCGGCATCCAGCACCAGCGGCAGCCGGCATGCCAGTGCGCGGGCGAGCAGTTCGCCCGCTTCGGTACTGCACCCCAGCCCGGGGCCGACGGCCAGTACGCTGACATCCGGTGCGGCCAGCACGGCCTCGGCCCGCGCCAGCATCAGCTCCGGGTGCAGGGGGTCCAGCGCCGGAAACGGGGCAACAAAGCCGCCCCGCACCTTGCCGGCTCCGTGGCGCAAGGCTGCCCGTGCCGCCAGCAGCACGGCACCGGTCATGCCTTCGGCGCCTCCGATGATGCCGACGCCGCCAAACACGCCCTTGTTGCTGTTGTGCCGGCGTGGGGGCAGCCACGGCTCGGGCGGGACATGACACGCCGCCACGGGGTCGGGCAGCCAGTCCGGCGGCAGGTCCAGCACGTGTACGAACACCTCGCCGGCATGGTCAGGGCCGTCGGCAGTCAGCAGCCCGGTCTTGTCAGCCAGAAAAGTCAGCGTGTGCTGTGCCCGGACGCAGGGCGCGTACGCCACGCCACGTTCCGCGTCCAGCCCTGACGGCAGGTCGATGGCGACCACCGGACCGGGATGGGCATTGATGCGTTCGATGGCCTGCGCGGCTTCACCTTCCGGTGCCCGGGTCAGGCCGATGCCAAAGAGGCCGTCCAGCAGCACGGCGGTTTCGGGCCAGTCCTCGTCTGCCTGGAGCAGGCGCACGCCGGCTTGCCGGGCCTGCTCCAGTACCTGCCGGGCAGCGGCGGTGTCCGGAGTGCCCAGCGGCAGCCGGATGGCAGCCGGAATGCCCCGGCAGGCCAGCCGGGCAGCTGCCAGGATGGCATCTCCGCCGTTATTGCCGCGACCGGCCACAGCCACGACTGGCCGGTCAGGGAAATGCTGTTCGACATGCGTGGCAATCAGGCCGGCAGCGCGGTCCATCAGGGGCATGCCTGCCTGCTCGGCCCGGCTTTCCAGCATGCGCAGGCCGGTAGCAGAAAAAATCGGGCGGACCGGGTTCATTCGGGTTCTCCCCAGCGAGGTTGCAGCTGGTGTGGCAGGCCCAGCTGGTCCAGGATGCGGGCTACCACGAAGTCCACCATGTCTGCCACGGTACGCGGGTGGGTGTAAAAGCCCGGCGCTGGCGGCAGGATGACGGCGC
This sequence comes from Laribacter hongkongensis DSM 14985, assembly GCF_000423285.1. Taxonomy (NCBI): domain Bacteria; kingdom Pseudomonadati; phylum Pseudomonadota; class Betaproteobacteria; order Neisseriales; family Aquaspirillaceae; genus Laribacter; species Laribacter hongkongensis. Next base: position 283,740 of record NZ_AUHR01000002.1, read on the forward strand.
CGGCCCGCGCGAGTGTTAGCATGTTTTCCAGATGGATGACCGACAGGGGCGTTTCGCGCGGCACCAGCACCAGCTTGCGCCCTTCTTTCAGGCTGACATCGGCCGCCCGCTCGATCAGGTTGTCGGACAGGCCGTGGGCAATCGCGGCCAGTGTGCCGGTGGTGCAGGGGCAGATCACCATGGCGTCCGACGGATTGGAGCCGCTGGCGACAGGTGCGAACCATTCTTCGCGGCCAAATACCCGCAGCCGGGCGTCATCAGGACGTTGCAGCCAGGCCAGCAGAGCCGTGCGAGCCTCGTCCGGGCGGCTGGCCAGCCGCAGGCCCAGTTCCTGTTGCGCCACGATCTGCGCAGCCTGCGAATACAGCAGGCGGACTTCTAGGTCGTGGTCCAGCAGGCAGTCAAGCAGTCGCAGGCCGTAGGGCAGGCCGGAGGCACCGGTCAGGGCAAGGGTCAGGCTACGCGGGGGCATCATCGGGACGGGTTTCTGTCAGCAGTCGGGCACAGATGATACCGTTGACCGTGCCGCTGACGAAGGCGGCGGCCAGAAACAGCGGGACAAAATAGCCCAGTCCGTCGCTGGGGATCAGCCACAGGCGGGCCAGCAGCAGCTGCCCGCCGATATGGGCAAAGGCGGCCAGCAGCGACAGGCTGACCATGCCGAACCAGCGGCGTGGCAGACAGTGCGCCAGTGCCAGTGTGGCCAGGCTGGCAATGCCGCCGGCAAGGCTGAAGAAAAAGCCGGGGGTCATCAGGCTGCCGAGGAGCAGGGCAGCGGCAAATACCCGGATCAGGCTGACGGCAACCGCGGCCCGCAGCCCCAGCCGTTCCAGTGCAACAAGGGTGACGATGTTGGCAAATCCGGGCTTGAGGCCGGGCAGGGGCGAGGGAATGCCGGCGTCGATCAGGGCCAGCACGATGGCAATGGCCGCCAGCCGGGCTGTTTGCCGGTCGGCGGGTGTGGCGGTGAGGGTCAGTGAGGTGCTAGTAGCCAAGGCTGTCGTAATCACGCTGGGCACGCAGGATTTCGATGCTGGTGCGGTTGGGCAGGCAAATGGCCATTTCACCCGGCCGGGTCAGCCAGCCGTGGCGGACACAATACTGGCGCGGACTCGGGTCGGCGGCAATCCGTGCCCGTCCGGCGCGGATTTCGATGGTGGTGTGGCCCAGCGGGCCGGGAATGTCCAGGGTTCGGTTCAGCCGCAGGGGATAATCGCCGAACACTTGGCCGTTGGCGCGGATCCGCAGCGTGTCGCCGATGCCGTCATGCCAGAAATGCAGTCCGCTGGCGATGACCAGCAGCAGGGCGGTCAGCCACAGTCCCCAGTCTCCTGGACGCCATGCCGGCAGGAAGCGCTGCATGGAGGTCAGCGGTCAAGCTCGCGGTGCCGCAGCAGCACCGTTTCGCCGGTTTCGCGCAGCCGGGCTGCCAGGGTTTCGGCCAGATAGACCGAACGGTGCTGGCCGCCGGTGCAGCCGATGGCAAAAGTCAGGTAATTGCGGTTGTCGTGGCGGAAGACCGGGATCCAGCGCAGCGCCAGTCCGCTCAGCTCGTCGGCCATGGCCTGGACCAGTGGTTCGGCTGTCAGGAAGTTGATGATCGGAGCATCACGACCGGTAAAGGGGCGCAAGGCCGGGTCGTAGTAGGGATTGGGCAGGCAGCGCACGTCAAAGACAAAATCGGCATCCAGCGGGACGCCGTGCTTGAAACCGAAAGACTGGATGACGACCAGCATGCGTCCTGGTGCCTGGGCGATGACATCGCGCAGGTAGCGGCGCAACTGGTTGGGAGAGAGATCGCTGGTATCGATGCGGTGGCCCAGACCGGCGATGGCTTGCAGGAGCTGCCGCTCGCGGGCAATGGCTTCGGGGATGGTCAGGGCGGTGCGCGACAGGGGGTGACGGCGGCGGGTTTCGGAAAAACGGCGGATCAGCGTATCGGTGCGGGCTTCGAGAAACAGGAAGCGCACGTTGTGGCCGGCAGTTTCCAGTGCGTGGATGACCTCAAGCAGACGGCTGGCACCGTCGCGGGTGTCGAGGCTGATGGCAAGCTGTTCGTAGCCCAGCGGGGCCAGTCGCTCGACCGTGTCGGGCACCAGGGTCAGTGGCAGGTTGTCGATGCAGGAATAACCGCTGTCTTCCAGCACGTTGAGGGCAATGCTTTTGCCGGAGCCTGCCAGACCGCTAATCAGGATCAGCTGCATGGTTTTCCTGCTCGCGCAGCATGCGCGTCTGCCGTTCGATGAAGTCGCGGGTGCTGTCGATGCCGCGCAGTTGCAGGATGTAGTTACGCACGGCGGTTTCCACCAGTACGCCAAGGTTGCGGCCGGCGGCTACGGGTATGGTGACCTTGCGGACCTTGACCCCCAGCACTTCCTGCGTTTCCGACTGGATGGCCAGCCGGTCGATGTCCTGCATGATCTGGTCGGTAGCCTTGACCAGATGGATGATCAGCTTGAGCATCTTCTTCGGCCGGACCGCTGTCTCGCCGAATACGGTACGGATGTTCAGGATGCCCAACCCGCGTACTTCCAGAAAGTCACGCAGCATCTCCGGGCAGCGGCCTTCGAGTGTTTCCGGTCCGATACGGTAGAGGTCGACGGCATCGTCTGCCACCAGGCCGTGGCCACGCGAGATCAGCTCCAGTGCCAGTTCGCTTTTGCCCATGGCACTGTCGCCGGTGATCAGTACGCCGACTTCCAGCACGTCCAGAAAGACGCCATGCAGGACAGTCGAGACTGCCAGTACCCGGGCCAGATAGATGCGCAATACGTCCATCAGGTAGGGGGAGGGCTGGGCGGAAGTGACCAGCGGAACGCGATTCTGTTCGCAGGCAGTCTTGAGCGCTGGCGGAACTGCTTGCCCGTTGGCCACGATGATCAGTGACATGCGCAGCTGGAACAGCTGGGCCAGCGTGTCGTGCGCCTGGTCCGGAGGGAGGGCGTTGAAGTAGTCACACTCGGCGACGCCGAAGACCTGGATGCTGTTGGGGTGGATGAAGTTCAGGTGGCCGACCAGTGCCAGCGTGGGACGCTGCTCGTCGGTACTGATCAGGTTGTCGATGCCACTGGAACCGGCCACCCAGCTCAGACCGAGTTTCTGGCGGTTGTCCTGGTAAAGCTTCCTGACCGTTATGCTAGGCATGGCTGTCCTGTGCGGGCGTAAGCAACTGGTAGATGGTCTTGGCGTCCGGTGCGGCCAGCAGGGCTTCGCGCAGCTGGCGGCGGCTGAAGAGCTGGGCCAGTTCGGACAGCACCTGCAGGTGCCGGTCGGTGGCCTGCTCGGGAACCAGCAGGACAAACAGCAGGTTGACGGGCTTGCCGTCGGGAGCATCGAAGGGGATGGCTTCCTTGAGGCGGACAAAGGCACCGGCAACGTCCTTGAGGCCTTTGGCCCGGCCGTGCGGAATGGCTACACCGTGGCCGAGGCCGGTGGAACCCAGCTTCTCGCGGGCAAACAGGCTGTCGAATACGGCACTGCGGGCAATGTTGTACCGGTTTTCAAACAGGATGCCGACTTGCTCGAATACGCGCTTTTTGCTGCTCACGTCCAGATCGATCAGCAGATGGTCGGGGCCGGGCAGGATTTGGGCGATCAGGCTCATGACGGTTTTGGAACAGGCGAAAGGCACAATCCGTCATTCTAGAGCGACTCGCCCGGCCGGTCACGACTCCCGTGTGATTTGCCCATAAAAAACGGGAACCGCAAGGGTTCCCGTTCAAACGGACCTGAAGGAAATCAGACTTCCGAGCCGGCTGACAGTTCGTTGGCTTTATGGGCCTTGTCGGAGAAGTGGGTCGTTTGTTTTTCCTTGTATTTCAGAACCTGACGGTCGATCTTGTCGATGACGAGGTCAATGGCGGCATACATGTCACTGGCAACTTCCTCGACATGAATATCTTTCCCCTTGAGATGCACGTCCACTGCAACCTTCTGGTCCAGCTTGTCGACAGACAGGGCAACGTTGACTGCAATCACGTTGTCGACGTGACGGGTAACGCGGTCAAGTTTCTCGGTCAGGTAGTCGCGCAAGCTCGAAGTGACCTCGAGGTGGACGCCAGTAATGTTCAGGTTCATACCCTAACTCCTTCTGGTGGGGAACGTGTCTCCATACTGCTGGAAGACACCGGAATGTGCATTGATGCACGTTAAAACATCAAATCATCTTGCGCTGGCTGGCGGGGGGGATCAGCAAGGCTTCACGGTATTTCGCCACGGTCCGGCGGGCAACCTGGATGCCTTCTTCTCCCAGAAGATCGGCAATGGTGTTGTCTGAAAGCGGCTTTCTGGCGTCTTCTTCGGCAATCAGGCGCCGAATGCGGGCCTTGATGGCCGTAGCCGAACATTCTTCGCCGGAATCCGTATCAAGCGCGGATCCGAAAAAATACTTCAGCTCGAAAATGCCGCGCGGACACAGCAGGTATTTGTTGCTGGTCACGCGCGAGATGGTGGATTCGTGCAATCCCAGTTCCTCTGCAACATCACGCAGCACCATCGGTTTCATCAGCAGCTCGCCCTGTTCGAAGAAACCCTGCTGGCGCTCCACGATCACACTTGACACCCTGAGTATAGTGTCGGCCCGTTGTTCGATATTGCGGATCAGCCATTTCGCTTCCTGCAGGCGTCCTGACAGCTCGCCCCCCTCGCCCCGGCAGCGGCCGAGCAGGTTGGCGTACATCTGGTTCACCTTTAATCGGGGCTGTGACGCGGGATTCAAGTGTGCCTGCCAGATTCCCTGACGGTCGCGCCGCACGATGACGTCTGCCATGACGTAATGTGTGTCGCCACTGGCAAAGCCGGCCGCCGGGCGCGGGTTGAGCGAAGCGATCAGCGCCTGGGCCTGTCTCAGCGCCTCGTCGTCGGCACTGGTGGCGCGGCGCAGGCGGGTAAAGTCACGGTTGGCCAGCAGTTGCAGATGGTCACGCACGATAGTGTGTGCCAGTGTGCATTCGTCGGTGCCGGAGCGGGCCCGCAACTGAAGCAGGAGCGATTCGGTCAGGTCACGCGCGCCCACGCCGGCCGGCTCGAACTGCTGGATCAGCCGCAAGGCGATGGTCAGTTCGTCCAGTTCCACTTCCAGCGATGCCGGCAATTGCTCCGCCAGTGACTCCAGCGAGGCCGGCAGGTAGCCATCATCGTCGATTTCTTCGACCAGAAAGGTGGCGACTGCCCGGTCGCGGGCCGACAGCGGCACTTCGGCCAGCTGTGCCAGCAGGTGCTCGCGCAACGATTGCGGACGGATCAGGTTGGCATGCGGGTCCCAGTCGTCGTCCTCGTCACTGCCGCGGATGCCGCTGCTGCTCCAGTCGTTCAGCGTGTCCAGGTCGCGGGCACTGTCATCGTGCTCGCGCGGATCGTCGCTGCCGGCGTGCTCGGCCGGAGCCAGTTCTGCCGGTTCGTCAGCAGCAGTGGCTCCGTCATCGTGTTCACCGTCTTCGACACGCTCCAGCAGGGGATTGTCGGCCAGGAACTGCTCGACTTCCTGCTGCAAGTCCAGTGTCGACAGCTGCAGGAGCTTGATCGACTGTTGCAGTTGCGGGGTCAGCGTGAGTTGCTGGCTGAGTTTGAGCTGGAGGCTTTGTTTCATGCTGGGATCACAAGTGGAAGTGTTCGCCGAGATAGACCCGGCGGACATTTTCGTCCGCGACCAGTACGGCGGGGTCGCCCGTGGCCAGTACGCTGCCGGCGCTGATGATGTAGGCACGATCACAGATGCGCAGGGTTTCGCGCACGTTGTGGTCGGTAATGAGCACGCCGATGCCGCGCTCTTTCAGGTAGGCAATGATTTTCTGGATGTCGATGACGGCAATCGGGTCCACCCCGGCAAAGGGTTCATCCAGCAGGATGAAACGCGGCCGCATGGCCAGTGCCCGGGCAATCTCGACCCGGCGGCGTTCGCCACCGGACAGTGACAGGGCCGGGTTTTCCCGCAGGTGGGTGATGTTGAGGTCGTCCAGCAGCAGGTCCAGTTCGCGACGGGCTTCGTCGCCCCTGAGTCCGGATACCTCGAGGATGGCAAGGATGTTCTCCTCGACCGTGAGCTTGCGGAAGATCGATGCTTCCTGCGGCAGGTAGCCGATGCCAAGCCGCGCCCGCTGGTGAATGGCGAGATGGGTGGCGTTGGTACCGTCAACCCAGATTTCTCCTGCATCGGCCGAAACAAGGCCGACGATCATGTAAAAGCTGGTGGTTTTGCCGGCACCGTTGGGGCCGAGCAGACCGACCACTTCACCGCTTTCGATATCCAGGGAGACATCCTTGACCACCGTGCGGCTTTTGTAGTGTTTTTGCAGGTTGCGGACCTTGAGATGGCTGTGCGGCAGGCTCATTTCGTCCCCTGTTGCTGCTGGCGCGGCTGGATGGTGACGGTGACCCGTCCCTTGCCCTGCGGTTGTCCGTTGGGGCCGGCCTGCTGGCCGCTGGCTTCGAACTGCTCGGTCTTGGCGTTGTAGACGATGTAGTTGCCGGTAACGACGTCGCCGCCGCGGGTGACACGGCCGTTGTCCCAGATGCGGACGAGATCCTTGCCGCTGTCGTATTCGATGCGCTGGCCCTTGCCGTCCACCCATTCCACCTTGCCGTCCTTGTCTGCGTCCAGGCGCTGCTTGAAGGTGGCCGGGTTGCCGTAGACGTTGGCAATCTGCTGTTTTGCGTTGTCCTCGGTGACAACCAGCCGGTTGCCGGTAATGCGGGCCGTGCCCTGGGTCAGGATCACGTTGCCTTCGTAGACCGTCACGCCCTTGAGCTGGTCGAGATTGGCACGGTCGGCTTCGATCACGATGGGTTTGCTGCGGTCGGCCTGTTCGGCATGCGCCGGGACAGAAAGGCCGGCCAGGCCGGAGATCAGCAGGAAGCCGGCAAGATTATTGCGGGACATGGATCATCCTTACTCGCGACTTCAGCGTCAGTTGCTGGGTCACGTCGTTGTAATGCACACCGGTTGCGGTGACGCGGTCCGCACCCTCCTGGTAGACCGTGGGGGCGTTGGTGTCGGCGGTGCGTTTTTCGGTATTGACGGTCAGTTTGCTGGTATCGGCCGTGGCAACGTTCGGGCGCGTGGGCGTGGGTTCGCGACGCAGGTGGACATCCTGGTCCAGAAAGGCAATCTTGCTGTCGCTGTCGTAATGGCCGGTTTTGGCCGATACCGACAAGGTGCGCTTGCCCTCCTGGTATTGCTCGAGGGTCGAGTCGGAAAAATGGATGCGCTTTTGCTGCGGGAACTGCCACAGCTCCTTGCCGAAGGCCGATTTGTCGATCTGTCCGCGGGCATTGAAGGCCGTGCTGTGATAGTCGGTCGCCAGATACTCGACCGTATCCTTGTTGATGCTGTTCTGGCCGCTGGGCAGGTTCGTCAGCAGGTATTCCAGCCAGAATGTCAGCAGGACCAGGATGACTGCCAGCAGCACCGGAAACAGGCGCGACAGGTTGCGTTGCATCTTGTCCTAGTCCTCCAGGTAAGGACGCAGTGCTGCATCCAGCCGGCCCTGCGCCTGCAGGATCAGCTCGCAGACTTCGCGCACGGCACCCTCGCCGCCCTGGCGGCCGGTGACGTACTGGGCGTGGCTGAGGACGATGTTCGGCGCTGCCGGTACGGCGACCGGAAACCCGACCCGTCGCATGACAGGCAGGTCGATCACGTCATCACCGACATAGGCGCATTCTTCGGCTGACAGGCCGGTTTTTTCCAGGATGTCGAGAAAAGCCGGCAGCTTGCCTTCCGATCCCATGTAGAGATGGTCGATGCCCAGGGCGCGCGCGCGGTGTCCGGTGGCGCCGGATGCGCGGCCGGTAATGATGGCCAGCTGGACTCCCTGGCCTTGCAGCATCTTGAGTCCGTGACCGTCGAGGGTATTGAAGGCCTTGATTTCCTCGCCTTGCGGGTTGAACCACAGTTTGCCGTCGGTAAGGACACCGTCGACATCCATGATCAGCAGCCGCACGCGGGCGGCCAGAGTCAGTACGTTCTGCATAAGTCGCTCACACTACGCCGGCACGAAAGAGATCGTGCAGATTGAGGGCACCTTCGACCCGGCCCTGGTTATCCAGTACCAGGAGACCGTTGATCTTGTTCTGTTCCATCTCTTTGACGGCCTCGGTGGCCAGCCGGTCGGAAGCGATGGTTTTCGGGTGTACGTGCATGACTTCGCCAACCGTCATGTGATGAAAGTCCACCACGCCGCGGTCGATGAGCCGGCGCAGGTCGCCGTCAGTGAAAATGCCCAGGGGCCGGCCACCGGTATCGACAACCGCCGTCAGCCCCAGTCCCTTGCGGCTGATTTCCATCAGGGCATCGCGCAGGCTGGCTTCGGGCGGGACGGCTGGCAGGTCGTCGCCACTGCGCATCACGTCGGCAACCCGGACCAGCAGGCGGCGGCCGAGGCTGCCGGCCGGATGGCTCATGGCAAAATCTTCCGCCCGGAAATTGCGGGCGTCGAGCAGCGTGACGGCCAGCGCGTCGCCCAGCGCCAGTGCAGCCGTGGTACTGGATGTGGGCGCCAGACCCAGCGGGCAGGCTTCACGCTCGACGGCGGCGTCCAGATGGATGTCGGCTTCGCGGGCCAGGGTGGAGCCGGTACGGCCGGTCATGGCGATCAGAGTGACCTGTTTGCGGCGCATGGCGGGCAGCAGGGCGATCACTTCGTCCGACTCGCCCGAGTTGGACAAGGCCAGCACCACGTCGCCCGAGAGGATCATGCCGAGGTCGCCGTGCGCGGCTTCGGCCGGATGCACGAAAAAGGCCGGCGTGCCGGTGGAAGCCAGCGTGGCCGCGATCTTGCGGGCAACGTGGCCGGACTTGCCCATGCCGGTAACTACCACGCGGCCGGTTGTGGCCAGCATGGCGTCCACCGCAGCCAGAAATGTCTCATCAAGTCGGCTCGACAGGGATTCGATGGCCTGAGCTTCGGTGCTCAGTACATCACGGGCAAGCGCAAGACGATGGGCGGATAAGTTTGCATTCATGCTGATGATGAACGGCGATTTCATGCCGGTGTAGATGGAATTAGGTGGGCAAGTATACCAAGCGTTAAACTCGTCTATCCTTAGTCGTTGCTGTCTTTTGCCCGGACACCCTTCTTTATCGATGCATTCGCTCGCTCCACTCGTTGCCATCCTGTTTGCTTCTGTCGTCGTGATCACCCTGTTCCGGGTGGCGCGGATTCCCGCCATGCTGGGTTATTTGCTGGTGGGATACATCGTTGGCCCGGGTGGGCTGGGTCTGATTTCCGATTCGGCCGAATCGCAGTTTTTCGGTGAAATCGGCATTGTTTTCCTGATGTTCACCATCGGACTGGAGTTCAGCCTGCCCAAATTGCGCGCCATGCGGCAGATCGTGTTCGGGCTGGGCGTGGCACAGGTCAGCGTGACCCTGCTGGTGGTGATGCTGCTGTGGATGCTGTTTGGCGGCTCGATGCTGACCGGTTTTGCCCTGGGCTCGATTGCGGCACTGAGTTCGACGGCCATTGTGTCAAAACTGCTGACAGAGCGGCTGGAACTGAACGCGCCGCACGGGCAGATGTCGATCGGCATCCTGCTGTTCCAGGATCTGGCGGTGGTACCGCTCCTGATCCTGCTGCCGGCCCTCGCAGGGGATTCAAGCGCGCTGCTCTACGATCTGGCTCTGGCGCTGGGCAAGGTCGCCGTCGTGATGGCAGCCCTGTTCTTTGTCGGGCAGCGGCTGGTGCGCCCGTGGTTCCATCTGGTGGCCCGGCAGCGCTCCAGCGAACTCTTCATGATCAACGTGCTGCTGGTGACGCTGTCGGTGTCGTGGCTGACCGAAATGGCCGGCATCAGTCTGGCGCTGGGTGCCTTTGTTGCCGGCATGCTGATCAGCGAAACGCCGTATCGCTACCAGGTCGAGGAAGACATCCGGCCGTTCCGCGACATCCTGCTGGGGTTCTTTTTCATCACCATCGGCATGCGGCTGGAAATCGGCGCGCTGGCCGAGCGCTTCTGGCTGGTGTTTGCCTTTGTCGCCGTGCTGATCCCGCTGAAGCTGGGGCTGGTGTACGCCATTGCGCGGGCTTTCAAGTACCGCGCCAATGACAGCCTGAAAACCGCCATTGCTCTGGGGCAGGGCGGGGAATTCGGTTTTGTGCTGATTGCACTGGCCGGCAACCTGCGTTTTTTGCCACCGGCGGTGGAGCAGGCGGCCATTGCTTCGGTGCTGATTTCCATGCTGGCCGCACCTTTCCTGATCCAGCAGAGTGCGCGGCTGGTGCGCCTGCTGATCCGGTCGGACTGGGAAACCCAGGCGGCAGACCTGCATTCGATCCTGGTGTCGAGCATGATGCGCAACGAACACGCCATCATCTGCGGTTACGGCCGCAGCGGACAGGCGCTGGCCCGGTTGCTGGAAAAAGAAGACATGCCGTTTTTTGCTCTGGACACCGATCCCGAGCGGGTACGGGAGGCGGGCGCGGCGGGTGATGCGGTGGTGTTCGGTCATGCCGGCAAAAAAGAAGTCCTGCTGGCGGCCGGGCTGATGCGGGCCAAGGCGGTGGTGATCACTTTTGCCGATACCCACGCCAGCATGCAGATATTGCAGGTGGTGCACGAACTGCGGCCGGACCTGCCGGTGATTGTGCGCACCATTGACGACTCGGACATCGACAAGCTGCGTGATGCCGGTGCCGACGAAGTGGTGGCCGAGGTGATGGAAGGCAGCCTGATGCTGGCATCGCAGGCGCTGATGGCCATGGGCGTGCCGTTGAACCGGGTATTGCGGCGTATCCGCAATGTGCGCGAGGAACGCTATAACCTGTTCCGCGGCTTTTTCCATGGCATGACCGATGAAACACTGGCAATGGATGACGGCTTGCAGCCACGGCTGGCAACCGTGCTGATCCGGCCGGGCAGCGTGGCTGTAGGGCAGCCGATTGCCGCACTGGAGCTGGATGCGCTGGATGTGCAGGTCCGGGCGGTCAAGCGCCGGCTGGCACGCATCAGCTTGCCGGAACCATCGCTGGTGCTGGAGGTCGATGATGTGCTGGTGCTGCTGGGTACGCCGGACCAGCTGGCGGCCGTGGAGCTGATGTTGCTGGAAGAAAGCGATCCGGCAGGGAAACGGGGTTTCTGATGAAAAACATTGCTGACATGCGCAAGGATTACAAGGCCCGGGAACTGGATGAAGCTTCCTGCCTGGATGATCCTGTCGCACAGTTCCAGATCTGGCTGGACGAGGCCATTACGGCTGATGTGGACGAGCCGACCGCCATGCTGGTGTCGACCGTGTCACCGGAAGGGCGGCCGGCCGCGCGAGTCGTGTTGCTGAAAGGTGTGGAAAACGGCCGGTTCGTCTTTTTCACCAATTATGAATCGCGCAAGGGACAGCATCTGGCCCATACCCCCTTTATTGCATTGACGTTCTTCTGGCCGGGTCTTGAGCGGCAGGTGAACATTGAAGGCCGGGTAGAGAAGCTGCCCGCCGATGCATCCGATGCCTATTTTGCCAGCCGCCCGTACAAAAGCCGGGTCGGGGCGTGGGCCAGCGAGCAGAGCCGGGAAATCAGCGGCCGGGAGGTGGTGATGGCGCGGTTTGCCGGGTTTGCTGCCCGCTATATGGTTAACGTGCCCAGACCTCCGCATTGGGGAGGATTTGCTGTTACGCCTGACCGGATGGAATTCTGGCAAGGGCGGCCTTCGCGCCTGCATGACCGGGTCTTGTACCGGCTGGATGGCAGCGGTACGTGGTTGCGTAGCCGGCTGTCCCCGTAAGGATGGCTGCGAAGAGCTGTTGGAGCGCTTGAAGCATGGCATAATGCACGCCTTGGCATGGCAGGAAATCACTCCCGGTGGGGTGGCCGGTCTTCAAAACCGGATTGGGGGCGCCAGCGCTCCCTGGCAGGTTCGACTCCTGTTTTCTGCCGCCATTCATGGAATGAACTGCCAGTAAAAACAGAATGTCGAGGATGCTATCTGGCGGCGCTGTTGCATAACTCGGGCTCAAGCTAGGTTATTCCTACTCCCAGCCGGATTTCAGGCGAGCGCAACCGTCACCGGCATGCCGAGCCGGTTGAAGGTGTTCAGAATCGCGCAACGTACATGTACCTCGGCGACCTGTCGTTACGGCCGGCAGCCAATCGTTCATCCAACAATTTGAAACGTCCCATGGTGGTCTCGACCAGGCTTCGCCGGTGGTAACCGCTCCACTTCTTCCATAACCGCCACCCTGGATGCCGGGCTGCAGCCAGGAGGGCATTCCGGGCTTGAGCGAAATCGGCCCGGTCTTTCCACGGCTTGCCGTTCCGTCGTGGTGGCACGATGACCGTGGCCCCCGTGAGCGAACCTCACGATAGAAGAAGCCCCGGGTATCGTAAGCGCCGTCACCGCTGACGCTCGCCAGCAGCTCTGCCGGGTCCAGCTGCGACAACAGTTCTTCCGCTTGTGTG